>CAOKLO010000005.1 GCA_948469375.1 uncultured bacterium | reverse complement strand
GGGGCTGTTTGGTGGCCAGCTTATACAGCTCCTTGCCCACCAGCATGGCGCAGCACAGCATCATCACCACCATCAGCAGGGTCGGAAAGGCCCGGCCGTTGACCACATCTTTCTCAGAAACCGCCACCTGATCCGGCATAACCAGCAGGATCACCAGGGCAGTGAAGAAGAACACAATGCCGGTGACCAGGTCCACGGGGATACGAATCTCTTTCTCTTGCAGCTTCCGGCCCCAGGCGTCCATACGGCCGTTAAACTGCTCCACCCATTTGCTCATGGGGGACCTCCTTTCCTGATTAAAGAAACAAGAGGGGGAATGGGCGGGATTCCTTCCCGATCCCATTCCCCCGCAATTCGCTGTGGTACTCAGATCAGCCGGCAACGATATCCTTATACTCGTTGACGATATTCTTCACGTTGTCAATATGGGCCTCCACGTCCTCCACGGACATGGTGTCCACCTCCAGCAGCATGGTGTCATGCAGCCAGTCGGCGACCTCCTGGTCGGCCAGGATCTTGCCGTAGAGCTCCTTCAGCTCCTTCACCTTGGCCTCGTCGGTGCCGGCGCGGGCCATGACGAAGCAGCGGTTGCGGAAGTAGGGGTAGCCGTGCTGGCCTACGCCCTCCACGCCGGCGAAGGGACCGTTGGTGACGTCGTTCTCATCGAAGGCGCACACCACGGTGACGCCGCCCTGCTGATAGGTCTCCAGAATCTGGGACTGATGGGAGACGGCGAACTGGGTCTCGCCCCGGGCCACGGCCTGGGCGGCCTCGGCGGCGGACTGGTAGGGAGTGAGCTTCAGCTTGTCGCCCGCGCCCATAGCGCCGAAGAGAGCGGCGGCCAGGAAGGCCTCGGAGCCGGTGGCGCCGTTGACGGCCACGCTGATCTCATTGCCCGCCTGCACATAGCTCTCCAGGTCGGCGATGCTGTTGATGTTCAGCTTGGCGTCAGCGGAGAGAACGAAGATGGAGGAATACAGGTTCTCTACAAAGACAAAGTCCTCATAGCCGAACTGCATCTTATCCGGGTCCAGGATGGAGGTGATGGACAGCAGGCCCTCGCCCACGAACACCAATTGGGCGTCGTTGGCCTTGGTGTCGGCCACCCAGGTGTTTACGGTGGCGGCATCGCCCTTGATGGCCTCGGCCACCAGGGTGATGGTGTCGGAATAGCTGGTGGATTTGGTGGCGGCCTGCTGGCTCACCATGGCCGCTACGCCGGAGGGAGCCCAGGGGCAAGTGACCTTCCAGGTGGTGTTTTTCTTGCCGCCACAGGATGTGAGCAGCGCCACGCACATGGCGCCCACAAGTGCAAGACTGAGCATTCTCTTTTTCATAATCATACTCCTTTTTTCGTTTTCAGATACGGTTTGTGTCGCTCTCTGCCGCATCCGTAGTATCTTTAATCTAGCATAAGGTCAAGGCCGAATTCAACATCTTCTCGATAAAACTACTTAAAGTTGTATGCTTATTGTGTTTTACGGCAAAACCTGTCTATCTGATTTTGGATTATTTAATATTTTGCACAAATTTCAATCTTGGAATTTGTTCGTTTACCCATCGCGCAGCAGTCGCTCCCCCATACAGAAATTGATGTGCTGTAAACAAACAGGGACCAAGAGAGCTCCATCTGCCTTTCGATCAGCAGCAGCCGGGCCCCATAAGGGGCCCGGCTGCTGCTGAATGAGGGTCTATAGAATCACCGGCATCCCGGCGTTCTTTTCGCATACCGCTGACGCGGTTAGTTCCCGGCCTTCTCTTTCTTCCACCGCCGTGCGATGGCAACCGTACCCCACACGATCAGGCCCGCAGCCACCACCGCCTCGCCGATTAGGATAAAGTAGTAGTTGGCAAAGGGCAGCTTGCCCACAGAGGCTCCGTGTACGATGCCATTCATGGCGTTGGAGTTCACCGTGGTGTACAGGATGTGCTTAATGGCCTGACGGGCGAAGTACTGGGAAGCGGGGTTGCTCACGTCAATGGGCGCGTCCACCTCAAAGCCCGTCAGCTTCAGGTCGCCTCCAGCCCGGACGCACTGTTCAGTGTCCATGACGCCGCCGCCGTCGTAGTCGGTGATAATGGTGCCGTCAAAGCCCCACTCACAGCGCAGCACTCCGGTGAGCAGGTTGTAATTACCCCCCGCCCAGGTGCATCCGACGCGGTTGAAGGAGGACATGACCGCCATGACGGCAGGGATCTCCACCTCTTTTTCGGTGTAAGACCTGGAGTCCGCGTCGTATTCCTGAACTTTGATGGGGGTGGTTCCCCGCTCTTCAATGCAGGTCTGGAAGGGCTTGAGGTAGATCTCCCGGATGGCCTGTTCATTGGCAAAGGTGGCTACGTGGCTGCGGTGGTCCTCCTGGTCGTTGAGGGCGAAATGCTTGATGTAGGCGTACACGCCCTTCTCGGAGCAGGCCACCGACGCCTCCCGGGCGAACTCGCCGGAGATGAAGCCGTCCTCAGAATAGTACTCGAAGTTGCGCCCGGCGAAGGGGGTGCGGTGGATGTTCATGGCGGGGGCGTACCAGCCGGTGATAAGCCCCACATACTGGTGGTTGCCCCAGTTGCCGTCGGCGGCCAAGGCGTCCTCGCCCACGTAATAGCCGTGGAGGTAGGAATTCTGCCGGTCCCAGCTGGCAGCCAGGTTGGTGGCGCAGGGATAGGTGATAGAATAGGGCTCGTGGGTGATCCCGCCCTCGTTCAGCCCGGAGGGGCCGTCGTAGTCGATGGCCCGGGGCTTGGCAATGTTGGCGGAGCCCAGGGTCTGGTAGCCGCCGTTGCGGATAATGGCCTCCAGCTCACTGGTGTCCATCTGGTTGATGAGGGCGTCCCAGCCGCCCTCGGCCTCCACCTCGTCATAATCCCGGCCCCGGAAGTCGATGAGCTCCAGATCACCCTTCTGCCCGTACTGGCCCGCCATGGCGGCGGCCTCCTCCTCGGTCATGGGGTTCAAGGACGCGCCCACGCCCTTGGCCTTGATGGCGTCCCGAATGGTATCGGACACCTCCACCTCCCAGGTGAAGCCGTTCTTTTCGCTAAAGGGGCTCTGCCGCTTGCTGTCCTGATCCCCGTGGGTCTGGGGGAAGGTGCCCGCCCAGTCCTGCCGGGTGAGGTATTGGTCCCGGGGGGTGAGCTCGTCGTACACCGCGTGGTCAAATTGGTTTGTTACGTCCACGCCGGCGAGGGACTTGGCGTAGGTCACGTTGTCCACGCCGCCGTTGCCGCTGTAGCTGTAGCTCCACTTGTCCACAAAGGAGGCGTCCGCCCCGCCGAACAGGGGCTCAACGTTCTGCCCATTGTAAGCCAGGAAATTGTCGGCGGCAGCGTGGGCATTCTCCGCCGCAGTGAGCAGGTAGTCCCCCGCCTCTAAAATGTAGGTTTTGGCGTTCACGTCGTCGTAGGAGATGAAATCCTTTCGATTGACGGTGACTGTGACGGTTTCGATATCGCCGGGCTGAAGCTCTCCTGTTTTCTCAAAGCCCACCAGGGTGACGGCGGACTTTTCGACATGGTTGGCCCTGTCGTAATCCGTATAGGGCGCGTTGAGGTAGACCTGCACCACGTCCCGGCCCGCTGCGGCGCCGGTGTTCTTCACGGTTACATTGACTTCAATATTGCCGTCGGCGTCCATCTGGCCCATCTTAAAGTCAGACCACTCAAAGGTGGTATAGGAGATGCCGTAGCCGAAGGGGTACTGTACTGCGGCGGCATAGTCGTAGTCCCCGGCATTGCCCTGGCCCAAGGCTTTGTCAAAGTAGCGGGTTTCATAGTACTTATAGCCCACGTAGATCCCCTCGTCGTAGAACACGGCAGCTTCCACATCCTGCCCGCCGTTGACCAGCATCATATCCCCCATATTCTGCATGGCGGGGGAAGAGAAGGCGTCATAGGCAAAGGTGTCCACCAGGTGGCCGGAGGGGTTCACCGCCCCGCTGAGAACATCGGCGATGGAGCGGCAGGTGTCGCCCCCCGCGCCGGGGGCCCACAGCACCGCGCTGATATTGGGAAAATCGGCCACCCATCCCAGCTCAAAAGCGTTGTTGGTGTTGACCACCAGGATCACGTTGTCAAAGGTGTCGTTGAGGTACTGGATGACCTCCAACTCCACAGAGTTGGGCTCCAGATAGTGCTTCTCCTTGTCCTCTGCCACATTGGTCCACTCGCCCATATAGCGGCCCAGGTCCCGGCCCTCTCCGCCGGTGCGGGCCAGGAAGAACACGGGGATGGTGCCCTCCGCCTCGCTCTTGGCGCTGTCGGGGATGGCGGAGACGGGGGCCTCCCGGATGGTCCAGTCCTCCGCGCCGCCGTACATGATGGAGCCGCCGCCCCTGGTGTAGCTGCCGTGGTTATCGCTGTAGAACTTCCACAGCGCCTCGTTGACGGCAAAGCCCTGCTCAGTGAGGGCGGTGCGCATATCGCTGGAGATGGTGGACACGCCGGAGCCGGTGCCGCCGGCCAGCAGGTCCACAGAGGAGGAGGAAAACAGGCTCAGCTTGGAGCCCGCCGCCACAGGCAGGCCTTTGCCGTCCTCCGCCCGGTTGTAGAGGAGCACAAAGCCTTCCGCGCCCGCCTTGCGGGCGTAGGCCTGCTCGGCGGCCTGGAGCTCCTTGGAATCGGTGATGTCCCGGGTGTAGTAAGCCGCGTCGACGCCATGGTCCGGGCCGCCGCCGCCGAAATCCGTCTCGCCGAAGATATCCCGGAGCACCAGGTCAAACCTGGAGGTGGTCACCACGGACAGGACAATGGAAAACGCCAAAAGGACCGCCAGCAGGGGCGCGACAACGGCGGTAAACGCCTTTGCGCTCAGCTTCTTTTTTTTGCCTTTTTCTTTTGCCACAGGGAACCCTCCTAAATCGTCGTTTTGTTGAGATCTCGCTCAAAGACGTTTCTCTGCCGGGCCTGCCCCGCAGTCGGAGCGCCCACATGGGGGATCGACTTCCATTCCAAATCCCGGAGGAACAGCGCGGCAGCGTCCAAAAATACGTTTTTCAGCAGGAGAAAGAAACAGCACCAACTGGAAATAAAAACGATTGCAAGAGTTGTCAAATATCCCATGCCATTCCACGCTCATTCAATCCGTTGCCGCCCCCGCCCGGAAAGAGCGGGAGCTGCAAACCGCAGGCTGTCAGCCACCCAAGCTGACGCCGGTGGCGGTCGTCTTGATCCATTGGTAGTCGGCAGTGGCGCCGCTGAGCTCATATTTGCCCATCCAGCCCTCGGCGTCGGGGGTGCCGCACCAATAGTTCATCAAAATACGCCCTGGGGTGGAGGGCAGCGGGTTCTCCTCATCGGCGGTAACGGCGTACACCTCTTTGCCGTCCACCAGCCAGGAGATGGAGTCCTCCTTCCAGCGGAAGCCGTACTCGTGGAACTCCTCGGAGGCGTCGAAGCCCAGATCATACCAATATTCGTGGCCGCCCTGGCCGTCCACAAAGTAGTTAAACTGGACCCCGGTGGTGTCCTTGCCCAAAAATTCAATGTCGATCTCGTCCCAGGGATTGGGATTGCCGTCCAGGCCGATATCGTAACTGCCGGTGCAGGTGAAGAAGGTGCTGGCAGTCCCCTCCACCTTGGCGGGCTTCATGCTGACGGAGTACTCGCCGTATCCGTAGTGGTGGGCGGTGCGGGCCTCGCCGCCATAGTAGCTCTGCTCCACCTCGCCCTTGGCGTCGTCGATGCCCAGGTGGAGCTGGCCGCCGGAGTAAGTGACCATATCGCCCTTCCACCACACATTGAACACGCTGCCATTGGACCAGCCGTCGGAGGCAAACACGCTGCCGTCAGCGGGCGCGCCGCTGGCGAAGTTTACATCCAGACCGTCCATGACGCCGTCCTCACTGCCGCCCTCGGTGGGAACCAGCTCGCGGCCTGTGGCGGAGGTCTTGACCCACTGGTAGTCGGCGGTGGCGTCGGAAAGCTCGTATTTACCCGCCCAGCCCTCGGCGTCGGGGGTGGCGGTCCAATAGCTCATCAGGATACGGCCCGGGGTGGAGGGCAGAGGGTTCTCCTCATCGGCGGTAACGGTGTACACCTCTTTGCCGTCCACCAGCCAGGAGATGGAGTCCTCCTTCCAACGGAAGCCGTACTCATGGAACTCCTCGGAGGCGTCGAAGCCCAGATCATACCAATATTCGTGGCCGCCCTGGCCGTTTACGAAGTAGTTAAACTGGACCCCGGTGGTGTCCTTGCCCAAAAATTCAATATCGATCTCATCCCAGGGATTGGGATTGCCCTCCGCGTTGATGTCATAGGGGCCGGTGCAGGTAAAAAAGGTGCTGACGGTGCCGGCCTGCTTGACGGGCTTCATGCTGACGATATAGTCGCCGTAGCCGTAGTACAGGCCGGTGCGGACCTCGCCGCCGTAGTAATCCTGCTCTACCTCGCCCTTGGCGTCGGCGATGCCCAGGTGAAGCTGGTTGTCAGAATAAGTAACCACATCGCCCTTCCACCACACGTTGAACACACTGCCGTTGGACCAGCCGTCGGAGGCAAAGAACGCTTCCGCCGGGCCGCTGGAAAAGTCGGCCAGCATGGGCGCGTCCACGGGGGCGGCGCTCTCCCCGCCGCCGGACTCGGAGGGCCGGCCGGCGCTGGGTTGGCAGGCGGCCAGCGCCAAGGTCATGGTGAAGGCCAGCAGCATTGCAAGGATCTTCTTTTTCATCGCTCGTTTCTCCTTCTCACTTTTTATTCACAGCGCGTCACCGCGCTTTGTGACCGTTTGCTCAAGCCGACGTACCCGGCCCGAATTTTTACGTTTGCTACAAAGGATTCACGCCGCACATTGCTCTTTCTGGCAATAATATAATAAAAGGAACGCCCTCTGACAATGGGCGTTCCTTAAACTGCACATTTTTTACTTACTTTGCAATCCGGACACAAGCGCGGAGCAGGTCCCTTCCAAATTGTTCTTCTATGCGGCAAAGCTGAACAAAATATTCAGGTGGAAAATACCGTCCGCCACATAGGCGGTCAGCTCTCCCTCGTATTTGTGGACGATCATCCGAATGCTCCGCATTCCGAATCCATGGTAGTTCCAGTCAGCCTTGGTGGTGACAGGCAGGCCGTTCTCAAAGGTGCGTTCCCCATCAAAGTAGTTGTCCGACTGGATCATGAGCATATTGCCTCGTGCCTTCACCACCAGGTTTATGACGCGCCGCTGCCGCTCTTCAATGACTTTGACCGCTTCCAGGGCGTTGTCGATGATGTTGCCAAACAGGCAGTACAAGTCGCCGTCGTCCATAAAGGTGAGCCTGGCTCCGTCCGCCATGCAGGAAAACGTAATGCCGTTCTGTTCGCAGTAGAGGCTCTTTTCCGTCAGCAGAACATCTAAAAGCTGGTTGCCCGTCTCCACCTTGGCGTCATAGATGGAAACGCTTTTCTGGATGTCGGCCACCGCCTCGGGCCGCACCTGTTCCCCCTGGACCGCCAAGGCGCCCAGCTTATACCGGATATCGTGGCACTTGATGTTGATCAGGTCGATGGTGTCCCGTGAGATCTCGTATTGCAGCTCGCTCTGGTGCACGGCGTGCTGAAGGTACTCCACCTCCTGCTGAAGCTCCCGCTGCTCCACGGTCCTGGAGGTGAGGAGCAGGACGACAGCGCAGCACATCACCGAGAACAGATTGCCCGACTGCCGAAGGAGAACGTACGCCGGGACCTCAAACTGGTTTTCCCGGCCCACGCTCAGCTGGGCAAAGTAAACGTCCTCCACCGAGCACAGGATCACGGTAATGCTCAACACCAGGACGGCGATGGCAAACATCTGGTAATTCAGCCGCCCGCCGGACATATGCCGGAGCAGGGGCCGGATAAACACCAAGCAGACCCCTGCCGCCGCCAGGGCGAAAAAGCTGTAGTACATCAAGCGGTAGTAGAGATCAAACCGCTGGCCCCAGCCGTCATACCAGCGCAGCGCCTCCCCGCCGCACCACAGGGTCAGATACAGCTTGTAGCACAGGTTTTGTGCGGCGTAGGCCACATTACAGCAGAATAACACGGTGGGAAAGGACTCGTCAAAGCACAGCCGCATGTGGGCTGCGGTAACGGCAAACAGAAAAATGTAAATGCCGATCCGCCCCGGAGCCGTATCCCCAAAAGAGCGGTAGACGAAGGCCGCGCCATAGGCCAGCGCCAAAACCGCGCCGGCTCCGACCGGAACCCGTATCCAGAACCGGGGCGCCCGGTTCAGCTTTCGCGTGGTAAGGGCATAGAACACATACAGCTCAAACAGGAATTCCAGGATGATTTTTTGATAGATCGCGTTGACCTCAGCCACGGTCCCCACCTCCTGCCCCGGCGTACCAGTTGGTCAGCCCCTCCATAAACGCGGCCCGCCTGGGGCGGCTGATCTGGAGGGTGCGGTCCCCCACCTGCACCTCGGACCCCTTTACCCGCAGGATGAACTTTGGATTGACCAAGTAGCAGGTGTTGCAGCGCAGAAATCCGTAGGAACCCAGCTCCTGCTCCACATTGGCCAGCACGCCGGTCATCTCGATCACATCGTCGATCAGGTGGTAATGGAGCCGGTGCTTGATGATCTCCACATACATCAGCTTGTCCGTGGAGATGCGGCACAGTCCGCCTGGGGCGTTCACTGTAAAGCTGCGCTCCTCGTTCATCAGGTAGATATCCAACGCCTTTTTGAACTTCAGGGAGAAATCGTAGTAGCTCACCGGCTTGAGCAAAAAGCTCACCGCGTCCACCTCGTAGCCCTTTAGGGCATACTGCACCAGATTTGTGATAAAAATAATCGACACATTTTTGTCATACCGGCGCAGCTCCACAGCGGTGTCCATGCCGTTTTTTCGGGGCATCTGGATGTCCAAGAACGCCACCGCGTAGACGGTCTTGTAGTTTTGAAGGAACTCCTCCCCGTCACAAAACCGGGTAATGTTGAATTGCTGACCGAACTCGGCTGCGTACCGCTGTATGTATGCCGCCAGGCGTTCAGCGGCGGCATTTTCGTCCTCCACAATGGCAACGTTCTTCATTCCGCGTACCTCCCTTATTCTGTTTCCATACTGCCCCCGCAAACTCTGATGCCCCTCCTGATTCCGACGGCCGCAAACCTGGAGAGCACCTTCCTGCTCCTCTGCCAAGTTACGTTTGAATCGTGAGCTTCTCTGTTTACAGGGGAATCCATCCGTCGCCCGGTCACAGTACCGGGTGACTTTTTTCCCTTTGAGAATGAACCACCCCCAACGGCAATCGCTCCGGGCAATACGCTATTTGTCCTGCTGAAAGCCCCGGACCAGCTCCTTTCTCCGCCAGCAGCTGCGGCCCACTGGATACTGCGCTCAATTTCTTTTCCAAAACGATCGATTTCTGATGTAAAGCCCTCTGCGTCTATTCTATCATGAGAACATCCCAAAGGGAAGAACCTGTTGAACATTGACATGTGAATACCCGCCGGAGTGCATACTCCCCGGGTAAGGCAGCGCAAGGGACAATGGAGGCCGGATGGCGGAGGTATAGGTGGGTACTTTAGGCGGTAATTGCGGTGGGAAGGATTTTCTGCCGGAAAGCAATCATGCGGCGCATAACTTCGGCCTCATCCTCCTGCGCCAGCATAAACCCGCCGTTCATCATGGTGATCTTGGCTTAGAGGAACGTGCCATAGTAATATAAGGATACAAAACGGGAGCGTTTCATGAACGCTCCCGCTTTGTGTGCCTGTGTCCTTTCGCGCACCCTTACACGATTAGATTTTTTGAGTGTTTCCTCCACGCCGTCCTGCACTTTTTTGCCGCCTCCTTCAGCTTCATCCCGCGCAGCCGGGCAATACCAGCTCAGCTAATCGTCTGCATATAGCCAATCCAGATCCAGCTCTATGGAAGCCATCTTTATATCAGGCTTCACCTTCTCGCCGTGAAAATCGCTGCCGCCAGTACAATGGAGCTGATATTTATCGGCTAAATACAAATAAAACTCCTGCTGCTCCAGTGTATATTTCGGATAGTAGCACTCAATCGCGTCCAGCCCGCAGACCGCAAGCTCCGCCACCAGTTTTTCCAGTTCGCTGCTGCCGATTCCAAGCTGATAGGGATGGGCCAAAGACGCCTTGCCTCCGGAGGCCTTGATGGCATGGATGCACTCCTGTGCGGAGGGTTTATTCCGCTCCACCTTCTCCTGGTATTCCTCCGTGTCTAAATAGCAATCAAACGCCTCCCGGTTGGTAGACACATAACCCCGGCGAACCATTGCTTGGGCAAAATGAGGCCGGCCGATGATATCTCCCCCAGCGATTTCCATCACCTCAGGAAGAGAAAGCTCAATCCCTTTTTCATGAAGGAACAGAAGCAGGCGCTGGTTGCGTTCGCCTCGACGTGTCTTCATCCTGCGGCAGAGGCCCTGCAGTGCGGCAGCTTCGGGAGAAATGCCGTAACCCAGGATGTGAAAGGTAGGATATTCTTTTGCGCTCAATTCGATTCCCGGTATGACGCGAAGGCCATACCGCTCTCCGGCTTGTGCCGCCTCCCTAAGACCGTCCATCGTATCGTGGTCAGTGATGGCGATGGCGCTCAGTCCCTGCGCCTTTGCCATTTGTACCAGCTCAATGGGTGTGTATTGACCGTCGGAGGCAGTGGTATGGGTGTGAAGGTCGGCTTTGCCGGCTGCTCTGTTGCCGTCTGCGGCTGATTTTCTATTTTGATTGGAAAAAATCATTATCAAGTCATCATCCATTGTCAATGTTGATATGGGCAAAACTATACTGAAAATTTGATCTCACTCCATTGCTCTGGACCAGCAAAATCCGCATAACTATGCGGTCATGAAAAGGGCATTGCAAAAAACGGTTTTCCTCGGCTTCATCGCTGTCCATTGGAGGCATTGCCGTGATTCTATTCATATTATACCACATAGAATCATTTTAAGCAAATTCATACATCCAGGTGTCCAGCTCCAGTCGAGTTAACCGCTCCATCCGTTTTGTCACAGTTTCCTGAGGCGCATTGGATAATTGCTGATCCGACGCTCTCCTGCGTCATAAATCTATGCCGCCTGTTGAAATGACGTTTGGTTGATTATCCCAACCGTCTTGGCCAATCTGCGCCACCAGCCGGTCAATCTCAAACCTCGGTTTCCGGTTTCCAACTCCGGCTTCGTGGGCGCTTTCCAGGGTGTGCTTGATGATCGTGGAAGAAATGCCGTGTGTATAGGGAACGCCAGATTGGAGCGGCATGCTCCGATGATTGCGGCAATGCAGGTGTAAGAACCCGCTCCGGCTGGAGGCGCCGCCGCAACAATGTGAACACCGCCTAGGGAATTTGACGGTCAATCCTTCAATACCAATCGTGCTTTTCTCCCCGGTCTAACGCGTTGATCCGCGCCATCTCCCCATCAGTCAGCGAGAAATCATACAGCCGGGTATTCTCCCGGATATGGTCGGGGTTGCTGGAGCCGGGGATAACCACTACGCCTTTTTGCAGATTCCAGCGGAGGATTATCTGGGCAGAGGACACGCCATGGGCCTTTGCAATTTCTGAGATCACCGTGTCGCCCAACAGCTCCGCCGTATGGCCCCGGCCTCCCAGGGGATACCACCCTTGTACCACAATACCCAGGCTCTGAATGTATGGAATCACGTCATTTTCCTGGTAGTAGGGATGGATTTCGTTCTGCACCAGCGCCGGGGTGATGGACACCTGGGGAAGAAATTCCTTCAGTTCTTTGACATACCAGTTGGACAGGCCCAGGGAGCGGATTTTCCCTGCCTCCACAAATTTTTCCATGGCCTTGTACGCCTTTACGTCGTTTCTGTCCGGGTGGTGCCCGTAGCAGAGAAGTAGGCCACCAGCACTTCCCCTCCAGCCGTCCCCTGCTGGGGAAGCAGGGCATAGTTCATCACCGCCATTGCGGCCTGGGCCCGGGCAGCGGGTTTGGAACCGCCGTCAAAGCCGGGGATGCCGTCCGTCACAGGCTGGTCGGTATACCGCTGGAAAATCAGGTTCAGATGCTCCTGGGTGATGGGATCGTTGGTTCCGAAGCGGCCATCACCGTAACCGCCCACCAGCTTCTCGCTGGCAGCCCAGCGGACCGCCTCGCTGTACCATTGGCCTTCGGGCACATCAGAAAACTGCATGAGGTAATTCACCACCGGCTTCTGTGCCTGCCGCCACAGGATGGTGACCAGCATAGCGCGGGTCAAAGTCTCCTCCGGCGCGAAGGCCGTATCGGAGACGCCGTTCATGATGCCGTTCCGGCGGCAGTATTCCACCGCTCCCGCGTACCACGCCCCCTCCGGCACATCGGAGAAGCGTCCGCCTTGACCAACGGCCAGCGACGCGGCGGGCGCACTGGATGGGGCCGGGGCCGGCCCCTCATTTTTTGCCGCGCCGCAGGCGGTGATTTCCAGCAGAAGCAGGAGGCATAGAATCACGGGCAGCACATGTATCCGTTCGTTCATTTCTCCCTTCACAATGAAAACCTCCTAACATATTTTGCGTTGGGGCGAAACAGTGTCCGGCACCGCTTTGATCACTTTGGCCGGGACGCCGCCCACGATCACGTTGGGAGGTACGTCCCGGCTCACCACCGCCCCCGCCGCCACGATGGCCCCGTCCCCAATGGTGACACCGGGGAGGACCACAGCGCGGGAACCGATCCACACGTTGTTTCCAATCACGATTGGAGCCGGGTAATTATCTCCCCGCTCACTGGGCTGGAAGCCGTGGTTGATGGTTGCAAGGACGACCCCATGTCCAATCAGCACCCCGTCCCCGATGGCGACGCCTCCCTGATCCTGAAAGCAGCAGCAGGCGTTGATAAACACGTTTTTGCCCACGGTGATATTTTTCCCGCAGTCGGTGTGAAAGGGAGGGAACAGGCTGAACCCTTCGCCCACCGGCTTTCCGATAAGCGCGGAGAACAGCGCCCTGATCTCCTCCGGCGGGTGGTAGGCGTTATTCAGCTCCGCCGTGATTTTAAGCGCCTCCTGCGCCAGCTCGTGCATTACCCGATGCCCCGGGGAACCCGCCAGTACCGGCTGTCCCCGCCGCATCTGTTCCAATGCCTCGTATTCTTCCATAGCTATGCGCCTCCCCGCGTCAGCGGTTGAAGTTGGTCCAGTGAGCCGTTTCAGCGGCGGGGGCTTCCATACCCTTTTCCCGCCCGGCCCGGATGCACTTCAGCAGCCATGCCATGTTCCGGCCCAGGTTGCGCATGGTTTGAAGGCCCTCGGCGTCCCGCTCCACCAGCTCCGGGACAGGGCCTCCGCCCATTTGAACCAGCTCTGTCTCTACGCCCTCGGTATGCAGCGCCTTTGCGATTTCAGACAGGGCCAACCAGGTGCAGCCGTTTTTCCGAGTGCTTCCATTCAGCAATAAAACCTTCATGCCATTCGTCCTTTCCTTGCATGGTCAAGTCTATTATAGGGTCAAACCAGCTAAATATCAAATGCTCATATTCTATAGATAACCATACTTGACAGGCATGGAGCCTTTTCTGTATAATCACAGCAGTCTATATGGGAGGGAACGCTATGGAGCTGCGTACCTTGCGCTATTTTCTGGCGGCGGCCCAGGAGGAGAGCATCACCCGTGCGGCGGAACGGCTGCACCTGACCCAGCCCAACCTGTCCCGCCAGCTGCGGGAGCTGGAGGAGGAGCTGGGGGCCGTCCTGTTCCTCCGGGGCCGGGGCATCGTACTGACGGAGGAGGGCCGGCTGTTCCGCAAGAGGGCGGAGGAAATGATGGAGCTGCTGGACAAGGCGCAGTCCGAGATCACCGTGTCAGTAAAGAATGTGAGCGGCGATATCAGCATCGGGTGCGCGGAGACGAACGCCATGCGTCTCGTCATGCGGGTGGTCAAGAGTATCCGGGACGTCCACCCGGATGTTCGCATTCATATCACCAGCGGGCACGAGGTTGTGGTGGATGAACGGCTGGACCGGGGGCTAGTGGACTTCGGCGTATTTATGGAGCCCACGGATCTGCAAAAGTATGACTTCATCCGCCTGCCCGCCGCCGACACCTGGGGTCTGCTCATGCGAAAGGATCATCCGCTGGCAGAGAAGGCCGCGATCCATCCAAAAGACCTGATAGGCGTTCCGCTGATTTGCTCCAACCAAAATCTGTTTCAGAACCAATTGGCGGGCTGGGCCAGAAGCGCACAGAACAAGATGGATATCATCGCCACCTATAATCTGCTGTTTAACGCTTCGCTAATGGTGGAGGAGGGACTGGGCTGTGCCATCTGCCTGGACGGCATCATTCCAACCACCCGGGATCGTCCGTTATGCTTTCGCCCCCTGGAGCCGCGGATGGAGGCCGGGATCAGCGTGGCATGGAAGAAGCATCAGGTCTTGTCAAAGGCGTGTCAACTGTTTTTAGACCGTCTCCAGCACGGTATTGCCGAGACCGGCGAGAATTGAATATAGCATAAGCGGCCGGCCCTTCTGGGCCGGCCGCTTATATGATATATCGGGGCTATGTAAAGCCAAATGCTTATATTTTATATCTTTTCACGCTTAAAAAGCATGAAATTGAGCATGACATTTTAATGCCGAAAAAGCATGGGCAGAAATAACAGAAAAGTATTTGATATTTTATGGGAAGTGCTATATAATGGCTCAAGCAATAAATTGGAGGAGAAATATTCAATGGTTTTCAAGACATTTCAAGACTTGGAGCTGTCCGCGCTGGGATTTGGGGCCATGCGTCTGCCGGTAATCGACGGGAACGATGGAATGATAGACGAGGCGGCGGCATCCCAAATGGTGGACCGGGCCATGGCGGCAGGGATCAATTACTATGACACCGCCTGGGGCTACCACGACGGGAACTCTGAGCTGGTGCTGGGCCGGGCTTTGAGCCGCTATCCCAGGGACAGCTTTTATTTGGCGACCAAGTTCCCCGGCTACGATCTGTCCAATATGGGCAAGGTGGAGGAGATTTTTGAGGCGCAGCTGAAGAAATGCGGCGTGGATCACTTTGATTTCTATCTGTTCCATAACGTGTGCGAGATGAATATTGAGGCCTATCTGGACGGGAAATACGGCATTTACGACTATCTGATGGCGCAGAAGCGGAACGGACGCATCAAGCACCTGGGCTTCTCTGTCCACGGCGGCCTGCCGGTGATGGAGCGGTTCCTGGCCGCCTATGGAAAGGACATGGAGTTCTGCCAGATCCAGCTCAACTATCTGGATTGGGAGTTCCAGGGCGCGAAGGCGAAAGCGGAGCTGCTGAATCAGTGGAACATCCCCATCTGGGTGATGGAGCCCCTGCGGGGCGGGCGGCTGGCAAAGCTCACCGAGGAGCACGCCGCCCGGTTGTCTGCGCTGCGCCCGGAGGAGGCTGTTCCGGCCTGGGCATTCCGTTTTCTTCAGACGGTTTCCAGCGTGACGATGATCCTGTCCGGTATGTCGAATATGGAACAGCTGGAGGCCAATCTGCGCACCTTTGAGGAGGATAAGCCCCTCAATACAACGGAGATGGGTACCCTGATGGAGGCTGCAAAAGAAATGCTGGCGGAGAAGCGCCTGCCCTGCACGGCCTGCCGCTACTGTGTCAGCCACTGTCCCCAGGGATTGGATATTCCCATGCTGCTGCAGCTGTACAACGAGCATAACTTCACTGGCGGCGGGTTTATTGCGCCCATGGCTTTGATGGCGGTGGCGGAAGGGAAACGTCCCACGGCCTGTATCGGCTGCCGGAGCTGCGAGGCGGTTTGCCCCCAGCAGATCAAGGTTTCAGAGGCGTTGGCCGATTTCTCACAGAAGCTGTGACGGCATCAGGACATGGGGATTTTTTCAGGTAAGCCCCTTGCTAATCACAGCGCAATGCGTTTTTCCCTGCCTCCCCTTTGAAAAATAGAACAGGTTTTGCCGGGTGAACCCCCCTTAGACCGCAGGTTTAAGGGGGGTTTACTATGTCTTCAAGCGCCGCCGGCGTGAATAAAATCGCCCACGGCTCCCTGATGATGGTCATGCTGGGCTATGTGCTGGTCACCGCCCTGCTGGCTCAGTTCATTCAGAGCTCCGTCATCGTGTTCGGCATCATGGCTCCCATGATGATCGCCGCCTGCGAGGAAATGAAAATCAGCCCGTCAAAGACCCTGTTCCCCCTGTCCATCGTCAGCATCGCCACAATTCACGCCCGCTTAAACTGCTTTTCCAGCTGCTTTTTCGTCATTTCAATGGCTACGGGCCGCCCGTGGGGGCAGTATTTCACCGCCCCGGACATGACCAGCCGGGCCGCCTCCTCCAGCTCCTGGGCTCCGCTGCGCCAGCCGCCCTTAATGGCCGCCTTACAGGCCATGGTGTGCATCAGCTCGTCCCGGGCGGAGGCCGGATCGGCGGCGCCCGTCAATCTCAGCCGCCTCGCCAGCTCCGACAGGGCGGGCTCAATGTCCCCGGCGTCCAGGTAATCCGGTGCGGAGCGCACCGCCAGGGCGCTGGACCCGAATTCTTCCACCTCAAAGCCAAATTGAGCCAGCAGGCCGGTCTGCTCCAGCAGCGCCGCCCGCTCCTCCGGGGCGGCGGAGAAGGTGACGGGCGTCAGCAGCTCCTGCACCATGGGCCGGTAGTCCGCCGCCTTGAGCCGGTCGAAATTGGCCCGCTCATGGGCGGCGTGCTTGTCGATGAGCAGCACCTTTTCCCCCTGCTCCACCATGATGTAGGTGCGGAACAGCTCGCCCCGGACCACCCAGGGCTCCTCCTCGGGAGCGGGCGGTTCGGGCGCAAGGGTGGGCCGCTCCTCTTTCGCCCGCTCCGAAACGGGGGAGGATACCGCCCTTTCCACGGGCGGCTCCTCTTTTTCCGGCAGCGGCTCTACCCACTGGAAGGGGGACGCCTCTTTTTTCGGCGGCTCCCCCGCCTTCGGCCGGGAAACCGGCGGTGCGGCGGGCTCAGGCTGAACCCCCGGCGTCAGCCCGGAAACGGGCTTGAACCGGGAGGAGGGCATGAACCGGGTCCCCAGCTCCCTGGACCTGTCGTTCAGGGGCAGGCTGGTCTGGTTGGGCGTCACCCTGTCCTCCGCCTTGACGCCGGGCATCACCGCCTGGGGCCGGGTGTGGTCCTGGTCCAGAGCGGACAGCACCCCATAGTACACCGTGGAAAACACCGTCTGCTCCCGCTGGAACTTCACCTCGGTTTTGGTGGGGTGGACGTTCACGTCCACCTCGCTTGGCTTCACGGTGAGATGGATCACGCACCCGGGGAATTTCCCCACCATTTTCTGATTTTTGTACGCCTCCTCCACCGCCGCCGTCATAATGCGGCTTTTGACGTACCGCCCGTTGACGAAAAAGTGCTGATAGCTCCGGCTCCCCCGGCAGCAGGCGGGCAGGGAGGCGAAGCCCTCCGCGCTCATCCCCTCGCCGGACCCCTTCACCGGAAGAAAGCCCAGGGCGATATCCCGGCCCATGACGGCGTAGACGGCGCTTTTCAGCTGCCCGTCCCCGGGTGTAAGCAGCTCCTGTTTTCCGTCCCGAATAAACTTCACGCTCAGCTCCGGGTGGGACAGGGCCAAGCGCTGGACCACGGCAAACACGGCGGCTCCCTCGGCGGCGTCCTTTTTCATGAATTTCAGCCGGGCGGGGGTGTTGAAAAACAGCTCCCGCACCGTCATTGTGGTCCCCCGGGGACAGCCCGCCTCTTCCTGCTCCACCACTACCCCCGCCTCCACGGTGAGGGACGCCCCCAGCGCCCCCTCCTCCGTCCGAGTGAGCAGCTCCACCCGGGACACGGCGGAGATGGCCGCCAGCGCCTCCCCCCGGAAGCCCAGGGTGCCGATGGCCTCCAGGTCCCGCTCGTCGGAAATTTTGGAGGTGGCGTGGCGCAGAAAGGCCGTGTGGGCCTGGTCCGCCGGAATGCCGCAGCCGTCGTCCGTCACCCGGATCAGGGACATGCCCCCGTGGGAAATCTCCACGGTGACCGCGCTTGCTCCGGCGTCCACGGCGTTCTCCATCAGTTCCTTCACCACGCTGGCCGGGCGCTCCACCACCTCGCCGGCGGCGATCAGGTCGGCCACATGGGGGTCAAGTTGTTTTATCACAGCCATTATGATACCTCGAGTAATATTGTCACCGGGCCGTCGTTCTGGGAGAACACCTGCATATCCGCGCCGAACTCGCCGTGCTCCACCCGGAAGCCCCTTTCCCTGCACTGGGCCATAAACCGCTCGTAGAGGGGAACGGCCAAATCCGGCCTCGCCGCGCGGGAGAACCCTGGCCGGCGGGAGGAGGTGTCCGCGTACAGCGTGAACTGGCTCACCACCAGCAGGGCGCCCCCCACAGCGGCAAGATTCAAATTCATCTTTTCGTTTTCGTCCTCAAAAATCCGCAGGCCGCAGATTTTGTCGGCCATTTTGTCGGCGATGGCCTCGGTGTCCTCCGGGCCCACGCCCAGGAGCACCAGGAACCCCCGGTCAATGGCCCCGTTTATTTTGCCGCCGATCTCCACACGGGCGTTTTTCACCCTTGTCACGACCGCTCGCATAGGCAATCCTCCTTATCTTCTGGTCCCATTCTCGTCAAAGGTCTGTTTCAGCGCCCGCTCCACCGGGAAAATGGTGACGATGAGCGCTGCCACCTCCACTGCGGTGGGGGCCAGGCTCCACATACACATGGACTCCACCGTGGGGCACAGAAGGGTCAGCGCCTGTCCCAGCACCGTCAGAGGGAGCACGATCCAGCCCGCCTTCCGCCACACCTTCCCCATGTACGCCTGGGCAAAGTCCCAGGTGTCCTGGTTTTTCATGGAACGTTTGGTGCGATAGCCGGACCAGTCATTGATCTCGCAGGGCGGCTTTGCCTTATACCGGCGTCCAATGCCAATCATCGCCGCCGGGGCAATCAGATTGCACGCCAGCATAAATACCCACATGACCAGCTTCATCATAATCCCTCCGTTTTTCTTCCACGATACACCCCGCAAAGGCCGCTGTCATTCCTCAATTTCCGGAGAAATCACTTTCCTACGCAGAACCGCTCAAAAATCCGTGCGGTCACGTCCTCGCGGACCGTGCGCCCCGTCAGCTCGCCCAAGGCAGACATGGCCTCCTCCACGTCGGCCACCACCGCGTCGGGGGACAGCCCCGCCTGGAGGGCCAGCGCCCCCCTCTCCACCGCCGCCCGGGCACGGCCCGCCGCCTCCGCCTGACGGGCGTTGGTGAGCAGGGCTCCGGCCTGTTCTCCCCCGTCCGGGGGAAACAGCGCCGCCACCGCCCGCTCCAATTTGTCCATTCCCTCCCCGGTTTTGGCGGACAGCTCCACCGACGCGGACAGGGCGGATGCGGGACCGACAAGCACAGCAGGACCGCTGTCGCTGCCGATGACGCAGCCCACCGAACGGCTATTCCGGGTAAGGTCCTTTTTGGCGGCGACAAAAATCCAGGGCTTCCCGGTCTCCTCCACCGCCCGCAGAATATCCATGTCCTCCCGCACCGCCCCGCCGGACGCGTCCACCACCGCCAGAATCAGCTCCGCCCGCTCCAGCGCCGCCCGTGAGCGCTCCACGCCCAGCCGTTCCACCTCGTCGTCCGCGTCCCGCAGTCCGGCCGTGTCGATGAGCCGCAGCAGCACTCCGCCGAA
The DNA here is from genome assembly GCA_948469375.1 of uncultured bacterium. Lineage (GTDB taxonomy): Bacteria > Bacillota > Clostridia > Oscillospirales > Oscillospiraceae > Enterenecus. The sequence goes on along the minus strand of CAOKLO010000005.1, from coordinate 75,888 downwards.
GCTCACCCGTTCCTCCACCGTGTCCCGGGTGGTGCCGGGTATCGCGGTGACAATGGCCCGCTCATAGCCCAAGAGCGCGTTGAACAGGGTGGACTTCCCCGCGTTGGGCCGCCCCACAATGGCGCAGGGCACACCCTCGTTCAGTAATCGTCCCCGCTGATAGGTGGCGGCCAGTCCGTCCAGCCGTTGGGCCGCGCCGCTCAGCGCGGCGGACAGCTCCTCCGCCTCAAATGGCTCAATATCCTCGTCCGGGTAGTCCAGCACTGCATGAAAATGGGCGCACAGGTCGGCCAAAGCTCCGTAAATCCCGTTTACCTCCCGGGCCAGCGCGCCCCCCAGCTGTCCCGCCGCCTGCCGCACCGCCGCGGGCGTTTCGGCGTGAATCAGGTCGGCCACCGCCTCGGTGCGGGTCAGGTCCAGCTTTCCATTCAAAAACGCCCGTTGGGTAAACTCCCCGGGCCGGGCCTGCCGCGCCCCCGCCTGGAACAGCGCCTCCAATCCCATTGTCAGCGCGGTGGGGGAGCCGTGGCATTGCAGCTCGGCGGTATCCTCCCCGGTGTAGCTGTGAGGGCCGCGGGACACCGCAGCCAGACAGTGGTCGATCACCCTCCCCTCCCGGTCGCGGAACGCACCGTATACCAGCATTCGGTCGGGGCGCGCGCGCATAGGCCCGCCCCGGAAAGGGGTGAACACCCGGTCCACCGCTTCAACGGCCCCCGGCCCGGACAGGCGCAGGATACCGATGGCGGAGGGGACCAGGGGGGTAGCAGCGGCGGCAATGGTATCGTTCATAGCGGTTCACCTCAATTATAGCTGCCGTTATCTTACCACAGCCCGGCCGTCTTTTCAATCCTCAGCCCCCCGGAGGCTCGTCATCCAGACCTTCCGCCGGAACAGGACCAGCGTCAGCCCCAGCCGGATCAGCTCCTCCTGAGACAGGATGAAATATACCCACACCACGGGCAGACGGAACACAAAGGCGGTAATCAGCCCTAGGGGAACCCCTACCAGCCAGGTCCCGGCCATATCCACGGCCATGATATAGGTGGTTTTGCCGCCGCTGCGCACAATGCCGCCGCCCAAAATCATGTTGGCCACCTTCACCGGCGCCAGCACCGCAAAGGCCAGCAGCAGCGCCCCGGCCGTGGCCCGCACCTCCGGCTCCACCTTGTAGAGCAGCACATAGGGCCCTCTCAGCCCCACCAGCAGCGCCGACAGCGCCAGCGACCCCGCCAGCCCATACCACATCAGCTTTTTAGACTCCCGGTACGCCTCGCCGTATTCCTCCGCCCCCAGGCGCTTTCCGATGAGGATGCCCGCCGCCTGGGACACGCCCCCCAGCGCCCCGATAAACAGCCCCTGAACAGGACCCGTCATGGACATGGCCGCCAGGTCCCCCGGCTCCAAATGGCCGTAGATGTAGGTGTTCACGTTCTGCCCCAAGCTCCAGAGGAACTCGTTGACCAGAATGGGCAGCAGCATCACCAGGTATTGCCGCCACCCCCCGGCCCCCAGGGACAGGGAAAAGCGGAAGCCCCGCCCTCGCACCCGGAGCCGGCAGAACATGGCCAGAATCAGCGCCAGATTGATCCCCTGGGAAATCACGCTGGCTATCGCCGCACCGGTGACGCCCAGCGCCGGAAGGCCAAAATGCCCAAAAATCAGCCCGTAGTTCAGCCCCGTGTTCACCGCCGCCGCCGAGATTCCGGCAAACAGCGGCCACACCGCCCGGCCCATGCACCGGATCATGACGGACAGGATGGAGGCGAGCCCCATGGGCAGGTAGGTCCAGGCCACCCGCGCCAGGTACTCCCGTCCGGCGCTCAACACCATCGGGTCGTCCTCAATATAGACGCCGACGATCTGCCCCGGGAAGAGGAGGCACAGCGCCGTGAACACCGCCGCCAGTACCGTGACCGCCGCCAGATTGACGGACAGGCTCCGGTCCGCCATTTCCTGGTCCTGCCTGCCCAGGTATTGGGATATCATGATCCCGGCGATGGCGGCCACCGCCCCCGCCACCACGGAATAGATGAACGCCGGACGCCCCGCCACCTCCACCGCGGCCACCGCCGTACTCCCCAGCTGACCCACCATCAGTTGGTCGATCATGGCAAAGGAGGATTGCAGCATGGACTGGAGACCCACCGGCACGGCAATACCAATCACCGGCCACAAAAAGCTCTTTTCCTTCATAAAACGTCACCCGCCTTTCCTTAAGCATACTGGGAAAGGCGGGTAATTTCAATCGGTTAATCGCGTAACCTGCGGGTTAATGACGTAACCTCCCGGTGCTGCCCCGGGGGACCAGACGCACCGGCAGCAGAACGTCCCCGGAAAAGCCCGGCTCCCGCTTCATCCGCTTCAACAGCCGGATGGCCGTTTCCGCCCGGCGCCGTCCGTCCTGCCGGACGGAGGTCAGCGGCGGGACCACCTGTTCACACAGGTCCGCGTCGTCAAACCCGGCGATGGACATCTCCTCCGGCACCTTTACCCCGGCCCGCTGTAAAAAGCGCATCAGGTCCGCCGCATAGTAGTCCGACGCGGCAAACACGGCGGTATACCGGCGCAGCTGCGCCAGCCGCTCCCGGTAAAAGCGCTCCCGCTCCCGTTTCCGCATGGGGATCTCCAGAAAGTCCGCCCGGAAGCCCAGGCCCTCGCATAGCCCCTCGTACCGCTCCAGGTCCATGCACGCCCGGTTGTCCGCCGCGCACAGCACCCGCTCGTGCCCCAGCGCCCGGAAATGACGGCCCATCTGCCGCCCTCCGTCCCGGTCGTCAATGCGCAGGTTGCAGATTCTGACCCCATTCTCAAAATACCCGTCGTAGACCACAAAGGGAATGCGGATGCTGTCCCGCAGCTGCTGGTACTCGTCCGCGCAGAAGCTCAGCAGCACCATGCCGTCCATGTTCCACATGGAGGCGAATTTGGCCGCCTCCATGATGTCCTTCGCCTTTTTGACCATCATAAAATAGCCGCCCCGCTCGATCTCGTCGGACAAATCGTTCAGCGATGAGGCGACGAATGGGTCCATCAGCAGGCGGCCCTCATATTTTTCGTGGTTTTTGATGACCACGCCGATGATGCGCGAGTCGTTCTGCGCCAGCAGCGTGGCGGCCATATTGGGGATGTATCCCCGCTCCTCCAGCTTTTCCTGGACCCGCCTCACCGTTTGGGCGGATATCTTTTTTGTCTTTCCATGGATCACGTTGGACACGGTGGCCGTGCTGACGCCCAGCTCTTCGGCGATGTCCACGATCCGCACCTTACCCTCCGACCACATGGGTTCCCTCCATACTCAGGCGGCGCGCTTTTTCAGCAAGCAATTTCCCTTACAGCTCCGCCTTGATTTTGGCGATCATGTCCGCGTATTCCTCCGGCGTCAGCCGCTTCTGCTTAGGGTCCATCTGGAACACGCCGCCCCACTCGTATTCGTCCCGGTATTTCGGCACCAGATGGAAATGGAGATGGCGCCCCGTGTCGCCGTAGGCGCCGTAATTTACCTTGTCCGGATGGAACGCGGCGTGGATGGCCTTGGCCGCCCGGGCCACGTCGGCAAAGAAGGCGCCGCGCTCCTCATCCGTCAGGTCCACCAGCTCGCTGACGTGGTCCTTATAGGCCACGATGCACCGGCCCGGATGGCTCTGCTCCTTGAACAAAATCAGGCTGCTGACGCTCAGCTCGCAGATGAAGACGCCAAAGGCGTCCAGCAGCTCGCCCCGTTCCTCCCGCATACAGTAGGCGCAATTTTGATCCTTCATGTTGACACGCTCCTTATTTGAATGTTTGGTATTGGCCGCGCCCTTTGCGCTCCCCTCCGGCGGCGCGGCCTTCCTCTCCAACAGCATAGCACATCACGGGCCGTCAATCAATTTTAAATTGTCCCAAAGCGGCCAAATTAAAATGCCGCCCGCCTCTCTTTTGGGGAAATCGGCTATTGCCATTCCAGCCGTCCGATATTATAATGGTCTGGATTTAATCCCCAAGGAGGACGACACCCATGACCAGTGAAGCGCTGCGAAAGGCCCGGGATTTTGAGGCCCAGTACGGCCCCCACATTCCCGCCCAGGAACGCCCCGCCTTCCACGCCACCCCTACCATCGGCTGGATGAACGACCCCAACGGCTTCTCCTTTTATCAGGGCGAATGCCACCTGTTTTATCAATACCACCCCTACTCCAACGAGTGGGGCCCCATGTACTGGGGGCACCTTAAAACAGCGGATTTCCTCCGCTGGGACCGCCTCCCCGCCGCCCTGGCTCCGGACCAGGAATACGACGCCTTCGGCTGCTTCTCCGGCGGCGCGGTGGAACTGCCCGACGGTCGCCAGCTGCTGATGTACACCGGCGTACAGCGGCAGCATAATCAGGAGGGCTTTCTCCAGGACATCCAAACCCAGTGCGCGGCCATCGGCGACGGGGTGGACTACGAAAAATGCCCCCTTAATCCCGTGCTGGACGGGACAAGCCTTCCTGCCGGAGGAAGCGCCGTCGATTTCCGGGATCCCAAGGTCTGGCGGGAGGGCGACGTTTTTTACGCCGCCATCGGCAACCGCACCGAGGACGACAGCGGAGCCGTTCTGCTCTACCAAAGCCCGGACTGCCTGCACTGGGAGTTCGTCCGCACCCTGGACCGCAGCTATAACCAGTACGGCAAGATGTGGGAGTGCCCGGACTTCTTCCCCCTGGACGGCCGGCAGGTGCTCATCACCAGCCCCCAGGACATGGAGCCCCAGGGGCTGGAGTACCACGCGGGCAACGGCACCCTGTGCCTCATCGGCCGCTATGAGCCGGAGGGGGAGGGCTTTGTCCGGGAGCGGGCCCAGGCCATCGACTACGGCTTGGACTTCTACGCCCCCCAGACCCTGGAGGCCCCCGACGGCCGCCGGATCATGATCGCCTGGATGCAGAACTGGGCCACCGTGCGCTCCAAGCCCCACCACTGCCGCTGGTTCGGCCAGATGACCCTGCCCCGTGAGCTGTCTGTGCGAAACGGGCGGTTATGCCAGCTTCCCGTCCGGGAGCTGGAGTCCCGCCGGGGCGCCGCCGTAGTCCGCCGCAGCCTTCTGGTCAACGGCGAGACCAGCCTGCCCGGCGTCCAGGGCCGGACGGTGGATTTGACCGTCACCGTGCGCCCTATGGCCGGGAGCTCCTACCGCTGGTTCCGGCTCCACGTGGCCAAGGGCGGCCGGTATGACACCATCATCCGCTACCGGCCCGGAGAGGACACGGTGAAGATCGACCGCACCCGGGGCGGCCTGCCCTTCGACATCGTCCACACCCGCACCTTCCTGGTGCGGCCCCGGGACGGGGAGATCAAGCTCCGGGTCATCCTGGACCGGTTCAGCGTGGAGCTGTTCGTCAACGACGGGGAGCAGGCGGCCAGCACTGTGATCTACACGCCCCAGGAGGCGGACGCCATCACCTTTGAGGCGGGCGGCCAGGTCCTGGTGGACGTGGAGAAATACGATTTGTTGTTTGACGAAGAAAAGGAGGGTTAACGCATGAGCGAGAAACATTTTGACGTCGCCGCCCTGGGCGAGCTGCTCGTCGACTTTACGGAAAACGGACTCAGCGGCCAGGGAAACACGCTGTTTGAGGCCAACCCCGGCGGTGCGCCCTGCAACGTGCTGGCCATGCTGAAAAAGCTGGGCAAATCCTGCGCCTTCATCGGCAAGGTGGGGGAGGACATGTTCGGCCATCTCCTCCGAGACGTGGCGGCGGAGGCGGGCATCTGCATGGACCACCTGGTGTTTGACAAGGACGCCCGGACCACCCTTGCCTTTGTCAAGACCTTCCCCAACGGAGACCGGGATTTCTCCTTCTACCGCAACCCCGGCGCGGATATGATGCTCACGGAGGACGAGCTTCCCCTGGACGTTATCGCCGGCTGCCGCATCTTCCACTTCGGCACCCTGTCCATGACCCACGAGGGCGTGCGCCGCGCCACCTGCCGGGCCGTCGGCCACGCCAAGCAGAGCGGGGCGGTTATCTCCTTCGACCCCAACCTCCGCCCGCCCCTGTGGGACAGCCTGGATGAGGCAAAGGCGCAGATCGAATACGGTCTGGCCCAGTGCGACGTGCTGAAAATCGCCGACAACGAGCTGGAATTCATGACGGGCGAGACCGACTTTGACAAGGGCGCGGCCATCCTGCGGGCCAAGTACCCCAGCATCCGCTTGTTCAACGTCACCGCCGGGGCGGAGGGCAGCTATTCCTACTACGGAGACAAGCGGGTGTTCGTGCCCTCCTGCAAGCTGGGCGGCGTCATCGAAACCACCGGGGCGGGGGACACCTTCTGTGCCAGCGTGCTGAACTTTGTGCTGGACCACGGCCTGGACGGCCTCACGGAGGCGGACCTGACCGAAATGCTCCGCTTCGCCAACACGGCGGCCTACCTGGTCACCACCCGCAAGGGGGCCATCCGCTCCATGCCCGAGCGGGCCGAGGTGGAAAAGCTGCTGTGAGCTCGGCGTCCGCTTGTATATTTTTAGGCACAATTCATAACGGACAGGCTCCATTTTGTGCGCTTCGTCAATTGTTTTTTTGAGAGGCTTTTGATAATATATTAACCTATCAGTTACATATGAAATTGAAACACGCTATGACGAGAAGAGTAGGTCTGCACCCCGTCTTTCAGAGAGCCCCCACGGTGAGATCGGGCAGGCGGAACAGGCTGAACATGGTCTCCGAGCGGCGCCGGTGAGCTTCCCTTGGGCAAGTAAGCCGGCGGCGGGTCCGCCCGTTACAGCGGCAGCCGGTGGGGGTTCCGCCCGCCCGGCCCCGAGACCCACGCCGTAAGGCGTGGCGTGAAACAAGGTGGTACCGCGTGGATTCACGCCCTTGCGCAGCAAATGCTGTGCAGGGGCGTTTTTTACGCGCTCCATACATTATCCCCCGGCGGGTTGCGCCGGGACGAGAAAAGAGGTCCATTGAAATGAAAAAGAAAAACCTTTTGCTCCGCGCCTCTGCGGCGGCGCTGTCCCTGGCCCTGCTGCTGGCGGGCTGCGGCGGCAGCCCCGACGCCGATCCGGACGGTTCCGCCGCCCCCGGCGGCGCCTCCAGCCAGCCCGGCCAGAGCTCCGCGGACGGCCCCAAGGTGTTCCGCTTCGGTCAGGCCCCCTACGGCGACACCCTGGACATGCAGATCAGCACCGGAAGCCTGTCCGCCTCCATCGCCGACGAGGTCACCGAGAGCCTGCTGCGCTTCGACGACAACAACAACGAGGAACCGGTGCTGATCACCGACTTTCCCACCGTCAGCGAGGACGGCACCGTCTACTCCTTCGAGCTGAAGCAGGGGGTGAAGTTCACCAACGGCACCGAGCTCACCGCCCGGGACGTGAAGTTCACCTTCGAGCGGATGTTCACCCCCGCCACCGGGGCCAAGAGCTTCAGCTACTTCAGCATGATCCAGGGCGCCAAGGACATGCTGGACGGCAAGGCCGACGAGCTCTCCGGCTTTGAGATCCAGGACGACTACCACTTCACCATTACTCTGGAGTACCCCTTCGCCCCCTTCGTGAAGAACCTGGGCACCAGCTATGCCGACATCTTCCCCCAGGACGCCTGCACCGAGGCGGGGGCCGACTGGGGCATCGACGACAATCTAATCGGCACCGGCCCCTATAAGATCCAGTCCAACGACCCCAACACCGAGGCGGTGCTGGTGAAGAACGAGGACTACCACGGCGGCGAGGTGAAGCTGGACGAGATCCATGTGGTCTACTACAGCGACACCACCACCAAGCTGCTGGCCTATGAGAACGGCGACATCGACGCCTGCGACCTGATCTCCACCCAGCTGGGCCAGTACAAGGACAGCTACGCCGACCAGATCACCGCTTACCATCCTCTAGGCACCTGCTTCTTCAGCCTGAACCTGAACGCGGAGGCCGTCAAGGACGTGCGGGTCCGTCAGGCCATCTCCCTGGCCATCAACCGGGAGGAGCTGGTGGAGTACGTGCTGGACGGCGCGGGCATCCCCGCCACCACCTACCTGAACCCCTCCATTCCCGGCCACGACGACTCCCTGCCTGTCTATGAGTACAACGTGGAAAAGGCCAAGCAGCTGCTGGCCGAGGCGGGCTATCCCGACGGCGTCACCCTGGACGGCGGCCGGGTCCGCCAGCAGGAGGAGACCCTGGCCACCGCCATTCAGGGTTATCTGGCCGACGCGGGCATCAACTTTGTGTTTGACATCGTGGACGCCGCCACCTGGTCCAGCGAGCGCACCTCCGGCAAGCTGCCCTATACCTTCATCACCTGGAACGCCCTGTACGCCGATGCCGACTTCCAGGTCTACAATTACTTCTATAGCGCCAACAGCGGCCCTCAGAGCGTGAACTACAATAACCCTGCCTTCGACAAGCTGATGGACGACGCCCGCTCCGCCACCGACGAGGCCCACCGGGCCGAGCTGTATCAGCAGGCCGACCAGATTCTGTCCCATGAGGACATGGTGTGCATCCCCCTGTACTATCCCCAGTCCCAGTTCCTGGCCAAGCCCTATGTGAAGGACATGAAGGTGGGCAATCTGATCTACCACCTGTGGAACATCGACATCGACCTGGACGCTCAGGCAGCCTACAACGGCTGAGCGCGTCCCAACACCCCCTCTGACGGCGCGTCCGGAGGCCGGGCCTGAGCGCCCGGTCTCCGTCCCGCCGCGGGCGGAAACCGAAAGGGTGATCCCATGAAACGATACCTGGTCAAGCGGGTGCTGCTTGCGGTGGGGATTTTGTTCTCCATCTCCCTCATCACCTTTTTCGTCTTGAATATCCTGCCCGGGGACGCGGTGGCCCTCATGCTGGGGGACACCGCCGACCCCACTACGCTGGAGACCGTCCGCCACAACCTGGGCATGGACCGCCCCCTGCCCGAGCAGTATCTGGACTGGATCGTGGGGGTGTTCACCGGCGACCTGGGCACCAGCTACTTCCAGCGCAAGGCCGTGTCCGGCCTGCTGGCCACCGCCTTCGCCTACACCGCCCGGCTGGCCGTGGCGTCCTACCTCATCGCCCTGGTCGTGGGGCTGGCGGTGGGAGTGACGTCCGCCCTGAACCGGGGCACCCTTCTGGATCGGGGCCTCATGACCCTGACGGTGGTGGGCATCAGCGCCCCCAGCTTCTGGGTGGCCATCCTGCTGCAGATTTTTATCGGCCTGCGCTTTAAGAGCATCCCCATCAGCGGCCTGGAGGCCCCCATCTCCTACCTGCTGCCCTGCATCTCCCTGGGCCTGCGGTACGCCGCCTCCATCGCCCGCATCACACGGACCAGCATGCTGGAGGTCATGGGCCAGGACTTCATCCGCACCGCCCGGGCGAAAGGGTTATCTCCCGCTCGGACTGTGCTGGTGCATATGTTCCGCAACGCCCTGGTGCCCATCATCACCGTCATCGGCACCGACATTGGCACACTGTTCGCCGGAAGTATGCTCACGGAATCGGTGTTCAACATCAACGGCGTGGGCAAGCTGCTGGTGGACAACATCACCAAGCGGGACATCCCGGTGGTGCAGAGCTGTGTCTTGTGTATCGCCATCATCTGCGTGGTGGTCTATCTCATCGTAGACCTGCTCTACGCTGTGGTTGACCCCAACATCCGCCTGGGAGGTGAGGAAGTGTGAAACGGAAAAAAGAGCCCTCCCCCGTGCTGGCCTACCGGGGTTACTATCAGGAGAGCTGGGACATTCTCAAGCGGGACCCGCTGGCCATGGTCAGCCTGGTCATTGTGGCGTTGTTCGTGCTGGTGGCCGTGTTCGCTCCCCTCATCGCCCCCTATGACCCGGACAAGCAAATCATGACCCAAAAGCTGATGGCCCCCTGCGCCGAGCACTGGTTCGGCTGCGACGAGCACGGACGGGACATTCTCTCCCGGTGCATCTACGGCTGCCGGGTGAGCCTGAGCGTGGGCCTGGTGAGCCAGCTCATCGCCACCGTCATCGGCTACTTCATGGGCGTGTGCGCCGGGTACTTCGGCGGCAAGGTGGACGCCGCCATCTCCTTCCTCATTCAGGTGTTCTCCAGCCTGCCCGACCTGCTGCTGGCCATGGCCCTGATGTTCGCCCTGGGCAGCGGCCTGGTGAACCTGTATATCTCCCTGGGGGTGCTGGCCTGGTCCCGTACTGCCCGATTGATCCGCGGCACGGTGCTCCAGCTGAAGGAAAAGGAATACGTGAAGTCCTGCCGGGTGGACGGCGGCGGCAATCTGCGCATCATCCTGCGCCACCTGCTGCCCAACTGTATCCCCACCCTCATCATCACCGTCACCATGGGCATCCCCTCCGCCATTTTGTCCGAGGCCAGCCTCAGCTTCCTGGGCCTGGGCGTGCGCAGCCCCATGGCCAGCTGGGGGGCTATGATCTCCGCCTCCCGGGACTCCATCCGCACCAGCTGGTTCTACAGCTTTTTCCCCGGCCTGTGCATCATCCTGGCGGTCATCGCCTTCAACACCCTGGGGGACGGCCTGCGGGATGCCCTGGACCCCAAGCTGAGAAAGTGAGGGAGAGACTATGGCAGACATCGTGTTAGAGGTCAAAAACCTCTCCATCACCTTTTTTACCAAGCAGGGGGCGCTGCCCACGGTGGACAGCCTGTCCTTCTCCCTGGAGCGGGGGAGTACCCTGGGCATCGTGGGCGAGTCCGGCTGCGGCAAGAGCATGACCGTCAACGGCATTTTGCAAATGGTACCCCCTCCAGGGAAGCTCACCAGCGGCAGCATAAAGCTGGCCGGGGAAGAGCTGGTAGGCATGAAGGAGAAGGAGCTTTGCAAAAAGCGGGGCCGGGATATGGCCATCATCTTCCAGGAGCCCATGACCAGCCTGAACCCCCTTATGACCTGCGGGCGGCAGATTTCGGAGACCATTCTGGCCCACAAAAAGGTGAGCCGGGCGGAGGCGGACAAGCGGGCATTGGAGCTCATTTCCATGGTGGGAATCCCTATGCCGGAGAAAATTTTCAGCTCCATCCCCGGCAGGCTGTCCGGCGGTATGCGCCAGCGCATTGTGATTGCCATGGCCCTGTGCAACAACCCCGGCATACTCATTTGCGACGAGCCCACCACCGCGCTGGATGTGACGGTTCAAGCCCAGATTTTGGGGCTTATCAACGAACTGAAGGAGAAATTCGGCACCGCCGTCATTTTCATCACCCACGACCTGGGCGTGATCCGACAGATGGCGGACAAGGTGCTGGTGATGTACGTGGGTCAGGCAGTGGAGCGGGTGGACGCCAAGGAGCTGTTTGCCAACCCCCTGCACCCCTACACTCAGGGGCTTATGAAGTGTATCCCCGGCATGGACAGCGGTGACGGTGACCTTCATGTTATCAACGGCTCGGTGCCCATGCTGTACGACCTGCCAAAAGGGTGCCTGTTCGCCCCCCGGTGCCCCTACGCGGACGACCGGTGCCGGTCCCAGCGCCCGCCCCTCTATGGGAAAGAGGGCGGCCATCAGGTCCGCTGCTTCCGCTGCGAAGCCATGGGAGAGGAGGGAACCCCTTGAGCCAACCCGTTTTGAAGGTGGAGCACCTGAAAAAATATTATCCCATCCGCAAGGGAGCCTTCTCCAGGGAAAAGGCTGTGGTAAAGGCTTGCGACGACGTGAGCTTCGAGCTGAACGCGGGGGAGACCCTGGGCATCGTGGGCGAGTCGGGCTGCGGCAAGACCACCACCATGCAGTCCGTCATCCGGCTCATCGAGCCCACCGGCGGCACCATTCTGCTGAACGGCCAAGACTTCCGGGCCATGAAGGGCGCGGAGCTCAAACAGGCCCGGCAGAAAATCAAGCTCATCTTCCAGGACCCCTACTCCAGCCTAAACCCCCGCATGACGGTGAAGGACATCATCGCCGAGCCGCTGGACATCGCCGGGGTTTGTAAGGACAAGGCCGAGCGGGACCGCCGGGTGCTGGAAACCATGGAGCAGGTGGGGTTGGACCCCTCCTATGTGAACCGCTACCCCCACGAGTTCTCCGGCGGGCAGCGCCAGCGCATCGGCATCGCCCGGGCCATCATCCTGCGGCCCCACGTGGTGGTGTGCGACGAACCGGTGTCCGCCCTGGACGTGTCCATTCAGGCGAAAATCATCAACCTGCTGCGGCAGTTCCAGCACGACCTGGGCCTGGCCTATATTTTCATCAGCCACGACCTGGGCGTGGTGCGCCACATCGCCGACCGGGTGCTGGTGATGTACCTGGGCCGGGTGGTGGAGGAGGGGGAGAGCCGCGAGCTGTTCGCCCACCCCCTGCACCCCTACACCCGGGCGCTGTTGGACAGCGTGCCCCGGATGGATACCTGCGGCAAGCCCGCCGCCGCCCTCCAGGGCGACGTGCCCAGCCCGGCGGACCCGCCCTCCGGGTGCCTGTTCCACACCCGCTGTCCTTACGCGCAGAAGCGGTGTGCCCAGGATGTGCCGGGGCTGCGGGAGCGCGCCCCCGGCCACAAGTGCGCCTGTCATTTTGCGGGCAGCCTGCCCCTGACGGACAAATAGGAGGTAATTTTCATGAAATTTGACCGCGCCCAGCTGGAACGTGACCTGCGGGCCTGGATCGGCCCGCTGTGCGAGGCGGTGGCCCCCACCGGCTTTGAGGACGAGGCGGAAGCGCTGGTGCGCTCCTTGCTGGCGGACACACAAGGGCTCGCTTATGAAACCGACGCCCTCCACAACTTCATCGTCCGCCGCCCCGGCAAAGGGCCCCGTGTGGCGGTGGTGGCCCATCTGGACGAGATCGGCCTCATCGTCCGGCACATTGACAGCCGGGGCTTCCTCTGGATCGAGACCTTGGCCGGGGTCCAGCCCCAGCAGCTGTTTGGAAAGCACGTCATTGTCAAAACCGAGACCGGCCATGTGGACGGCGTAGTCAACCACATCAATCCGGGCCGTCCCGCCCCCTGCGCCGTCATGCCTGAAACGCTGGACGACTTTTTCGTAGATGTGGGCGCGTCCAGCCGGGAAGAGGCGGAGGAGCTGGGCGTTGAGGTGGGCAACCCCATCTCCATCCAATACCCCACTCTGTTCCTGGGCAAGGACGGCCGTCTGGTGGCGGGCAAGGCCCTGGACGACCGGGCCTGTGTCTATCAGCTCATTGAGCTCACCCGCCTGCTGGCAGACGATCCCGAGGGTCCCGATTTCTACGCCATCTTCTCAACCCAGGAGGAGACGGGGGGCCGGGGGGCCATCGTGGCGGCGGAGAACCTGCGGCCCGACATCGCCATTGCCCTGGATATGTCCCTCTCCACCGACCTGCCCGTCTTCCCGGACCGGAAATTTGTCAACCGCATTGGGGACGGGGCCTCCATCAAAGTGCTGGACCGTTCCAAGGGCGCGGCCTGCGGGCTCATCGCCGACCGGGACATTGTCCGGGGCATGAAGGCGGTGGCCAAGGAACGGAACATCCCCTATCAGATTGAGGCCTACACCGCCGGGGCCACCGACGCCAGCGTCATGCAGACCCGGGGCGGCGGCATCCGCTGCGGGGGGATTCAGATTCCCATGCGGTACGTCCACAGCTACGAGGCGGCGGCCGTCTCCGACATCCTGGACAGCCTGGAGCTGCTTTACTTCTACGTGCGTGGACTTTGAGCCATCCAAATACCCAAAGGACCCGCTCACATTTCTGTGGGCGGGTCCTTTTGCATATCCCTTTCCTGCGGCGCGCAGTTCAAATCACATAATTGTCCCCGTCCGCCCCCTGCCGGGTCAAATCGGCCACGGTGACGCCGGACAGATACTCCCGGATCACCTGGTCCAGCCCCCGCCACAGCTCCAAGGTACGGCACTCCGCCGCCCGAGCGCAGGGGTCGGCCCACTCCTCCAGGCAGGCCACCGGGGCCATGGACTCCTCCGTCAGCAGCAGAAGACCGTACACCGTGTACTGCTCCGGGGACCGGGTCAGCTTATAGCCGCCCCCCTTCCCCCGCAGGCCGGACAATAGCTGGGCCTTTACCAGCAGCTTGATGATGCTCTCCAGATATTTTTCCGAGATGCCCTGCCGCTGGGCGATCTCCTTCAGCGGGATATAACCCGCCCCCTGGTGCTCCGCCAAGTCGATCATCACCCGCAGGGCGTAGCGGCCTTTGGTGGAAATCAGCATACCGTAGACCCCCTCTTTACTATAAAACCTATTATACAACACGGTTAATAGGGTTTCAACAAAAATTTTTACAGATTAACCATTGACAGGAAGAAGTCTATCCTGTATAATTCATATAAACCCACTTGAAAGATTGGTTTATGTGAAGGCAGACTTCACTTCTTCCGACGCCGGCGCCGGACATCCAGGGCCGCTGTTGACTCTATAATTGAGGAGGACATTGTCATGAGCAGCATCTACACTTCCGCCGACCAGCTGATCGGCCACACCCCATTGCTGGAGCTCACCCACATTGAAAAGGCGGAGGGCCTCCAGGCCCGCATTCTGGCCAAGCTGGAGTACTTCAACCCCGCGGGCAGCGTGAAGGACCGCATCGCCAAGGCCATGATTGACGACGCGGAGGCCAAGGGTGCGCTCAAGCCCGGTTCGGTCATCATCGAGCCCACCTCCGGCAATACCGGCATCGGTTTGGCCAGCGTGGCCGCCGCCCGGGGCTACCGCATCATCATCGTCATGCCGGAGACCATGAGCGTGGAGCGCCGCCAGCTGATGAAGGCCTACGGCGCGGAGCTGGTGCTCACCGAAGGTGCCCGCGGCATGACGGGGGCCATCGCCAAAGCGGAGGAGCTGGCAAAGGAGATCCCCAACAGCTTTGTCCCCGGCCAATTCGTCAATCCCGCCAACCCCGCCGCCCACCGGGCGGGCACGGGCCCGGAGATCTGGGCGGACACCGACGGCAGGGTGGATATTTTTGTGGCCGGCGTGGGCACCGGCGGCACGGTCACCGGCGTAGGCGAGTACCTGAAGGAGCAGAACCCCAATGTAAAGGTGGTGGCGGTGGAGCCCGCTTCCTCCCCAGTGCTGAGCAAGGGTACCGCAGGGGCTCACAAGATCCAGGGCATCGGCGCGGGCTTTGTGCCCGATGTGCTGAATACCGCCGTCTATGACGAGATCATCACCGTGGAGAACGACGACGCCTTTGCCGCTGGAAAGCAGGTGGGCCGGGCCGAGGGCGTGCTGGTGGGTATCTCCTCCGGCGCGGCGGTGTGGGCCGCCGTTCATCTGGCCAAGCGGCCCGAAAACCAGGGCAAGACCATCGTGGCCCTGCTGCCCGACACTGGCGACCGCTACCTGTCCACCCCGCTGTTTGCCGACTGACCATTGATTGACGAAATGAGGCGTTTACCATGAGCAATTATAAATTTGAGACCCTGCAGCTCCACGTAGGCCAGGAGCAGCCCGACCCCGCCACCGACGCCCGGGCGGTGCCCATTTACCAGACCACCTCTTATGTGTTCCGCGACTCCGCCCACGCCGCCGCCCGGTTCAGCCTGACGGACGCGGGCAATATCTACGGGCGGCTGACCAACTCCACCCAGGACGTGCTGGAAAAGCGCATCGCGGCTTTGGAGGGGGGCGTGGCGGCGCTGGCCACCGCCTCCGGCGCGGCGGCCATCACCTGCACCATTCAGGCTCTCGCTCAGGCTGGGGACCACATCGTGGCCCAAAAGACCATTTACGGCGGCAGCTATAACCTGCTGGCCCATACCCTGAGCCAATTCGGCGTGTCCACCACCTTTGTGGACGCCCACGACCTGGAGGCGGTCACCGCCGCCATCCAGCCCAACACCAAGGCGGTCTATCTGGAGACTTTAGGCAACCCCAACTCCGATATCCCCGACATCGACGCCGTGGCGGCCATTGCCCACGCCCACGGCCTGCCCCTGGTCATCGACAACACCTTCGGCACGCCCTACCTCATCCGGCCCATCGAGCACGGCGCGGACATTGTGGTGCATTCCGCCACCAAGTTCATCGGCGGCCACGGCACCACCCTGGGCGGCGTGATCGTGGACTCCGGCAAATTCGACTGGAAGGCCTCCGGCAAATACGCCCCCATTGCCCAGCCCAATCCCAGCTACCACGGCGTGTCCTTTGTGGACGCCGCCGGTTCCGCCGCCTTCGTCACCTACATCCGGGCCATTCTGCTCCGGGACATGGGCGCGGCCATCTCGCCCTTCAACGCCTTCCTGCTGCTCCAGGGGGTGGAGACCCTGTCCCTGCGCCTGGACCGCCACGCCGAGAACACCAAACGGGTGGTGGAGTTCCTGCAAAAGCATCCCCAGGTGGAGAAGGTCAACCATCCCTCCCTGCCGGACCACCCAGACCACGGGCTGTACCAGAAGTATTTCCCCCACGGCGGCGCGTCCATCTTTACCTTTGAGATTAAGGGCGGTCAGGCCGAGGCCCACAAATTCATTGACAGCCTGGAGATCTTCTCTCTGCTGGCCAACGTGGCCGACGTGAAGAGCCTGGTCATCCATCCGGCCACCACCACCCACTCCCAGCTCACCCCCGAGGAGCTGGCCGACCAGGGCATCAAGCCCAACACCATCCGGCTGTCCATCGGCACGGAGCACATCGACGATATCATCGCCGACTTGGAAAAGGGCTTCGCCGCCGTCTCCGCCTGACGCAAAAACCCACAGCCTTGACAAGGGCGGGAGAACGCAGACGCGCTCTCCCGCCTTTGTCTCGACACGAAAGCCGAAACCTCTTGACAAAACCTCCAACCTATGTTAGCCTATCCTTACAATTCCATAGGAAAACCAGCTGCGGCCGCTGATGCGGCACACGTAATAGGGTGAGAGTCCCTGCGAGTCGGTCACTGTGATGCCTCCGTGAGAGGATAAGTCAGGTTGTGGCAGCTGGCTGCATTCTGCCGGTACCGGAAGTGCGCTTCTCGTCCGGCCTTGTCTGTGCGGTTTCCGCACGGATGAGGCTTTTTATCTGTTTATGCGCTCCGGTTTTTATGGCAGGGGCGCATTTCTTTTGCGAATTTCCAGCGGTTTCCAATTGGCGGCGGGGCCGCCTGCGGAAATAGTCGCCGTATCCCGGCAGGGTACGGGGCCCAAACGTATTTGCAAGGAGGAAAACGAGACATGAGGAAATTGCATAAGCTGACGGCGCTGCTGCTGGCGGCGGTTCTGGCCCTTGGGCTGACCGGCACCGCCTTTGCGGCGGAGGAGAACGAGGGCTATACCGACGTGCCCGGCTGGGCGGAGGAGTATGTGGACCGTATGACCGAGGAAAAGCTGATCGACGGCAAGACCGACACCACCTTTGGCGCCGACGATCCCATGACCCGGGCCGACCTGGTGACCGCCCTGTACCGTCTGGCCGGGACGCCCGACCTGGAGAAGGTTGACAATCCCTTCACCGACGTGGCGGAGGACGCCGCTTACAGGGACGCCGTCCTGTGGGCGTTCAGCAGGGACATCGTCGGCGGCAAGGGCGACGGCATTTTTGACCCAGAGGGCAGCGCCACCCGTCAGGAGATTGCCAAAATCATCAACGAGTTTGCCGCCCGCCAGGTGGGCAAGGACAAGCTGACCACCACCGGCAGCGACAAGGGCAAAATGGACGCCTTCCCCGACGCCGCCGACGTGGCCGGCTGGGCCAAGGACTACATGAATTGGGCCGTGGCCAGTGAGTTCATCAGCGGCAGCAACGGCAGGCTTCTGCCCAACGGCACCGCCACCCGCGCCGAGGTGTCCGCCATCATCTGCCGTTACATGGACGACGCCGGAACCGGCGACGCCTCCAAGGACGATCCCCGCAACCAGAACAGCATTGGTGAAGACGAGCTCCTGGTGGTGAGCTTCGGCACCAGCTTCAACGACAACCGCGTGGCCACCATCGGCGCCGTGGAAGGCGCGTTAGAGGAGGCTTTCTCCGGCCATTCCGTCCGCCGCGCCTTCACCGCCAACATCATCATCGAGCATATCTACCGCCGGGACGGCGAAACCATCGACGATGTGGAGCAGGCCCTGACCCGCGCCAAGCTCAACAATGTGAAAAACCTGCTGGTGCAGCCCACCCACCTGATGAACGGCTATGAGTACGGCGATCTGGTGAAGGAGCTGGAGAAGTACGTTGACGATTTCGACTCCATCAAGATCGGCGCCCCCCTGCTCACCACCGACGATGATTTCTCCAAGGTGGCCGACGCTATGGTAGCCGCCACCGCCGACCTGGCCAAGGACGGCAAGACTGCGGTCTGCTATATGGGCCACGGCACCGAGGCCGCCTCCAACGGCATTTACGCCAAGATGCAGAAGGTGCTCAACGACAAGGGCTATGACAACTACTTTGTGGGCACCGTGGAGGCCGCGCCCACCGCCGAGGATTTGGTGGAGCTGGTCAAGGAGGGCGGCTATGAGAAAGTCGTGCTGCGCCCCATGATGATCGTGGCGGGCGACCACGCCAACAACGACATGGCTGGCGATGAGGAGGACTCCTGGAAGACCATCTTCACCGAGGCCGGGTTTGAGGTCCAGTGCGAGGTCAAGGGTTTGGGCGAGATCAAGGCCATCCAGGACCTGCTGGCGGCCCACGCCAAGGACGCCAAGGCTCTGGGCGAAACCGGCATTGAGGTGGAGCCCAATCCCGCCAATTCAAAAAGCAAGACCCTGGCCGACGGCGTTTACACCATCGACGTGACCAGCAGCTCCAGCATGTTCCGCGTGGTGAACTGCGAGCTGACTGTGGCCGACGGCAAAATGACCGCCGTGCTGACCCTCAGCGGCACCGGCTACACCAAGATGTTTGTGGGCACCGCCACCCAGGCCGATAAGGCTGAAAAGGGCCTGATCGACTTCGTGGAGAACGCCGAGGGCAAGTACACCTTCACCATTCCCGTGGAGGCGCTGGATGAGGAGCTGTCCTATGCCGCTTTGGGCACCAAGTGGTATGACCGCACCCTGACCTTCCAGTCCGCCACCGCCGAGGCCAAGTAAACAAAATTGTCTTTCTGAGCGCCGCGGAGCCCTAGCGCTTCGCGGCGCTCTTTTTACGAGGAGGAATTCCTATGAAAAATAAGACGATGCGCCGGTTTGCCGCTGTGATGGCACTGGCGCTGCTGCTGTCTCTATCGGCCTGCGGCGGGGGTGGGGCGGAGCCATCGCAAGCGCCCTCTGAGGCGCCCCCCTCCCAGACCCCCGAGCCCCAGGATACTCCGGAGCCTACAGACACGCCCACGCCCACCGCTGCTCCCGACCCCACCGCCACACCGGCGCCGGAGCCCACCGCCACACCGACTCCGGAGCCCACGCCCAGCCCTGCGCCGGAGCCCACGCCCCAGCCCACCCAATTCGGACTGGAGGACGCGAGCTATATGGCCAACGTCACCCTGTCCGGCGGCACCGGACGGGCCTCCGTCCAGTCTCCCGCCGCGCTGCGCTGCACCAGCGGGCAGTTTACCGCCACCATCGTGTGGAGCAGTCCCAACTTTGATTACATGAAGGTAAACGGCGTCCGGTACGACCCCATCAGCGCCCCCGGGAGCAATTCCGCCTTTGAGATCCCCGTGGCCGCCTTTGATACGCCCTTGCCCGTCATCGCCGACACCGTAGCCATGAGCGAGCCCCATGAGGTGGAGTACACCCTGACCTTTGATTCCACAAGCCTGACAAAGCAGTAAGGTGATGCTTATGAAGTATTGGAAGCTTTTTCTCGCCCTGCTGGCGCTGGCGCTGGTTTTATGCGCCTGCACACCCGGCGGGGCCCAGACATCGGTCCCGCCCCCGGAGGAGCCCTCACAGGGGGCCGACCCCGCAATCACGAGCTGGAACGACGTGGACTGGGATCAGCACATGAAGCTGGACTATGCCCAGATGTTCACCGTGGACTACGCCGGGAACTTTAAGCGCGTCACTATTGACCAGAATGTCTACCTGGTGGTGCCCGAGGGCGCAGACGGCCTGCCCTTCCTGGATATACCGGAGGAGGTCACCGTCCTGTACCAGCCCCTGGACAACATCTACCTCCAAGCCACCGCCGCCATGGACTGCTTCCGCCAGCTGGACGCCATGGACGCCGTCACAATGGTGGGCACCCAGGAATCGGGCTGGTATCTCCCCGAGGTCAAGGAGGCCATGGAGCAGGGCCGGATGATCTATGCCGGAAAATACAGCGCCCCGGACTATGAGCTGATCCAGTCTAAGGGCTGCGACCTGGCCCTGGAGTCCACCATGATCTATCACAACCCGGAGGTCAAGGAGCAGCTGGAGCGGCTGGGCATCCCGGTGCTGGTAGAGCGCTCCAGCTATGAGGGCCATCCCCTGGGCCGGATGGAGTGGGTCAAGCTGTACGGGGCCCTGCTGAACCAGGAGGAGGCGGCCGAGGCCTATTATACCGACCAGCTGGAAAAGCTGGAGCCCGTGCTGGCCCAGGAGGGCACCGGAAAGACCGTGGCCTTCTTTTCCGTCACCTCCAACGGCTCGGTGACGGTGCGCAAGGCGGGGGACTACATCGCCAAGGCCATCGATCTGGCGGGCGGCGTATACGTGCCCCAGGGGCTGTCGGAGGAGGAAAACGCCCTGTCCACCATGAACATCCAGATGGAGACCTTCTACCACGAGGCCATCGACGCGGATATTTTGATCTACAACAGCACCATTGAGGCGGATTTGCAGACCATCGAGCAGCTCATCGCCAAAAGTGCGCCGCTGGCGGATTTCAAGGCAGTCCAGGAGGGAAACGTGTGGTGCACCGGAAAGAGCATGTTTCAGGAATCCCAGTCCGTGGGCCGCATGATCCTGGACATCCACCACATTCTGACGGAGGAAAAAAAGGCGGACGGGTCGCTGGCCTACCTGTACCGGCTGACCTGACGGGGGAGAGAGGACCATGGAAAACAACCGGCTGCGCTATGCGGGCGGCTTCGCGCTTCTGGCTGCGCTGGCGGCGGCGCTGCTGCTCTGGAACGTCGGCGCGGGCAGCGTAGACTTTACCCTGTCGGAAATCGCCGATTCTTTTTGGAACAAGACGGGCATCATCTGGACCATCCGATTGCCCCGGGTGCTGGCCGCGGCCATTTTGGGCGGGGCGCTGTCGGTGTCCGGCTTTCTGCTCCAGACCTTTTTCGCCAACCCCATCGCCGGACCCTTTGTGCTGGGCATCTCCTCGGGCGCCAAGCTGACGGTGTCCCTGGTCATGGTGGCCTGCCTCAGCCACGGCGTCGTTATCAGCTCCATGACGCTGATCGCCGGGGCCTTTGTGGGATCCATGGTCTCCATGGGCTTTATCCTGCTGCTGGCCCGGCGGGTGCGGCAGATGAGTATGCTGGTGGTCAGCGGCGTGATGATCGGCTACATCTGCTCGGCCATCACCGATTTTGTGGTCACCTTTGCCGACGACTCCAACATTGTCAACCTCCACAACTGGTCCTTGGGCAGCTTCTCCGGCACCTCCTGGGATAACGTGATTTTGATGGCCTGGGTGGTGGGAATCGCCCTTGTACTCACCTTCCTGCTGTCCAAGCCCATCAGCGCCTATCAGCTGGGGGAGGTCTACGCCCAAAGCATGGGGGTGAACATCAAGCTGTTCCGGGTGGAGCTGATCCTGCTGTCCAGCCTGCTGTCCGCCACGGTGACGGCCTTCGCCGGGCCCATCTCCTTTGTGGGCATCGCGGTGCCCCACCTGGTGAAGGGACTGTTCAAAACCGCCAAGCCCATCATCATGATCCCCGCCGGCTTTCTGGGGGGCGCGGCCTTCTGCCTGTTCTGCGACCTCATCGCCCGCACCGCCTTCGCCCCCCGGGATATGAGCATCAGCTCGGTGACCGCCGTGTTCGGCGCACCCATCGTGCTGTACCTGATGGCCTCTCGGCGGGGCGGAAGAGGAGGAGACGCATGAGCACTGCCTGTCTGCACACCCGGGACCTGTCCGTGGGCTACAACCGCAAAACGCTGATCGGCGGCATTGAGCTGACCCTGCGCCGGGGGGAGATCATGACGCTGATCGGCCCCAACGGGGCGGGGAAGTCCACCATTTTGAAGAGCCTCATCCGGCAGCTCCCCCTCACCGGCGGCGCGGTATACCTGGACGGCCGGGACATGGCGGCGCTGGGGGAACGGGACGTGGCCCAAAGGCTGAGCGTGCTCATGACCGCCCACCTCCGCCCGGAGCTGATGACCTGCTTCGATGTGGCGGCCACCGGGCGCTATCCCTATACGGGGCGGCTGGGCATCCTGTCCAAGGAGGACAAGGAAAAAACCGCCCGCAGCTTGGAGCTGGTCCACGCCGCCGACCTGGCGGACCGGGATTTTACCCAGATCAGCGACGGCCAGCGCCAGCGGGTGCTACTGGCCCGGGCGCTGAACCAGGAGCCGGAGGTGCTGGTGCTGGACGAGCCCACCTCCTTTTTGGACATCCGCCACAAGCTGGAGCTGCTGGCCATTTTGAAGGACATGGTCCGCTCGCGGAATTTGGCGGTGGTTATGTCCCTCCATGAGCTGGACCTGGCCCAGAAAATCAGCGATTGGGTGGTGTGTGTCCAAGGGGACTCCATCGCCCGGCAGGGCCCGCCGGAGGATATCTTTACCGCCGATTACATTGCCGGGCTTTACGGCGCCTCCCGGGGCAGCTACAACGCCCTGTTCGGGTCACTGGAGCTGGAGGCGGTTTCCGGCGCGCTGGAGGTGTTCGTCATCGGCGGCGGGGGAGAGGGCGTTCCGGTCTACCGCCGTCTCCAGCGGCAGGGGATCCCCTTTGCCGCCGGCGTGCTGGGGGAAAACGACCTGGACTATCCGGTGGCCCGGGCGCTGGCTGTGGAGACCGTTGCAGAGCAGCCCTTTCAGCCCATCGGGGAGGAGGCGTTTCAAAGGGCGGCCTCCCTCATGGAGCACTGTCAACGGGTCCTGTGCCCGCTCACCCGGTTCGGAGAGATGAACGAAAAAAACCGCCGCCTCCAGCAGCTGGCCCAGGCGGCCGGGAAGCTGGAGCGGGCGGGGGAATAACGGCAAACCGTCCGCCTGCGCTGCGTAGCGCAAAAGCACGCCCGCCAAATGGAGGGCGTGCTTTTGCTTACTCCTGCGTCTTGTTTTTCCTGCGCCGGATCATCTCCCGGAAGCCCCCTGCGCCAAAGGAAAAAATACGGTTCACCCGGCTGATGGTGGCCGAGCTGGCCCCGGTTTTCTCCAAAATCTCGGTGTACACCAGCCCGTCGTCCAGCAGCAGCGCCACATCATACCGCTGCTCCATGGCCCGCAGTTCGCCCACGGTACACAGATCGTCGAAAAAGGCGATGCACTCCTCCATGCTGTTCAGCTCCAGAATGCTCTCATAAAGAGCCATGCTCCGCTCTTTTCTGGTGGTCTTTGGCATCAAATCTCCTCCTGTCCCCCGGTGTTTTTTCTATTTTAGCAGATAAAAGAGCTAAAGTAAACAACAATTTTAAGCCTGCTCTGAGCTATTTCATGCACCCTCCGCACGGCCCAGGGCTTGTTATTTCCCGGGAAATCAGCTATAATAAGATATACTTGTATCAAAAACGGTCCTTTGCGCCCTGGAACCCCAGGGCCCTTTTGCTGGAAGGAGACGCCTGCGTTGACAAGAGATGAAGCCTTTGAATTCCTGGACCGCACCGCCCGGGGCATTGCCGAGATGTTCGGCTCCACCTGCGAGACCCTGGTCCACGACATGGGCGTGCCCACCCACCCCATTTTGTCCATTTACAACAGCCATGTGTCCGGCCGGGAGGTGGGCTCCACCATGGACATCATGGGCATCGGCCTGGAGCTGGACGAGCAGGCGGCCACCACCGACCAGGTGAATCTGGCCGCCACCACCCCTGACGGACGGCAGACCAAATCCTCCACCTTCCACATGATCGGGGCGGATTACAACCTGGCCTTGGGCATCAACTTCGATTACACCTCCCTGGTGTTCGCCAACCGCATTTTGGAGGACCTGATGAGCGCCCAGTCCGACCTGCGCTCCGCGCTGTGGCAGCCGGGTGATTCCCGTCAGCTGGCCGACCTGTTCGACCAGTGCGTGGCCGCCCTGGGCAAGCCCCTGGAGGCCCTGAACAAGGCGGACCGGCTGAAGGTGGTGGCCCTGCTGCGGGAGCGCAGCGCCTTCTCCTACCGCAAGTCGGTGCCCTATGTGGCCGGACGGCTGGGAGTGTCCCGGTACACCATTTACAAGTACCTGGAGGAAGTGGGCGAGGGCAAGGCGGAGTAGGGAAGGAGGAGGGGAGGCTTTATGTCCTGGTATTTTATTGTGGATACGTATTTTGACGCGCAAAAGGGGCGCGGAGCCTATGACGAATATATCCGGCAGGTGAAGCCGATCGTAGAGCGCCACGGCGGCAGGTATCTGGTTCGGACGGAAAACCTGCACAGCCTGGACGGCAAACGGACTCCCGGCCGGGTGATCGTCATTAGGTTTGATTCCAGAGAGCAGCTGGACGCCTGTTTTTCCTCCGAGGCCTATCAAGCCATCCTGTCAAAACGGACCGGCAGCGTGGACAGCCGGGCCATCATTGCAGAAGGGCTGGAATGACATATTCCCCTTGTAATTGACAGGAAAAAGAGATAAAATAAATTCCAATCAAATTGGCGGCAGGGCCGCAGGGAGTGTTACATATGATAAAAGAACAGATTGAAGCCTATTTTGCCGATAAGGAAAAGCTGCTGGTGGAGGCGGTCAGCCGCCTGGTGGCCATCGACAGCACCGAGGGCCGGCCCGTTCCCGGCGCTCCCTTCGGACCCGGCCCCGCCGCTGCCCTAAAGGAAGCTCTGGCCATTGCCGAGGAGTGGGGCCTGACGGCGAAAAACCACGAGGGCTACGTGGGCACCGCCGACCTGAACGGCGGCGAGGACGCCCTGCACATCCTGGGGCACCTGGACGTGGTATTTCCCGGCGAGGGCTGGACCGTGACCCAGCCCTATTCCCCCAAGCTGATCGACGGCCTGCTGTACGGCCGGGGCGCCGACGACGACAAGGGCCCTGTGGCCGCCTCCCTGCTGGCCATGAAGGCGGTGAAGGACCTGGGCGTTCCCCTCAAGCGCAACTGCAAGGTCATCATGGGCACCAATGAGGAAAGCGGCTCCGGAGACATCGCCTGGTACTTCGCCCGCCATCCCTACGCCCCCGCCACCTTCTCCCCCGACGCGGGCTATCCCGTCATCAACACGGAGAAGGGCAGCCTCCGGCCCACATTTTCCAAAAGCTGGCCCGTTCAGGAGGCGCTGCCCCGGGTGAAGTGGCTCCACGGCGGCATCCGCATGAACATCCTGCCCGGCGAGGCCTCCGCGGCGGTGGAGGGGCTGACCATGTACGACATTCAGCCCGTGGCCCGGAACATCACCTCCCGCACCGGCATCAAGTTCACCTTTGCCCACGAAAGCGGCCTGACCGTCATCAAGGCCAAGGGGGAGAACTCCCACGCCGCCATGCCCGAGGAGGGCAACAACGCCATTACGGGTCTGATTGCCCTGCTGTGCGCCCTGCCCCTGGCGGAGGGCGGCTGCAAGGACGCGCTGAACGATTTGAAAGCCCTGTTCCCCCACGGGGACTGCAAGGGCCGGGCCCTGGGCATCGCTCAGGAGGAGCCTGTCACCGGACCGCTGACCGTGGCCTTCTCCCTGCTGGAGATTACCGAGACAGGGCTGGAGGGCTATTTCGACAGCCGCACCTGCCTGTCCGCCACCGAGGAAAACTGCCTGAACGTGGCCCGCGCCGCCTTTGAGGGCCGGGGCTTTACCTTTGAGGGCGCCCAGGGTGCGCCCCACCACGTCCCCGCCGACAGCCCCTTCATCAAAACCCTGCTGAAACGCTATGAGGAGTACACCGGCCTGAAGGGCGAATGCCTGTCCACCGGCGGCGGCACCTATGTCCACGACATCCCCGGCGGCGTGGCCTTCGGCTGCTCTCTGCCCGGCTTTGACTCCCACCTCCACAGCGCGGATGAGCGGGTGCGGATCAGCGACTTGATGCTGTCCGCCAAGCTGTTTGCGCATATTATCATCGACATGTGCGAATAGAGCGTTACTTTCTCTCGCGTGAGAGAAGGTAGCCAAAGAGAGCGCATATGGGGCCCCCTATGCATCCCCCTTACGGGGGCGCCCCATACGGAAAACGGGCGTGGACCCTTCCGGCGCGTGCGGCTTTCGATGCAGTTGCTTCCAGTTGTGCTGCCGCCGGTGTCTAGTTACTGAACCGGGGTGGGTCTATCGCTCTGCGCCTCCGTGGCGGACCGTTCGGTTCGAGGCTGTTGCTGTGAGCCCTCCTCTGTAAAAAAGAAACCGTCCTGTGTATACAGGGCGGTTTCTTTTTTGCCTTGGAAGGTTGTCGAGCAGGAGCTTGATGGGGTTGCCACGGGCGGTAACAAACCAAAGTTTTTTTCGCTCCCCTTTTTTCTTTTCATAGAAAAAAGGAAGGCCCTTAGTGGTGAATGCCCCGGTTCTGGTCTCCCGATTCGTTGACGCCGAATTCGTAATCCTTACCCGGCAAGACGGCGTTGAGCGCGATGCCCGCAATGGCGGCAATGGCCAGGGCGGTGAGGGTGATGGACGCGCCGCCCACCTCAAAGGTCAACCCGCCGGTGAAGCCCAGGCCGCACACCAGAATAACGGCGGCAATGATGAGGTTTCGGGAGTTGGTGAAATCCACCCGGTTCTCCACGATGTTGCGCACGCCGATGGCGGAAATCATGCCGTACAAAATAAAGCTCACTCCGCCCACGATGGCGGCGGGCATGGCGTTGACCACGGCGGCAAACATGGGGCTGAAGGACAGCGCCACAGCATAGATTGCCGCCAGCCGAATCACCTTGGGGTCGTACACCCGGGAAAGCACCAGCACGCCCGTGTTCTCCCCGTAGGTGGTGTTGGCGGGCCCTCCAAAAACAGCGGACAGCGCGGTGGCCACGCCGTCGCCAATGAGCGTCCGGTGCAGGCCCGGGTCCTCAATAAAGTTCTCCCCCACCGTGGCGGAAATGGCGGACATATCCCCGATGTGCTCCATCATGGCGGCGATGGCAATGGGAGCCATAACCAGGATGGAGGTCAGGTCGAACTTGGCGATGGAGCCGCCAAAGTCAGTTAAGAAGGGCTGGAGACCAATGGGGCTGGCGGCAGCCACGGTGGTGAAGTCAATCAGGGGGACTGCCAGGCGGCCCAAAGCGCCGGCGGAGGAGTAATCCCAAGCGGTGGCGCCAAAGGCGTTGGCGATTACAGCCACCACATAGGAGCCAACCACGCCCAGCAGGATAGGGATGATTTTAATCATGCCCTTGCCCCAGATGTTGGCCGCCACAATGATGGCCATGGCCACCAGGGCCAGCCACCAGCAGGTCTTGGCGTTGTTGACGGCGGAGGGGGCCAGGTTCAGGCCGATTAGGATAATGATAGGCCCGGTGACCACCGGAGGCAGAAAGCGCATGACCTTCTTCACGCCTACCAGCTTGATAACCCCGGCCAGGAGGACGTACAGCAAGCCGGCCACCACCATGCCGCCGCAGGCGTATTGCAGCTTTTCCGGCGCCTCCATGGCGGCGTACTTGCCGGAGTCCAGCTTGGACACGGCCTCAAAGCCGCCCAGAAAGGCGAAGGAGGAGCCCAAAAAGGCGGGCACCTTCAAGCGGGTGCAAACATGGAAAAACAGGGTGCCGATCCCGGCAAAAAACAGAGTGGTCTGGATGGACAGGGGCAGGCCGTAGTTGTTCACCAGGATGGGCACCAGCACCGTGGCTCCGAACATGGCAAACATGTGCTGGAGGCCCAGCACCAGCATTTTGGGCAGGCCCAGGGCGCGGGCGTCCCGGATGGGTTCTTGATGGTTCATACTTTCGCTCCTTTTTCTCTCTTTTTTGCAAAAAAAGAGGCAATCACCAAACGGTGACCGCCTCACTGGTAAAAATGGAAATGATACGCCCGCTGAAATACCGTCCCGGCAGACAGCGGCTTGCGCATATCGTTTCCCTCCTTTTGCGTTCGGTCAATCATACCAGAAGCTTCCAAATATTGCAATGCACAAATCATACGAAAACCGCCCGGTTTTGCCGGGCGGTTTGAACAAAACTGACGCTATCCGTTTCCTTGTTGTCACGCTGCAAAGCAACCAGGGCGTTCGGTCGCTTCTCCGCGCATCTACAGCACCTTGGACAAAAACTCGATGGTCCGCGGCTCTCTGGGGTTGTCAAAGAAAGCTTTGGGCTCGTTCTGCTCCAGGATGTGGCCCTGGTCCATGAACAGCACCCTGGTGCCCACCTCCCGGGCAAAGCCCATCTCGTGGGTGACCACCACCATGGTCATGCCCTCCTCCGCCAGTTCCTTCATGACCTGGAGCACCTCGCCCACCATCTCCGGGTCCAGGGCGGAGGTGGGCTCATCGAAGAGCATCAGCTTGGGCCGCATGGCCAGGGCCCGGACGATGGCGATGCGCTGTTTCTGCCCGCCGGACAGCTGGGCGGGATAGGCGTCCGCCTTCTCCTCCAGCCCCACCCGCTTGAGCAGGGCGGCGGCGGTGTCGTCGGCCTCCGCCTGGCTCATCAGCTTGGTCTGCACCGGGGCAAGGGTGATGTTTTTCCGGATGGTCATGTTGGGGAACAGGTTGAAATGCTGGAACACCATGCCCATCTGCCGCCGGAGGTTGTTGATGTCGGTCTTGGGGTCGGTGATCTCGGTGCCCTGGAAGGTGATGGAGCCGGAGGTAGGGGTCTCCAGCAGGTTGAGACAGCGCAGGAAGGTGGACTTGCCCGACCCGGAGGGACCGATCACCACCACCTTCTCCCCCGGGGAGATGTGCTCGGAGATATCGTCCAGCACCAGGTGGTCACCGAAGGACTTGCTCAGATTCTTAACGTCGATCACTTTGACGCAGCCTCCCCTCGATCCTCTTGATGATAAAGGTGAGCAGATAGACGATGGCCAGGTAGAACAGGGCGGCCGCCGTCATGGGGGCCAGGTAGTCGGCCAGGTTCTGACCGCTGCCCAGGTTCTTGGCCGCGGCGGTCAGGTCGTACATGCCGATCATGCTGACGATGGAGGTCTCCTTAATCAGGGCGATCAGCTCGTTGCCGATGGAGGGGATCACATTCTTGATGGCCTGGGGGATGACGATGTACCACATGGTGGCGCCGGCCGATAGCCCCAGGGACCGCCCCGCCTCCGTCTGCCCCACGTCCACTGACAGGATGCCGCCGCGGATGTTCTCCGACACATAGGCGCCCGAATTCACCCCGAAGGCGATGATGGCCGTCACCACCAGGGGGAAGCCCCGGATCGCGAACACAACGAAGGCCATGATAAACAGCTGCAGCGCCATGGGGGTACCCCGGACCACAGTGACATAGACCGCGCAGATCAGCTTGGGCAGCTTCATCAGCGGGTTCTTCGAGCCGGCCAGCCCCACCAGCGCCACGATGCTCCCCAGCACCAGCCCCAGCGCCGCCGCGCCCACGGAGATGGCAAGAGTCATCCGCAGGCCCGTCAGCATACTGTCCAGATATTTCGCGTTGGTAAAGATCAGCGCGAACCGCTCCCAAAAAGTCATGGCTCTATCGGCCTCCCCGTATGATATGACGCGGCGGAACAGCGCCTATGGGCATTGTTCCGCCGCGGCCGGTCCTCATTCCAGGCCCATGTGCTCCATCACCAGGGCGTTGATACCGTCCTCGCCCAGCTCGGCCAGCACTTCGTTGATGGCGCTGAGCAGCTCGTCCTGGCCCTTGGTGACGCAGATGGCGTACTGCTCTTCGGTGGGAGAGGGCTGCTCGCCCTCGCCGCCGGGATAGTACAGCGCCGCGCACTCATAGCCGCTGTTCTTCTCCACGATGTAGGAGGCGGGCAGATAGTCCACCACCACCACGTCCACCTGGCCCGCGCCCATGGCGTCCACCGCCAGCTGAGCGTTGTCGTAGCGGGTCTCGGAGGCGCCGGTGTCCTTGAGCAGGCCGTCGAAATCCTCGCCGGTGATCTCGCCGTTGACGTAGATGTCGCCGGTGGTGTCGGTCTGGACGCCGATCTTCTTACCGGCCAGGGAATCCCAGAGGATGTAGTCCACATCGCCGTCCGTTCCGTCGGGAGCCATCTCCCCGGTGGGATAGATCACATACTGGACAGAGGTGAAGTAGGGATCGGAGAAGTCCACCCGCTCCTGCCGGGAGGAGGTGATGGTGATGCCCGCCGCGCCCACATCGGCCAGCTTGCCCGAGGAGACGGTGTCGATGATGGTGGTGAACTCCACGTTGGTATAGGTGACCTCCCGGCCCAGCTTCTCGCCCACCTTGTTCATGATGTCAACGTCCACACCGGTGATATCGGCGCCGTCGTAATATTCAAAGGGGGCGAAGTAGGCGTTGGTGTACACCGAGATGGCGCCGCCCTGGGCGGGCTGGGTGGCCTCGGCGCTGGGCTCAGCGGAGGGCTCGCTGGCGGCGGAGGGTTCGCTGCCAGGGGAGGGCTCGGCGCTGGCCTTGGCGCCCTGATTGGAGCAGGCGGCCAGGGCGGACACCATGGTCAGGGCCAGCAGAAGGGCCCCAAATTTCTTCATCAGTTTCATTTTCATTCATCTCCATAAAAATTTGCGAAGGGGAGACCGGGGCGGATGCGCCCGCAGCTCCCTGCGGGCGCAAAAGGGATATCCCTTTTGCGCGAGGTTAATTATAAACGCTATGCAAAAAGAATGCAAGGAGATTTTCAAGAAAACCGGTGTAAACCGGGGTTTTCATCATTTTGACGGGCAAGGCGCGGATAAATATACATTTTTATGTAATTTTCTTTGCATATTTACACCGCGTCATCCCCGGACTGCCCGGGCGGTATATTTGGTGAGCAGGATATCCGGATAGTAGGACAGTTTGGCCCGCCGCAAGCCCTCCAGCCCCAGATCGTCCTCCCGGTTGAACCATTTGACCTCTGGGTGGCGGGCCCGGATGAGCCGGGCCATCTCCCGGTTAATGGCGGGGTAAGCCCCCTGCACGTCGCCAAAGGACTTCTCAAAGTTCACGTCGAACACCGACCGCGTGATGAACCCCCCCAAGGAGAAGGCGATGGGGCTTCCGTCGGCGCGGATCAGCGCCCCCTCCAACCCCAGCTTGTCCATGTGGTACAGCGCCTCGATAACGGCCACGGTCTCCTCGGATATGGTGTCGACGTCCTCTCCAGCCTCCTCCTGGCGGATGGCGGCCCATTGGCGCTCCAGCTCCACGCACTCGGGGACGTTGGCGGGGGTGATGTCCTCCAGCAGCCAGTCGGGGAACTGCTCGTCGAAGCGGTGGATATGGTTGCGCTTGGCGTGGAGCTTCTTTCCCGGCAGGTCGGCCAGGCGGTTGATATCGTAGAGGTAGTCGAAGCCGTCCCGGTCCTCCTCAAACTGGAAGCGGCCCGGACAGGCTTCCTCCAGCGCGGCCTTCTGCTCCTCGGTGACGCACACCAGCAGCAAGGGCCTGCCCTGGGCGGCGGCGTCCGCCTCCAGCGCGGCCACGGCGGGGGCCAAGGGGCCGCGCCCAGCAGGGTAGAGGTAGCTCAGCCCCAGCGCGCCCTCAATGCGCACCAGCAGGCGGTCCTCCAGACGGGCGATCTTCTGGGGCCAGGCCCGGCTCCACAGATAGATGTTGGTGAAATTGTATTCGCAGCCCAGGCTGCCCTCCGCTTCCAGCAGGGGCTGGACCCATTGGCGGTCCTCAAACTGGGGGCTTTCAAAGGTAAGCATAAATTCCATTCCTTTTCTTGGTGTCTGGATATCATATCACAGCCGTAGGCAAAAGGCAACAGGGCAGGTCGGCAAACCTGTAGGGGCGCACACTGTGCGCCCGTTTGTATGCGGCAGTGTCCTGCTGGAAATTTACCAACGTGTCATATTCTTTTCAAATTTTGCAGTATATGCCTGTTTTAATTCATCAGCAGATATTCCATAACATAGCATAACATCATTGTAATACATAAGAACATCCGCCATTTCCTCAACAAGGTCTTTTCTTGATTCAACATCATGAGACGCCTTTATGTCTCCGTGTTTTTTGACAAGATCAATCACTTCACCAATTTCGCCTATCATCCAAAGCAGCTTGTGCTTGCCTGCTTCAGGAGAAATCCTTTCCCATTTATCTTTGTATTTGTCCTGAAGCCTTTTTTGCATATCCAACATTTCATTTATACTAAAATCAGACATAAATCGTTTCCTTTCAAATCCTGATTAGTTGCTCTGATTATAGCACATCCAAATCTTTGGTTTCAAGCTATGATTCGTGGCCTCGCCAATGCCCGTTCCCATCAACACAAACGGTAAACGGGCAGACAAAAACGCGCCGCCGTAGAACCCCACGGCGGCGCGCTTCCATTATTTTGCGTACTCAATGGCCTTTGTCTCCCGGATGAGATTCACCTTGATTTGACCGGGGTACTCCAGCTCGTCCTCAATCTTCTTGGCAATCTCCCGGGCCAGCAGCACCATGCGGTCCTCGGAAATGGCCTCGGGGTTGACCATAATGCGCACCTCGCGGCCCGCCTGGATGGCGTAGGCCTTGTCCACCCCGGCGAAGGAGGAGGTCAGCTCCTCCAGCTTCTCCAGCCGCTTGATGTAGTATTCCACATTCTCCTTGCGGGCGCCGGGCCGGGCGGCGGAAATGGCGTCTGCGGCCTGAACCAGGCAGGCCACGATAGTCTTGGCCTCCACGTCGCCGTGATGGGCCTCAATGGCGTGGATGACGTTCTCGCTCTCCCGGTACTTCCGGGCCAGCTCCACGCCGATCTGCACGTGGGAGCCCTCCACCTCGTGGTCGATGGACTTGCCCAGGTCGTGGAGCAGTCCGGCCCGCTTGGCCTCGGCCACGTTGACGCCGATCTCGGCGGCCAGCAGCCCGGCCAGCTGGGACACCTCAATGGAATGGTTCAGCACGTTCTGCCCGTAGCTGGTGCGGTAGTGCTGGCGGCCCAGCAGCTTGACCAGCTCGGGATTCAGCCCGTGGACGTTGGTCTCGAACACAGCCCGCTCACCCTCGGCGCGGATGGTGGCGTCCACCTCCCGCTTGGCCTTTTCCACCATTTCCTCAATGCGGGTGGGGTGGATGCGGCCGTCCAGGATGAGCTTTTCCAGGGCCAGCCGGGCGATCTCCCGGCGCACCGGGTCAAAGCAGGACACGGTGATGGCCTCGGGGGTGTCGTCGATGATCAGGTCCACCCCGGTCATGGTCTCCAGGGTGCGGATGTTGCGGCCTTCCCGGCCGATGATGCGCCCCTTCATCTCGTCGTTGGGCAGGGGCACCACGGACACGGTGGCCTCGGCCACGTGGTCGGCGGCGCAGCGCTGGATGGCCAGGGCGATCTGCTCCCGGGCGTAGGTCTCCGCCTCCTCCTTGTAGCGCACCTGGATCTCCTTGAGCTTCAGAGCCTGCTCGTGGGTGACGTCGTCCTCCAGCTGCTCGATGAGGTAGCGCTTGGCCTCCTCTACGGTCAGGCCGGAGATGCGCTCCAGCAGCTCCAGCTGGCTGTCCTTCAGCTTGTCCAGCTCCTGCTTTTCCGCCTCCAGCTGGGCGATGCGGACGTTGACGTTTTCCTCCTTGCGCTCCAGGTTTTCCAGCTTGCGGTCCAGGTTTTCCTCCTTGGAGTTGAGCCGGTTCTCCTGGCGCTGGACCTCGGCGCGGCGGTCCTTGATCTCCTTGTCGAACTCACTGCGGGCCTTTAGGATTTCCTCCTTGGCCTCCACAGTGGCCTCCCGCTTTTTGCTCTCGGCGGACTTGATGGCCTCGTTGATGATGCGGCGGGCCTCCTCCTCGGCGGAGCCGATTTCCCGCTCAGCGGCGGCCTTACGCCGCTGGTAGCCGGCGGCAAACCCGGCCACAAGGCAGACAAGCCCCACCACAACGGCAATGATCGCTACGACATACGGTGGCATTTGAGTTCCACACCTCCTGTTTCTTCGATTTTTCTGAAAAGTTAGCAAAATAAGACGCGATGCGTGGATGGACGCACCGCGATAACTGAAAATCCGCCCGCCAATTGGGCGCAACAGCACTATTTGAGAGTCAATAAAATCTATGAAAGGTTCGATAGACTATATAAACGCGCCAAAGGGGCGCTGATAACGCTCAAAACGGCGAAAAAGCACGGCGGCTTTTCAAAATTATCCTTACTTATTGTAAAGGTCTGGAGCTTTCCTGTCAAGTGGAAATGTGAAACTTTCATGAACTTTCCATGCCGGGGGCGTTACTTTCTCTCTCGCGAGAGAAAGTAACCAAAGAGAGCGCTTAGGGGGAGAAAATCCGGCTCGACTGCGAGCGCCAAGGGCGCGCTCTTGCTCGCAGGATTTTCTCCCCCTAAGAACCCCCTTTGCGGGGGACGCTTGATTCGGGGCGTCTTGCATGGGTTCCGGCGCTTGCGGCCTTCGACGCTGATGCGCCTATTTGTGCTGCCGCCGGTGTTTGGGTACTGAAAATAGATGGCTCTAACGAACTGCGCCTGAGCGGTGAGAGCTACGGCGTTTGGGTGGATTCGGGGCCGGGGAGGGGCTCGGGGTAGTTCACCATACCGGCCCTGCGTCCTTCCTCGGGGAAAAAGCCGGAATTGACGGTATAGGTGATGAAGCCGTCCTCCTCCACTAGGATCAGCCCGAAGTGCAGGTCAAAGACGTTGTTCAGCCAGAAGGCAATGGCTTTTTCCTTCCCCATGACAAACAGGGCGGTGGACAGGGCGTCGCAGAGTACGCCGTTTTCCCCCACCACCGTGACGGAGGCCAAGCCGTTCCGGGCGGGCTTCCCGGTCTTGGGGTCCAGGATGTGCCAATAGCGCACCCCGTCCTGCTCAAAATAGCGCTCGTACCCGCCGGAGGTAACCACAGCCTTGTCCGTGACCTCCACCACGCCCAGATTGCCGTCCCCATCCGGGTTCCGGATGCCGATGCGCCAGGGAGAGCCGTCCGGCTTGGCCCCCACCGTCTGGATATTGCCCCCCAGGTCCAGCGTCGCGGAGGTGACGCCGTTTTTCTTCAGCAGGTGGGCCAGCCGCCAGCCGGCGCTGCCCTTGGCCACGCTGCCCAGGTCGATTTCCATGCCGTCGGGGAGGATGGCGGAGGTCCCTTCCTGGAGAACTTGGGTATAGTCCACATGGGAGAGCAGGACGGCAAGGGTTTCATCGTCCGGAACGGCGTATTCTCCCGTGGTGAAGCCCCATGCGCGCAGGACAGGGTAGATGGAGATGTCCAGCGCGCCGTCCGTGCGTTCACACATGCCCAGCGCCGTGTCCAGCAGGTCCGCCGTCTCCGGGGACAGCCCCGCTGCCGAGCCCCCGTGGTTCAACGCGTAGATCTCGCTGTTTTCATCGGTGACGGACCACAGCGCCTCCAGCTCCCGCGTCTGGTCCTCTGCCTGGTCCAAAAGCGCCTCGTCCCCCCCCTGGTACAGCCGCAGGGTCATGACGGTGTCCATGGCGAAAAAAGTGCGCTCCGCCGCCGGCGCCGCCTGGGCAGGCGCGGGGGCGCACCCGGCCAGCAGGACCAGCGACAGGCACAGGCTCAAAACGCGCCTCATCTCAGGTGCTCCGGGATGGAGTCGTCGTCCTCCACCCATTCCTTCTGAACGTCCACCACCCGGTAATCCGTCGGCGTATCCCGGATGACCACCTTGGCAATGCCCGCGTTGATGATAAGCCTGCGGCACATGGAGCAGGAGGTGGAGCCGGGGATCAGCGCTCCCGTGGCCGGGTCCCGGCACACCATGTACAGCGCGGCCCCCAGCACCTGCCGCCGGGGAGCGGAGATGATGGCGTTGGCCTCCGCGTGGACGGAGCGGCACAGCTCGTACCGCTGGCCGGAGGGGATGTTCATGGCCTCCCGGGCGCAATAGCCCAGGTCGCCGCAGTTTCTCCGTCCCCGGGGCGCACCGTTGTAACCGGAGGACACGATCTCGTCGCTCTGTACGATGATGGCGCCGTAATGCCGCCGCATACAGGTAGACCGCTCCAGCACGGTGCCGGCAATGTCCAGATAATAGTTTTGTTTGTCGATGCGGGCCATGGGCACACCCTCCCGTCTCATCTATTTTAAGGCAAGTATATCAGCTTTTGTTCCCGGCGGCAACGGGTAAATTTCAAGGAAACGCTTTGACGGCCTGGCTAAAGGCTTTGCATAAAGCGTTGTTGTATGGTACAATAGGTATAAAAAGAGGGTGTATGTTGATGTGGCTTAACAGTGTCCGGTGCATGACGGTGAACAAGGACGCAACCGCTTTGGACTGCGTCATTTTTGGGACCGGCGGGAAGGCGCTTGTTTTGATTCCCGGGCTCAGCCTTCAGCAGGTCAAAAGCGCGGCGTTCTCTCTGGCCTATCTGTACCGGTGCTTTGCCAAGCAATACACGGTGTACGTCGTTGATAAAAAGGCCGCCGTTCCAGACGGATATACGATACAGGATATGGCGGACGACGTTGCTTTTTTGATGGAGCGGCTCCATGTCGGCACCGCCGACGTATTTGGGATATCGCAGGGGGGAATGATCGCGCAGTATCTCGCCATCGGCCATCCCCGCCTTGTGCATAAGCTTGTGCTTGGCGTCACGGCGTCCAGGCCAAACGGCGTCATGGAGCAGGTCCTGGACCGCTGGGTTGAAATGGCCCGGCGGCGGGAGTATGGTCCCTTTGTCATCGACATGTTTGAAACAATGTATTCGCCCGCCTATCTCAAAAAATACCGGTGGCTCTTTCCGGTCCTTTCACGGGTGGGAAAGCCGAAGGATTTCAGCCGGTTCATCGCCCTCGCCCAGGCCTGCCGGACCTGCAATTCCTATCCTGAGCTTTCCAAAATCACCTGCCCCGTATTCGTCATCGGCGGAAAGCAGGACCTTGTCGTCACAGGCGGCGCGTCGGAGGAAATCGCCGCGGCGCTGGGCTGCCGGATTTATATGTACGGCGGACTGGGGCACGCCGCATACCAAGAGGCCCCGGACTTCAACCGGCGGGTCCAGCAATTTCTGAACGAATCGTGTTCTTGCCCATGACATATCACCCCTCTTGCTTTTTCCCGCAAAGGCGGATATAATGGGCCGAGCCCTTTTTCACATGGGCCAAATTTGCGCTGTACCCACGCGGACAGCAGCAGGAGGTAAATAAAATATGGCAAGCTCAAGGACCAACACCCGCAAGCTGGCGGCGCTGGCGATCTTCACCGCCCTGATTGTCGTGCTCCAGCTGGTCGCCAACGTGGCGAAGGTAGGCCCCGTATCCATCACCCTGAGCCTGGTGCCCATCGTGGTGGGCGCGGCCCTGTACGGCGTCAGCGCCGGCGCCTATCTGGGCGGCGTTTTCGGCCTGGTGGTATTGATCTGCTGCATCACCGGGATGGACGCGGGCGGCTCCATCCTCTGGAACACCAACCCCCCGGTCACCGCCCTGGTGTGCCTGGGCAAGGGCGTCGCTGCCGGGGCCTGCGCCGCGGCCGTCTACCGCGGGGCGTCCAAAACCGGCAAAAAATCCATTGCGGCCGCCTGCGCCGGAATTGTCTGCCCGGTGGTCAACACGGGGCTGTTCTGCTTGGCCATGGCGCTGTTCTTCCGCGAGACCCTCACGGCCTGGGCGGGCGGCTCGGACGTTCTGTACTATATCCTGTTCGGCCTCACCGGGGTGAACTTCCTGGTAGAGCTGCTCATCAACCTGGTGCTGGGTCCGGTTATCGTCCGTATCATCGGCGCCGCCGGTCCTCTTCAGAAGTAACAACCATCCTTGTTCAGGAGGCGGTCTTATGATCTTAGCCATCGACGCGGGAAACACCAACATTGTCCTGGGGTGCATAGAGGGAGAGCGGCTTTTGCTCACCGCCCGCATCTCCACCGACCGGAGCAAGACCTCCGACGAGTACGCGCTGATCCTGCACAGCCTCCTGGCGCTCCACGGCCTGAACCACAGGGAGGTGGAGGGCGCGATCATCGCCTCCGTGGTGAGCGAGCTCACCGACGTGCTGCGCCTGGCCACGGAGATGATTACGCACAAGCCGCCCATCATGGTGGGGGCGGGTATCAAAACCGGGGTAAACATCAAAATTGACGACCCCGGCCAGCTGGGCGCGGACCTGGTGGTGGGGGCGGTGGCCGCCACCGCCAAATATCCCAAGCCCCTGGTCATTTTCGATTTGGGCACGGCGGACACCATGTCCGTGGTGGACGCCGACGGTCGTTTTCTGGGCGGCGCCATTATGGCGGGACCCAGACTCTCGGTGGACGCGCTGTCCAGCCGCACCAGCCAGCTCCCCCGCATTGATTTGAACGTGCCGGGAAAGGTGATCGCCAGCAACACGGTGGCGGCCATGCAGGCTGGGGCCATCTACGGCCACGCGGCTCTGGTGGACGGCCTGCTGGACCGAGTGGAGGAGGAGCTGGGCAAGCCCCTGGGCGCGGCGGTTGCCACCGGCGGGTTGGCCCGGCTGGTGGTATCCCACTGCTGCCGGGACATCACGGTGGACGACGACCTGATGCTGGATGGACTGCGGATCATCTATGAAAAAAACAAGCCGCTTTGAGCTTCAAAAACCCGCAAAACAGGGGGAGGGCATGGGCCCTCCCCCTGTTTTGCGGGTTTAATACATGCCCTCCTCATCCACAGTGTAGGGGAAAAACTGGAGCGCGTCCTGAATGAGGAGGAAAGGCTCCAGGTCATAGTTAATGCCGCGGGTTTGAATCCACTCCTTGGCGCTGGCGGCCGGATACTGGAACAGCCTCCGGCTGTGGGCGTAGTTGACCCAGGAGTCGATGATATAGCCATCCCTCGTTTCCGCCGTCTCATAGGCGACGTAGCCCCGGCAGCGGTCCCCGTTCCGGGGGAAGGAGAAGGAGGCGAACAGGTCGGTGGAGGTCCTCATACCGAAGAAAACGCTGTCGGCGGTAAAGGTCTCCTCTCCCAGGGAGTAATAGGGGGCGCAGACTTCCGTTCCGTCCCGCTCGCACAGCACCCGGCCCGTGGCCTGACCGGATTTGGCCCAGCCGTCGCCGACGTGGTAGGCGGGCCAGAACTGCATGGCCTCGGTGCCGGAAAAGCTGGTCCCGGCCTCCCACTGGAAGTGGTGGAACATGCGCCAGCGCTCCCGCTCCCCACCTAGCTCCACCGCTACGCCGGTGATTTTCAGCGGCTTTGGCGTGTTGTCGTCGAAGGTGGTGCTCAACGCGTAGGTATGCACATCGCTCACCACCCGCACGGCGCCCCCGCAGGCCTGAATATCCTCCGCCGACAGGTCGTTCAGCACGTCCTCCGGGAAGCCCATGGCGGCCAGCTCGGCTTTCAGCTCCACCACTTCATCGTGTTCCGCCCGGTCCACCGGCCGCCAGTCCATAGGCAGGCGGTTACAGGTCAGGCTGACCGCCGCAATTCCCAGCAGCAGCGCCCCCGCAACCGCCCCGACCAGCAGGCGGTCGGACACCCGGACGGGGGCGGGGCGGAGGGCATATCCCGCCTCGTCCAGCTCCGCCGACAGCTTGTAAAGGCTGCGGAAGATGCAGATATAGGCAGCCAGCAGGAGAATGAAGAACGGCCACCCAATCTGGCTCATCCCCAGCGCCGCCGGCACGCCCAGAACCACCTGCCACGCCAGCAGCGCCAGCGCCCCTTCGGCCCCCGGCCTCAGTCCGGCCCGCCGCCGCACCGAGCGCAGGCCCAGCCACAGGCAGAGGGAATGGGCCAGTACCAGCGCAAACCCCAGCCCGGTCAGCGCCAGGCCCGGGACCGTCCTGTCGAACTCCTGCCACCCGGGGGCGGCCCGCTGGAGCAGCTGGAAGGCCCACAGCGCGGTCTGAGCCAGCATGACCCGCCACCAGACCCGAAAGACCCGGTTTTCCCGCCGCAGGGCCCGCAGGCCCAGCAGAATCAGCAAATGGCCCACAGCCGGCAAAAGATAGTCCAGCCCCAAAAAATTCAGCGTGAGGGTTTTGAGCACCAGCCCCGAGAGAATACGGTTCATGGCCTGACGCCAGGGAGTGACCTCCCGCAGCACATCCTCCGGGGGCGGGGCGGAAAGCTCGTCGGACAGCAGGCGGTCCAGCTCCTGCTCGGAGTCCTGGTCAAAACGGCGGTCATCCATGTTCTTCACCTCCTCAATTGCTTTTTCAGCTTTTGCTTCAACCGGTACAGCCTGCCCTCCACCGCCCGGGGGGTGGTGCCCAACTCCCGGGCGATCTGCTCGGTGGACTGCAAGTAGTAGTACTTGCGGTAGAGCAGCGCCTGGTCCTTGACCGGAAGGGTCCTCATGGCCCGGCGCAGCTCCTCCAGCGCTTCCCGGCGCAGCAGCGCCTCCTCCGGCCCTGGCTCCTGGGACGGCACCTCCTCCGTCAGCTCCCCGGCGGGGCCGGCCTGTCCCCGGGCCCGGTTCAGTGCGGCGTTCCGGGACAGGGCGGTGAGCCAGCCCGTCCAGCTGCCCTTTTCCGGGTCGAACCGGTCGATTTTATCCCAGACCCGCATGGCCGCCTCGGACAGGCATTCCTCCCGGTCCCGGGGGTCGGCCAGAATGGGGGCTATGACATACCGCATCAGCGGCCCGAAATGCAGCAGCAGCTGCTCCATCCCCTGGGAGTCCCGGTCCCGAATCAGCCGGACGACTTCCTGTTCCCCCATGTGCGCCGCCTCCTCTCTTTGTGTTTCTGTTTTATTATACACTGGATTCTCCGAGAACCCATGAAATTTTTTTGCCCGGGGAAGCGGGAATACCCCGGCGGAGGGCGGCTCTTCGTCGAGAAATTCACATATTGTTTACGGTTGCCCCATTGACGGGTTCATTTATGGGCGTTATCATAATCATATTCCAAATTATCTTCAGCGTATAGGAGGTGAGCGCCCATGGTCCGCCGCTGGATGCTCCGCCTGATGGCGGGGCGCTATGGAGGAGATCAGCTCAACGTTCTGCTGATGGCGCTCTACATCATTCTTTATATTGTGTTTCTGTTTACCAGGATGCTGGTCTTTGAGCTGCTGGCCCTGATTTTGATCATCGTCAGCCTGTACCGCTCCCTGTCCCGAAACCTGGAGGCCCGCAGGGCGGAGAACAGCAAGTTCCTCCAGCTCGCCCGGCCCATCGCCCGGCGCTGGAACACCTTCCGCTGCCGCACCCACGACCGGGAGCACCGCTACTTCAAATGCCCCAACTGCGGCCAGCAGATGCGGGTGCCCCGAGGCAAGGGGCGGATCACCGTCCACTGCCGTTCCTGCGGCGCGGTGTTTGAGGAAAAAAGCTGAGCAGAATGAAAATCCCCCGTCCGTCAGACGCAGTCTGACCGGCGGGGGTTTCATTGTGCTCCTTATCCGCAGCCTCGATGGGAAACGGCGGCGGCTTTTCATGCCGCCGGGCCGCCGTCCCGCAGCCGTCCCAGGGGGCGGTACAGGGTGAGATACATGGTGGTAAAGCAGGCCAGCCCGCCGATGAGCTGGGAGACCGCCTCCGCCGCGAACACACCGGTGGTGCCCATCCAAATGGGCAGGATGAGGGTCAGCGGCGCG
The DNA here is from genome assembly GCA_948469375.1 of uncultured bacterium. Taxonomy (GTDB): domain Bacteria; phylum Bacillota; class Clostridia; order Oscillospirales; family Oscillospiraceae; genus Enterenecus. Next base: position 34,548 of record CAOKLO010000005.1, on the reverse strand, counting down.
TTGACGACGGCCTTGCGCAGCAGAGAGAAAAATACCGACTGCTTGGCCCGGCCCAGGCCCACAAAGGTGGCCTGCCCCGCAAATTGCAGAGACATGAACAGGAACATGGAGAAATAGATTCGCAGGGCGGGCACTCCGGCCTCAATGATGACCGGGTCGCTTTTGAAAATGTGAATGAGGGCCGCGGGAAACAGCATGGCGCACACCCAGAACAGGGCGGAATAGGCCACCGTCAGCCCCACCGTGAACCGGATAGCCTCCCGGACCCGGCTGTACTGCCCGGCCCCGTAGTTGTAGCCCTCCACCGGCTGGGAGCCGTTGGTCAGCCCCTGCACCGGCATAATGAACACCTCTCGGATGGAGTTGATGATGGTCATCACCCCCACATAGGTGTCCCCTCCGTAATTTTGCAGCGTGGCATTGCACACCACCTGGACCAGGCTGTTGGTCATGTTCACAAAGAACCCGGACAGACCCAGGGATATGATCTTTTTGGTCCGCGTTCCGTCCAGCCGCAGATTCTCCCCCTTGAGACGCAGGATAGCCTTTTTCCCGGTCAGGAAAGCCAGCACCCAGGCCGCCGACAGCCCCTGAGAGAACACCGTGGCCAGCGCCGCCCCCCGCACTCCCATATGGAGCACAAAGATCAGCACTGGGTCCAGCGCGATGTTCACCGCCGCCCCCAGCAGGACGGTCATCATGCCCACCCGCCCAAAGCCCTGGGCGTTGATAAAGGGATTCATGCCCAGGCTAATCATGACAAACAGCGTGCCGCACAGATAGATGGTCATGTACCCGTCGGCGTAAGGAAATGTGCCCGGGCTGGCCCCGAACAGGTAGAGGATGGGCTCCTTCAGCGCCAGGAAAAAGGCGGTGCCCGCCACGCCCAAAATCAGCAGGAGCACAAAGGCGTTGCCCATCACCCGTTCGGCCTCCTGGTCATCTCCCCGGCCCCGGCTGATGGAACACAGGGGCGCGCCCCCCGTGCCGCACAGGTTGGCGAAGCCCATGAGGATGGACACGATAGGCATGGTCACCCCCAGGCCGGTGAGGGCCAGGCTGTCGCCGCCGGGCAGGTGACCCAGATAGATCCGGTCCACCACGCTGTACAGCACATTGACCAGCTGGGCCGCCGTCATGGGGATGGCCAGATTCATAATGTTGCGGGGGATGCTCCCCCGGGAAAAGTCGTTTTGCCGGTGCGACACAGCCAGGCCTCCTTTCAAGCCCCGATATCGTATCACACCGGGCCGGAAAAGGGAAGGGACGATGCGCCGACGGTACAGCGCCTTCCCTTGGACAATCCCCGGTAATCTCACAACAAAAAACTGGAAAATCCCGCTTGTGTTGTGGAAATCCACAAGAACGCAGGGGGGCATTTTGTCAAGAGTGCACAGTCCAAAATGCAGTTTAGCCGCAAAAACCCGCAGTTTGCGCAAATCGACGCCAAAGGCGAAAAAATTGTGCTAGACTCCTTAGCAAGAGGCGGGAATCGCCCGCCAAAAAGTGAATGAGGAGGAAACAGAAATGTTAGGCATCAACATGAATGACGTCATCACCACATTGGGCCTGATCCAGGGATATCTCATCGCCCTGGCCGTGGTTCTGGTGCTGGCCGTCGCGGTCACCATCGCGGCCATTAAGCTCCAGAAGCCCATGAAGGGCCTGGTGCGGGGCTCCGCCTGGATGGCCTTTGTGGTGGCGCTGGTGATCATCGTGGACATGATCCTCACCGGCCCGCTGTACGGCATCGTGGGCATGGCCCTGCGGGGCGGCGGCGACATCAGCGAGGGCAGCATCCAGGACGCCAGCGCCCTGTGCGAGGACATCGCCGACGAGGGCTTCGTGCTGCTGAAGAACGACGGGCTGCTGCCCCTGGGCGAGGGGGCGAAGGTCAACACCTTCGGCTGGTCGGCCACCAACCCCGTGTACGGCGGCACCGGCTCCGGCTCCCTGTCCGGGCTGTACCCCACCGTCACCCTGCTGGAGGGCATCTCCCAGGCGGGCATCGAGTACAACCAGGATCTGACCAAGTTCTACACCGACTGGAAGGATGAGCGCCCCAACATCGGCATGATGGGCCAGGACTGGACCTGCCCCGAGCCCACCATCGGCGAGTATGACGCCGCCGGTATGTTCGACAACGCCGCGGCCTACTCCGATGTGGCCATGATCGTCCTCTCCCGGGCGGGCGGCGAGGGCGCCGACCTGCCCACCAGCCTGGATCCCAACGTGCCCGACACCTTCCAGGACGACGGCAGCGGCACCATGTTCGCCGCCTCCGGCCTGCGCCTGAGCGAGTACCCCGAGGACCTGGGCGTGGATAAGCACTATCTGGAGCCCACCACCCGGGAGCTGGCCATGATCGAGAAGGTCACCAGCCAGTTTGACAAAGTGATTGTGGTCATCAACGCCTCCAACGCCATGGAGCTGGGCTGGATTGAGGACTATCCCTCTATCAAGTCCGTCATCCTGGCTCCCGGCCCCGGCCAGACCGGCTTCAACGCCCTGGGCAACATCCTCACCGGCAAGACCAACCCCTCCGGCCGCACCGTGGACACCTTCGTGTACGACCTGACCGCCATCCCCGCCTTCAACAACATCGGCGAGTTCCAGTACACCAACCTGGACGACGTGTCCCCCCTGTCCTACGGCCAGCCCGTCACCCCCAACTTTGTCAATTACGTGGAGGGCATCTACGTGGGCTACAAGTGGTATGAGACCGCCGCCGCGGAGAACGCCATCGACTATGACGGCACGGTGCAGTTCCCCTTCGGCTACGGCCTGAGCTACACCACCTTCCAGCAGGAGATGGGCCCCATCTCCGAAAGTAATGGGACCATTACTTTCGACGTCACCGTCACCAACAACGGCAGCGTGGCGGGCAAGGACGTGGTTGAGGTCTACTACAACCCGCCCTACACCAACGGCGGCATTGAGAAGGCCAGCGCCAATCTGGTGGCTTTCGCCAAGACCGGCGTCCTTGAGCCGGGTAAGAGCGAGACTGTGAAGATCTCCTTCCAGGTGGAGGACATGGCCTCCTTCGACTATGAGGGCGCGGGCGCTTATGTGCTGGAGGCCGGGGACTACGCCATCTCCATCAACAGCGATTCCCACAACGTCATCGACTCCAAGACTTACACCGTGGGCTCCACCGTCGCCTACACCGACGGCCGCGCCTCCGACCAGGTCCCCGCCGTCAGCCAGTTCGGCTACGCCCAGGGCGACGTGACCTACCTGTCCCGTGCCGACGGCTTCGCCAACTATGACGCCGCCGTGGCCGCTCCCACCAACTACGAGATGGCCGACGACGTGAAGGCGGGCTTCTACAACCACACCAACTACGACCCCACCCAGTTCAACGACAGCAATGACGAGGCGCCCACCACCGGGGCCAAGAACAGCCTGACCATCGCCGACCTGCGGGGTAAGGACTACGACGATCCCCAGTGGGAGCAGCTGCTGGACCAGCTCACCGCGGACGACATGGTGCAGCTCATCGGCATCGGCGGCTACCAGAGCGTGGCCATCGCCTCCGTGGGCAAGACCCAGCAGGTGGACTGCGACGGCCCCGCCTCCATCAACAACAACTTCACCCAGAAGGCCTCCATCGGTTTCCCCGCCGGCGTGGTCATCGCCGCCACCTGGAACACCGATCTGGCCCATGACTTCGGCGCTTCCATCGGCAAGATGGCCGACGAGATGGACGTGTCCGGCTGGTACGCCCCCGCCATGAACATCCACCGCACCGCTTTCTCCGGCCGTAACTTCGAGTACTACTCCGAGGACGGCTACCTGTCCGGGGCCATGGCCTCCACCGCCATCAACGGCGCGGCGGAGAGCGGCGTGTACTCCTTCATGAAGCACTTCGCCCTCAACGACCAGGAGACCCACCGCACCGATATGCTGTGCACCTGGTCCAATGAGCAGGCCATCCGGGAGATCTACCTGAAGCCCTTTGAGATGTGCGTGAAGAACTACGAGGGCAAGTCCATGGCCGTCATGAGCTCCTTTAACTACATCGGCAACAAGTACGCCGGGGCCAACCCCGAGCTGCTGAACGCCGTCCTGCGTGACGAGTGGGGCTTCCGCGGCATGGTGCTCACCGACTACTTCGGCGGCTACGGCTATCAGGACGCCGACATCCAGGTGCGCAACGGCAACGACTTCTGTCTGACCCCCCAGATGACCGAATACAGCGAGATGACCGACAAGACCAGCGCTACCTCTCTGCTGGCCATGCGTCAGGCCTGTAAGAACATCCTGTATACCACGGCCAACAGCCGCGCCTATGCCAATGGCGCCGGCGGCGGTCTGGCCGGCTGGGAGATCGCTATGTACGCCATTTCCGCCGTGGTCATCCTGGCGGCTGTGGCCGGCGAGGTCGTGATCGTGCGGAACGCCAAAAAGAAAAAGGAGGGCTGAGCCCGCTCCGGCGCAGAAAAATAAAAACAGCCCAACGCACACAAGATAAGCCCCAAGGCTTCCTGCTCCCGCCGTCCGGCGGGGGCGGGAGGCGCAGAAAATAAAAGCGTCAAAGGTAACGTAAGGAGGAGTCTGTTTGAAACACGCGGATATCATCAAGCAAATGACCTTGGAGGAGAAGTGCTACCTCTTCTCCGGCAAGGACTTCTGGCAGAGCCGGAGCATCGAGCGGCTGGGCGTGCCCAACATGACTCTCTCCGACGGCCCCCACGGCGTCCGCAAGCAGGAGGGCGCAGGAGACCAGCTGGGCCTGAACGGCTCTCTGCCCGCCACCTGCTACCCCACCGCCGCCACCATCGCCAACTCCTGGGACCCGTCGCTGGGGGAGGAGATCGGCGGGTATCTCGGTGCTGAGGCCGCGTCCCAGGGCGTCTGCGTCCTGCTGGGTCCCGGCCTGAACATCAAGCGCAGTCCCTTCTGCGGGCGGAATTTCGAGTATTTCTCCGAGGACCCCTACCTGGCGGGCAAGATGGCCGCCGGGTACGTCCGGGGCATTCAGAAAAACGGCGTGTCTGCCTGCCCCAAGCACTTCGCCGCCAACTCCCAGGAGCTGCGGCGGATGGCGTCGGACTCCGTCATGGACGAGCGGACCCTGCGGGAGATTTACCTGACGGGCTTTGAGATCGCCGTCAAGGAGGGCAAGGCAAAATCCATCATGTCCTCCTACAACCGGATCAACGGCGTGTACGCCAACGAGAATCCCCACCTGTTACAGGAAATTCTGCGGGACGAGTGGGGTTTCGACGGCTTCGTGGTGTCCGACTGGGGGGCCTCCAACGACCACACCGAGGGCGTCCGGGCGGGTTCCCACCTGGAGATGCCCACCACCGGCGGCGATTCCGACCTGGAGCTGGTGGAGGCGGTGAAGTCCGGCCGGCTCAGCGAGGAGTTTCTGGACCAGCGGGTGGATGAGCTGCTGGACGTGATTTTGTCCACCACAAAGGCCGTCAAGCCGCTGGCGGGCAAGGCCTTCGACGTTGACGAGCACCACGCAATGGCGGCCAAGGCCTCCGAGCAGTCCATTGTACTGCTGAAGAACGAGAACAACATCCTGCCGCTGAAAAAGGGCGCAAAGGTGGCCGTCATCGGCGAGTTTGCCCAAAAGGCCCGGTATCAGGGGGCGGGTTCCTCCGTAGTGAACCCCACCAAGCTGGACCATGCCATGGACGTCATCAAGAATTTCGATTTGGACGTGGCGGGCTTTGAGGCGGGCTACCCCCGCTCCGGCAAGGGCGACCCCGCCATGCAGGCCAAGGCGGTGGAGCTGGCGAAACAGGCGGATGTCGTCCTGCTCTACATCGGATTGGACGAGATCAGCGAATCCGAGGGGTTGGACCGGGCCCATATGCGCCTGCCCCAGAGTCAGGTGGATTTGATTGAAGCAGTTGCCGCCGTGAATCCCAACATCGTGGCCGTCATGTCCGCCGGTTCCGCCGTTGAGATGCCCTGGCTTCCCAAATGCAAGGCGCTGATTCACGGCTATCTGTGCGGCCAGGCGGGCGCAAGCTCCATGTTGAAGGCCGTTATGGGTCAGGTAAACCCCTGCGGCAAACTGGCGGAGACCTACCCCGTCAAGTACGAGGACGTGTCCTCCGCCCCCTATTTCCCCGCCAAGGAGCGCACCGCCGAGTACCGGGAGGGTCTGTTCGTCGGCTACCGTTACTTTGAAACAGCAAATATTCCCGTTTTGTTCCCCTTTGGTTTCGGTTTGAGCTACACCACCTTCGAGTACAGCGACCTGACCGTCACGGACAAGGAGGCCACCTTTACCCTCAAGAATACCGGTAAGATGGACGGGGCCGAAGTGGCCCAGCTCTACGTGTCCAAGACCGACGGCGACGTGTTCCGGCCCGCCAAGGAGCTGAAGGGCTTCCAGAAGGTATTTCTCAAGGCTGGAGAAAGCAAAAAAGTGACCATCCCCTTAGATGACAAGGCGTTCCGCTACTTCAACGTGAACACCAACAAATTCGAGGTGGAGGGTGGCCAGTGGACTATCATGATCGGCGCGTCCTGTGCGGACATCAAGCTGTCCGGCGCCGTGACCGTCAAGGGCACCGAGGCCGCCGGCCCCTATGACAAGGCCAAGTTCACCAAATATTTCTCCGGCGACGTCAAGAACATTTCCGACGCCGAGTTTGAAACCCTGCTGGGCCGGCCCATCCCCGACGGGCACTGGAGCGGCACGCTGGACATGAACGACGCCATCTGCCAGCTCTACTACGCCAAGAGCGGCCTGGCCCGGTTCGTGTACAAGATCATGACCAATATGCTCAACAAGAGCATCGCCAAGGGCGAGCCCGACCTGAACATCACCTTCATCTACAATATGCCCTTCCGGGGCATCGCCAAGATGGCGGGCGGTATGTGCACCATGGAGATGGCGGAGGGCATCCTCACCATCTGCAACGGCCACTTCTTTAAGGGCCTGGGCCGGGTGATCGGCGGCTTCTTCCGCTCCGGCAAGCGCCGCAAGGCGGCGGACGCCATTCATTGAGAAAGGGAGGAATTCTATATGCAAGGGATCAAGGACTGGTGGAACGGCTTCGCCGAAAAGCACCCTGCCGTGGCGGAGTGGGTCCGGAAGGGCGGCCTGTTCCTGCTGTTCAGCTATTTTGTGACCTTCCTCAAGGCGCTGCTGCTGATGTTCCTGCCCGACCTGTTCCGGGGCATGGTGGGCAACGCCGAGTGGCTGTGGCCCAACATCCCCGTGTCTCTGTTCGGCGTGGACTTTAACCTGGCGATCATTGGCAATGCGTTGGAGGAGGTCAACGGTGCGATCAGCGGCGGCCTGGCCTTCACCCTGGCCAACCTGGTGACCATCTGCTTCGGCGAGTGCGTCAACTTCCCGCTCCAGCGCAACGTGACCTTTAAGAGCCACGGCCCGCTGGGCATCCAGATTGCGGCCCACGGCATTGCCACCATCGGCGTGTTCCTGGTGATGAACCTGTTTACCTGTGTGTGGAACCCGGTCACCAACGCGCTGATTTCCAATGCGGCCCTGCGCAACACCCTTCAGAGCATCGTCACGGCCGTGGTCACCGGCGGCGTAGCCATGGTCATCATTTTCGCCGTGGACAACAAGATTTTCGCTCCCGATTTTGGAAAGAAGAAGTAAGAACCGCAATACAAGGCCCCCGCCGGAAGCTCCGGCGGGGGCCTTGTTGTCTCAATATTTTGAGGGTCAGTCCACATCCATCTCGTGGTCCAAAATCCGGCCTGTGGCCGCGTCAATTTTGTACTCATACTCCGTGCGGCCCTGTCGGAACTCAATTTCATACACCATTTGGCCGTCGTCCCAGTCCATTCCGACATGGGTAAATGTAACCTGGGCGGCGGTAAGTCCCGCGTGGTCCAGGGCGGCAGATTTGGCCCGCTCCATACCGATATAAGCGGAACCGGGGTTGGACTGCGTCCCGGTGGTCTGGAGGGCTTCCACATCCCGGCTGTAAACGGCTCCGGTGGCTGCCACAATTTTGTAGTCATACTCATGGGTGGTGGTGATAAACTCAATGTCATAGACCAGCTTGCCGCCCTCATAGTCCCGCTCCGCCTTGGTGAAGGTGGCCTGGGCGGAGGATACTCCCGCGTCCTTCAGGGCGGCGGCTTTGGCCTGCTCCACCCCAACGTCGGCGGTGGGGGCGGCGCTCTGGGCGGGCCGGGGCGCGGCGGAGGGCTGGACCGCAGTCGAAGCCTGCGGAGCAGGGGCGCTCTCCGCAGGGGGCGCGCTTTCCAAAACGGGCATGGAGGGCTCCTGGCTGGGATAGACGAAGGTCTCCTTCACCATGCTGCGCACCTCTCCGGTGTTGGCGTTGATTTTGTACTCATACTGGGCCTCTTCCGTGCGGAAGCGGAACTCATACACCCAAATTCCGTTGTCCTCCGACAGGGCCTCCCGGCTGACGTCGGCCGCGCCCTCCGACGTCCCGGCGTCGGCGAGGGCCAGCTCCCGGGCCTCCTCGATGGTCAGGGTGGGGACAATCCCCATCAGGTCCTGGCTGGGCTGGGCCTCAGATTGGGCAGGGTCCCCGGACTGGGCAGGTGCGCCGGATACGGCTTCGCTCTCTCCCGGCGGGGCGTCCGCCCCGCCGGTCCCCTGGCCGACGGAATAGGCGATGTACGCCGCAATGGCCCCCACCGTGACCAGCGCGACCAGGGCGCAGACTACCGTCAGGCGGGTTTTCTGCGGCGTCTTAAAAAGGGACTTGAACTCTTTGACATCTGGCATGAAACCACTCCTCACTGCAATGGAACGTACCTATATTATAGCAGATTGGCGGCGAAAAGGACAGTCCAAAAATATGGACGAGGGAGCGGACCCCTGTCGTCCAAACAGGGCGGCCCTGTAAAGCCCACTTTAATTTCAAAAATCCCTTGCTTTTTCAATCTAAATCGTGTAAGCTATCCCTATACGGTGCTCCTATATCCGACACAATACCGGACAGGTCCGCCGGCCGACAGAAAAGGAGAGAAGCAGCACGAAAAAACGATTTCCGGCAATGATCCTGGCACTGGCTCTTTGCATTGGGCTGGCCGTCCCGGCCTGTGCAGCGGACCAAACGACCTACTATCTTGATTTTAACGCAGTTACCACAGCTGAAAACAGCGAGATCAGCGTTTCCGGCGAGGATCTGGAGCTGACCGACCGGATTTACGTCGAATATGGACTTGCGGCAGGTCAAGACGCCGCAGGCAAGGGGGATGACAGCTCCTATCCGGTATTCACCGCCTCCAAGCCCGTCACCGTGACCATAACCGCCGACTACACGGATTGGGAGCAGTCGCTTGACTGGGAGGGGCATTATATTGACGAAAATTATTATGTCTATGGCGCCAGCGTATTTCGCGCTCTTCCCGGCGCCAACGAGGGGGAGTACCCTAAAACCTCCGAAGAGCCTGTGGCATACTTTGACGGGACATACGCCGTCAGGCAGGAGAACGGCGGCATAAAGGAGAACGCGGGTACGCTCAAGGATTTTTACATGAGCGATCACGATGACTGGACGCAAATCTATATTTATCAGGGCGCCGCCGTCACCCTTTCCGAGCCTGGAGATTATCTGATTTCCGTCACGATTGGAAACCGTTGGACCAGCCTCATAAACTTTATCCTCATCCACATTCTCGAAGATAACAGTCAGCCCGCCAACCCCTCCGATCCCTCCTTCACCGACGTGCCCGCCGGTGAATACTACGCCGCTCCCGTGGCCTGGGCCGTGGAAAACGAAATCACCAACGGCACCTCCGCCACCGCCTTCTCCCCATATCAGGACTGCACCCAGGCTCAAATCCTGACCTTCCTTTACCGCGCGGCCCGGGGCTCCGGCTCCACGGCCTCCGCCGCCGACATGGCCGCCGCCGTCAGCTGGGCCCGGGAAAAGGGCATGATCGACGCCTCCTTTGACGGAAGCAAGCCCTGTACGCGCTCTACCGCTGTGCGCTACATCTGGCAGGCCTTTGACCGGCCCCAGGCTCCGGCCGCCGCCTTCACCGACGTGCCTGTCGGGGCGGACTACGCCTCCGCCGTATCCTGGGCGGTGTCCAACGGCGTCACCAATGGCGACGGCAGCGAAACCATTTTCTCGCCGAACAAGACATGCAGCCGCGCCCAGATCGTGACCTTCCTCCACCGCGCCTATGTGGAGGAAGCCCGCCTGCCTGTGAAGTAAAGCCAAGCCCTACGCCGCCGCCGCTCAGCGGGGGCGGCTTTTTTCCGTTTTTCCCCTTTACGTCTCCAAAACGATGTGATATAATTTCAGCTATCAGATTGGAGGGATGTCCCATGGACGAGCTGGCCGAATTAAAGCAGCAGCTGACTGAACAGCGCCCGGACGGCTGGGACAAGCTGCCCGATATTCCGCTGTACATGGACCAGGTGGTATCCTATCTGTCCCGGCAGATGGTGTCCATGGGCGACGGCGACGCCCTCACCTCCGCCATGATCAACAACTATATCAAGGACGGCCTGGTGGAGCGGGCCAACGGCAAAAAATACGGCCAGGAGCATTTGGCCTACCTCACCGCCATCAGCGCCCTGAAGCAGGTGATGAGCGTGCGGGAGATGAAGGTGCTGACCACCGTAGGCCGGGAAATGCGGGCTCCAGAGCGGCAGTACGAGTATTTCTGCAGCTATCTGGACCAGGCTATGGCGGACGTTGCCGCCCACATCGACGAGAACACGCCGGAGAACAACCTGCCCAAGCTGGTGCTGGACCTGGCCATGCGCAGCTATGCCGCCGGATTGGCCTGCCACCGGGTGCTGGCGATTCTGGCCCAGCGCACGGGGCATGAGGAGCTGCTGAAAAAAAAGAAGTGACCCACCGTTCGGTTTCACCGGCCGGTCTCATGATATTTCAAGTTTGGAGGAATCTGCCATGAGCAACTATATCATTATCACCGATTCGTCCTGTGACCTGCCCGACAGCCTGGTCAAGGAGCTGGAGCTGGAGGTGCTCCCCCTGTCCTTTATTATGGACGGCAAGACCTATCGGAATTATCCGGATAACCGGGAGATGTCTCCCGACGTGTTTTACGGCAAGCAGAGAGAGGGCCTTATGGCCACCACCAACGCCGTCAACGTAGGGGAGGCGTCCGACGCCATCGAGGCCGTGCTGAAGCAGGGAAGGGACGTGCTGGTGCTGGCCTTCTCTTCCGGGCTGTCCACCACCTATAATTCCTTCAAAATTGCCGCAGACGACCTGGCGGGGCAGTTCCCCGACCGCAAAATTCTGGTGGTCGATACCCTGTGCGCCTCCTTGGGACAGGGGATGCTGGTCTATCAGGCCGCCAAACTGCGCCAGGCGGGCAAGTCCATGGAGGAGGTCCGGGACTGGGCGGAGGCCAACAAGCTGCGCCAGTGCCATTACTTCACCGTCAACGACCTGTTCTTCCTGAAAAAAGGCGGGCGGGTGTCCGCCGCCACCGCCGTGGTGGGCACCATGCTCCAGATCAAGCCCATCCTCCATGTGGACGACGAGGGCCACCTCATCAGCATCGCCAAGGCCCGGGGGCGCAGGGCGTCCCTCACCGCCCTGGTGGACAAGGTGGGGGAGCTGGCCGAGGACCCTGCCTCCCAGACCATGTTCATCAGCAACAGCGACTGCGCCGAGGACGCCCAGTTCGTGGCCGACGAGATCCGCAAGCGCTACGGCGCCAAGGAGATCGTGATCAACTCCATCGGCCCCGTGATCGGGGCCCACACCGGGCCTGGGTGCGTGGCGCTGTTCTTCACGGGCAGGCACCGGTAAAAAGGAGGGCCTTATCCTCCGGGGCCGGCCCTTTGTCCCGGCGCCCTTTAGAGCCTGTATTCACCATCGGCCGCTTCCCGTGGGGAGGCGGCCGGTTTTATTTCCAGAGATTTTTTTGCCCCGCCCCCTTGACAACCGTGTATCTGCCATGTATACTGTGTATATCGTATATATACAAAATACCGGGGCCGCTGACGAGCGGTCCCCCGCGAGGTGCACCATGGATATCATCATCAGCAATTCCTCCGGCGTGCCGATCTATGAGCAGATCGTCCGCCAGCTGAAGGGGCTCATCCTTTCAGGCCAGCTCTCCCCCGGCCAGGCGCTGCCCTCCATGCGCCTGCTGGCCCGGGACCTGCGCATTTCCGTTATCACCACCAAACGGGCCTACGAAGAATTAGAGCGGGACGGCTTCCTCACCACCGTCCCCGGCAAGGGCTGCTTTGTGGCCGCCCAGAGCCGTGAGACCCGGCGGGAGGCCGTCCTGTGCCAGATCGAGGAGCACCTGTCCCAGGCGGTGGACGCGGCGAAGGCCGGGGCCGTAGAGCTGGACGAACTCACCGAAATGTTGAACACGCTGTATAACGAGGAGCAATTATGACAAATTGTATTGAGATTAAAGGCCTTGTCAAGCAGTACAAGACCTTCACCCTGGGGCCCATCGACCTCAAGGTTCCCGGCGGCTCCATCCTGGGGCTGATTGGGGAGAACGGCGCGGGCAAAACTACCCTCATCAAGTCCATGCTGGGCATCGTCAAGCCCACCGCCGGAACGGCCGTCCTGCTGGGTGCCGATCCGGACCGCGCCAAAGAGGATATCGGCATGGTGCTGGACGACTGCTTTTTCTCCGAGTACCTGCGGGTGCGGGACGTGGAGACGGTGCTGTGCCGGGTGTTCAAGACCTGGGACAAGGGGCTGTACCGGGACTATCTGGACAAGTTCGGCCTGTCCGGGGCGAAAAACATCAAGGAGCTGTCCCGGGGGATGCGGATGAAGCTGTCCCTGGCGGCGGCCCTGGCCCACCGGCCCCGGCTGCTGCTGCTGGACGAGGCCACGGCGGGGCTGGACCCGGTGGTCCGGGACGAGATCCTGGACGAATTTTTGGCCTTCGTGTCCGACGAGGACCACGCCATCCTGATCTCCAGCCACATCACCTCCGACCTGGAAAAGGTGGCGGACTACATCGCCTACCTCCACCAGGGAAAGCTGCTGCTGTGCGACGAGAAGGACCGTCTGCTGGAGAGCTATGGGCGGCTGGTGTGCGCCCGGGAGGAGCTGGAACAGGTGGACCGGGGCTATGTGGTGGCCACCCGGAAAAGCCAATATTCCACCGAGGCGCTGATCCGGCGCAGGAACGACTTCAAGCGGCTCCATCCCCGCCTGACGGTGGAGCCGGTGACGCTGGACGAATTGATGGTATTCGTGGTAAAGGGGGAGAAAGCATGACCGGGCTGATTTTGAAGGATCTTCTCATCCTGCGCAAGACTCTGCGCTCCTACCTGTTTATGCTGATAGTATACGTGGGCATCGCTTTTACCGGGGTGTGGTCGGCGGACATCGTCGGCGTGCTGCTGGTCGTCATGGTCGTGATGCTTCCCATGAATGTGTTTGCCTACGACAAGCAGGCCAAGTGGGACACCTACGGCCTGGCCCTGCCGGTGGGCCGCACGAAAACGGTAGCCGCCCGGTATCTCTGCATCCTGCTGCTGTGCCTGCTCAGCGTGGGCCTGACGGCCATTCTCGGCGTGATGCTGTATGCCGCCGGACGGGTGGAGGAGCCTGTGGAATTTCTGGTGAGCTGTTCGGTGATGGGCCTGATGTCCGTGCTGGTAAACGCCATCATGCTGCCCTTCCTGTACAAGTTCGGCCCGGAGCGGGCCCGGATGATGTTCTTCAGCATCATGGGCGGGATCGTTCTGCTGGTTGTCGCGGCCCTGTTTCCCCTGGGCGGGCTGGAATGGCTCAAAGCCCTGGAGCTTGCCGAGCCCACCCCGGCGCAGGCCGCCGCCATTCCCGCGATCGCGGCGGTGGCGGGGCTGGCCCTGCTGGCGGTATCCTTCCTGCTGTCCCGGCACTTTTACGGGGCAAAGGATGTGTAAGGTGCTTTATATGAAGCGTTACAGTCGCTTCGGGAACAAATCCGACGCTCCGGAAGCCCTGTGTCCCATCTGGGGAGGGCCGCTGCGGGAGACGGACGATACCGGTGAAGTCACCGCCCTTATGCTCCTGCTGGACCAGCCGTAAGCCGAGGCTTTCCCGAATTGCCTTGAAATTTTCTTCCAGAGCGTGTATAATCCTCAGTGAATGACCACAGACGATATCCCCAGCCATCAAATCGAATGGAGGCAGTTTACTTGAGGAAAAAAGTCACCGCGTTCGCCCTGGCGCTCCTGTCCGCCCTGCTGCTGATGCGTCCCACGGCTCAGGCTGCGTCGGCGGCGCAAGGCGATTACATCGCGGCAAACCACACCAAAAGCAACGGCAAGCCCTATTACATCATGGTGAACCGGGCCCAGAGCACCGTCACGATATACGGCCTGGACGACAGCGGCTGCTACACCGTTCCCGTGAAGGCTATGATCTGCTCCACGGGCCGCAAGGGCCACGCCACCCCCCTGGGCACCTACTCCCTCGGCGGTAAGTGGACGTGGGTCCATATGTTTGACAACTCTTACGGCCAATATGTCAGCCAGATCAGCGGCAACATCCTGTTTCATTCCGTGTGCTACGACAAAAAGGACCCCTCCACTCTGATTACCGAGGAGTACAACGGATTGGGTGCTCCCGCCTCTCTGGGCTGCGTGCGTCTCCAGACGGCGGATGCAAAATGGATCTACGACAACTGTGCCCGGGGAACCAAGATCACCATTTATGACGGCGCCGACCCCGGCCCCCTGGGCAAGCCCGGCCGTGTGGTGGACCACATCACCCCGGAACAGGCCAACGGCTGGGACCCCACTGACCCCCGGGAGGAGAATCCCTGGCACGGGATTCTGGCCGCCGCTCAGGAGCCTGAGCCCATACCCAGCGCCATCCCGTCCGCACCCGTGCCCAGCGCCGCTCCGTCCGCGCCCGTGCCCAGCGCCGCTCCGTCCGCGCCCGTGCCCAGCGCCGTCCCGTCTGCGCCTGTGCCCAGCGCCGCTCCGTCCCAGCCCCCGGAGGAGGAACGGGTTTCCTACGCCCAGGTGGCCCAGGCGCTGTATGAGCTATCCGGCGGGACAGAGCTCACCCACCCCTCCGAGACGGTCACCTGGGCCGTCCGATACCGCCTCCTGGACAACATCGTGGACAGAGGCTTTGACCCGTACAACGCCGTCACCCGGCAGGATATGGCCTTCATGTTCTACCGGTACGAAACCCAATACTGTCGGCACACCGCCCGGAATTTCAGCTCTCTGACCCGCTTTTCCGACTGGCAGAGCATTCACCTCTATGCTCGGGACGCCATGCGCTGGAACCTGGGAAACAGCCTGATTCAGCCGGTTTCGGACAACACGCTCCGGCCCGACGACTACGTGGCAAAGGACCAGCTGGACACCGCGCTTGGGCAGTACCGGCGGCTCCACGGATGAAAAAAGCGCCCCCGCCGACGGCGGGGGCGCTTTTACAGCGTATGCTTACTCCTGGTAAGCCCGGTACAGGAAGGTCACGATCTGACCGCGGGTGCACACCTGGTCGGGGGAGAACTCGGTCTCAGAGGTGCCGTTGGTCACCCCATTCTCCACCGCCCAGGACACGGCGGCGGCGTAGTCCGCCTCAGCATCCACATCGGTGAAGTCGGCGGCCTCGGCCTCGGGACCCTCAAAGGCCTGCCAAATGTAGCTCACGGCGGTGGCGCGGGTGCAGGCCTTCTCAGGATCAAAGCCGTCCAGGTCGATCATGCCCTGGTCGGCCGCCCAGAGGATGGCGCTCCGATAGGCCTCGGCCACCTCGATGGACAGCTCGCCCTCGACCTCCTGCTCCCCGGCGGCGCGCCACAGGAAGGTCAAAATCTGAGCCTGGGTGCAGGTCTGGCTGGGGGAGAAGGCGGTGGGGGAGGTGCCCTTGGTGATCTCGTTCTCCACGGCCCAGATCACAGGCAGGTCATAGTAAACGCCCAGACGCACGTCGTCGAAGGGAAGCCCGGCCACGGTCTCGTCCACACAGTCCTCGTCCACCTTGTAATAATTGTACCTGTAAAAACCGGGAATGGAGGGGTAGGTATTTCCATCCTCATCAGTCTTTTCCTCGGTAAAGTCAGGATAATACTTTTCCACCCTTACCGCATAGACGACGTCGGTCAGCTCCGTTTCCTCATCGTCATACACCCCGGGCAGTTCAAACTGGACGGATTCCCCAGCCTTCAGCTCCACCAGGCCGCCGAAGCCATCGGGGTCCATCATATCCAGGACAAAGCCTTCCTCGGTCAGGTACATGCTGTGGGGCCACTCATACCACTCGTACTTCCCGTCGCCCACGTTGACGTAGGGCGTAACATAGACCATAACATAGGAGGTGTCGTCCGCCTGTCCGGCGGCACGGGACACGGTGAACACGGTGTCATTACGCACCGCGCGATAGCCGGTCTCGTCAAAGGTCACCTTGGACGTGTCGCCCTCGTCGTCAAATTCATATTCGACCCGAGTCCACTCCTCGTCCAGCCACGCCACAGAGGTAACGCCGCCAACGTGTCCGCCGCCTAAGGTGTGGCTCACCGTGACATCCTTAAAGGCCTCGGTGTAGCTTTCGGGGAGCTGCGTTTCCTCCGCCGCAAAGGCGGGGATGGCCAGCCCTATGCACAGGACCAGCGCCAGGAACATTGCGGGAAAGCGCTTTTTCATGTTGATCGTTTCTCCTTTTCCCTTCTTTTCCAGGACCCGGCTTCCCTCCGGAATCCTTTCATTTTCCAGTTTACCTGATTTCCCCTGGGTTGGCAAGTATTTTCACCCAATATCCATAAAAAATCCCCCGGCCAAGGGCCGGGGGAGCGCTTTGCCAATCAGCCGCCTGCTTTCTGCGCGGATTGCTTCTGAGTTCTCCATTTTTTCCAGCACAGCCAGCCGGTGTATACGGGCAGCACCACCGTCAGCACGCTCAGCGTCGAGTAGCACAGCAGAAAAAACAGGATCATCACCAGGAACGAACCGCCCATCCCCCCATCCTGTATGAGCCAGCGCGCGCTGTTGACGGTTCCCATAAAGGGCAGCCACAGCCTGGTCACTTGGCCCATGAGATACGGATTGCACAGGGTCAGCTCCCCCACCGCCCAGATCAGCCAGCCGCACACCAGCAGCGGCCGCCCCTTTACCAGCAGCAGGGGCAGGCTCAGGATAATCACCGCCATCCCCAGGACGATCAGCTCCGGGTCGTCCACAAACAGCGCCAGGAAAGACACCCCCGCTCCCAAAGCCGCACAGATCACGCCCAAACTCTGGACGGGGGTCAGCCACGCGCCGGGCTTTTCCACATAGACGACCCGTTCCGCGATCTCTGTTTTTGCCGCCTCCGGCCTGGGTGTTTCTCCGTCCCGCACCAGCTCGTCCACGCTCACGCCGAACAGGTCGGCCAGCTTGATGATCTTGTCCAGCTCGGGTATGGCCTGTCCCGTCTCCCACTTGCTTACCGACTGGCGGGACACCTCCAGCCGCTCCGCCAAATCCCCCTGGGACAGCTTCCGCTCTCCCCGCAGGGCGGCGATCTTTTCCGCTAAGGTCATGGAAACGACCTCCTTTCCGGACCTCATTTTAACTGTTTTCCTGGGAAAAGACAACCAATGGGGCTTGGAAATTTTAGCAACCGGCGGTTGCACTCCCCATAAAGCCGGTTTTCTCCGCCGGTTCGCCGCAAAAAAGCCGCCCCCGCAGAGCGGGGCGGCAGGGTTTCGGCTTTACTTTTCCACGCTCAAGCGAGCCTGCTCAATATAAGCGCAGTAGAGGAATGAGAAAAGCGGCCCGCGACGGGCCGCTTTTCATCTCTATGTTTCCGCCGGCAGCCGCCCCAGCAGCAGCGCCGCCCCGGCCTGGGCCAGCAGCAGGTCGGGGGAGCAGCCGTCGCAGGGCAGAATGATCTCCTGCCGCTCCACGGCCCGTCCGTCCAGGGAGACGAACTCCCGCTGAACCGCCACTGAGGCCCGCTGCTCGTCCAGGCTGGACAGGGTCAGGGTGTTCCGGCTGGACGAGCCGTAGCTAAGCACCGTCCCCGCAGGCAGGGCCCGGGTCAGGGCGGACCGCCCGCCGGGCAGCAGGGCCGTGCGGCAGTTGAGGGCGCCGGCCCCCGCCCAGCCCGTGGCCCCGGGGGACACCACCAGCAGGTCCAGCGCCAGCCCCGCCAGCAGAGCCGGATGGCGGCAGGCCCGCACCAGAGCCTTTTCCCCCGTGCCCTCCGCCAGACGGCTCACACGCTCCGCCAGCCCTTCGTCCCGTTCCCATATGCCGATCTGCCACATGGCACGCGCCCCCCTCCGCTATGTAACACACCGAGGGATATCGTTGAATAACAGGAAAATCAGCTCTGCTGCCTTTGCCCCCAGGCGTGTAAAGCACGCCGTATTCAGCGATGAAATCCAAAACCAAAGCCACCTTCAGCGGCCCGCCCAGGCTTTCAGCCTGGGTACTTGAAAAGAATCTTTGATTCTTTTCAAATTGTTTAATTATAGTGTGGCCCCCTGACCGGATTTTATGCGCCGCACCGCCTTCGGCGGTGGGTGAACAGGACATAATTCAATACGTTGCCCAGGATGAGGATGTTGCCGCACAGGTACAGCCAAACCAGCATGATGATGACCGAAGCCAGAGAGCCGTAAATCAGGTTGTACCGGGTGGAGCTTCCCATCATCAGGGAGAAGATCATAGACGCCACGGCCAGCGCCGCGGCGGCGGCCAGCGCACCGGGCACCACCGGGGGACGGGGCTTGTCCAGGGGAGCGGCGAAGCGGTAGAGCAGGAGAATGAACAAAAACACCATGGCCAGGAGCAGAAGGTACTTCACCCACTGCCAGGTGCCGAACCGCTCCACCAGACCCTCCAGCCTGAGCATCTGGCCCAGCAGGTGGAAAAACCAGTTCCCGGTGACCACCACCGCCAGGGACAGGTAGATGGTGGCCAGCAGCAGCACGGAAAACAGCACGCTTGCCACCACCTGTCCCAGCCCACGGAAAGTGGCCCGGCCGTACAGCTCCCGCATGAAGTTCATCAGCCCCCGCACGGCGGCGGAGGCAAAGAGGATGGTCAGAAACGCCCCGGTGAACAGCATTGTGGAGGATTGGTTAGTGTCGATGTAGGTGAGGTAGTCCTGAAAAATCACCAGCACCCCTTCGGGCAGAAATGGGTCCGCGTGGTCCACCAGGCCGGACAGGTTCAGGTGCAGCTCGTTGACGAAAGCCGAGATGCAGATCATGATGGGGAAAAAGGTAAGGATGAGAAAATAGGCCAGCTCGGCGGCAGCCCGGCTGACGAATTTGGAAAAGTACACATCCGCTACGTCCGCCACAAAGCGGATGGGTGGATGGGCATTCAGCAGCTTGTCCAGCTTTTGTTTCACGGGCAGGTCCCCCTCGCGTGGTCATTTGGGACAGTATACCAGAAAAGGAGGGAAAGGGCAACGGGGAAGAAGGTCGAATTCACAGAGCCCCGCAAAGCCGTCCTCAGGCTTTGCGGGGAGAGGAGGGGCAGGGGAGCGAACGCAGTTTTCGCCTCCAGGCGGAAGGGTCGTTGAGCGGACCTTGCCCCAACGCTGTCACTCCAACAGCATTGTCAGCTCCTCCACGCTGAGGGACGGGTTCAGAGCGATGCTGACGGCATAGCCCAGCACCTTTCCCAGGTCGGCCACCCGTTGGTCCACCTCCCGGGGGGTGACGAAGACATCCTCACCGCCGGGCAGACCTGCCCGGTCCGGGACCGGCCTGCCCGCCCGCTCCAGCAGGTCCAGCGCCAGGGTGGCGCCGTCCACCACCGTGGGCACGCCCACCGTGAGCACGGGCACGCCCAGACTCTCCCGGTCCAAGGGGTCGCGGTGGTTGCCCACGCCGGAACCGGGCACCACCCCCGCGTCGGACAGCTGCACCGTGCGGCACAGCCGATCTAGGGACCGGGAGGCCAGGGCGTCCACTGCGATGACACAGGAGGGCTTAAGCTGTCCCGCCAGGGCCTGGGCCACCAGACTGCTCTCCATGCCGGTGGAGGCCAGCACCCCCGGCGCGGCGGCGGCCACCGGACGCAGATCCCCAAAGTGCTCCGGTATCTGCTCCACCAGATGGCGGGTGACCAGCAGGTGGTCCACCGCCAGCGGGCCGATGAGGTCGGGGGTGACCGCCCGGTTGCCCAGCCCCACTACCAGGGCGGGGCCGTCCCCGGGCAAAAGGGGCCGCAGGCACCCCGCCACCGCCTCCACCGCCCGCTGAAAGGCGTTTTCCTCCCGGCGGAGCAGGCCGTCCAGCTCCAGGGTGACGTAGGTCCCCTGGGGCTTGTTCAGGGTCTGAGCCGCCTCGGGAGTGGTGATGGTCACGGTGGTGACGGGGAACCCCTCGCGGTCCTCCTCCTCGGCGCGGACGCCGGAGAGGGACTCGGCCTCTCCCACCCCCTCCCGCCAGAGCTGATGGGCCTCTACGGCTAAGTCGGTGCGGCGCTGTGCCATATGCGCTCCTCCTTTGTAATACCAGATGTTGTGGCCTATCCGGCCAATTGCTCCTATTTTTTGCCGAAGGAAAGTTTCTATGCGAAAAATTGAAAAAAGGTGTTGCATTTTTCTTATTTTAATGTTAGAATACATATCTGCGATGGGAAACCACATTCGTGAAATCAAAAGTATCGGAGGAGGTGTTTGGTTTGCCCAATATTAAGTCTGCAAAAAAGCGCGTCCTGGTCAATGCGACGAAGGCCGCTCAGAACAAGGCGCAGAAGTCCGCCCTCAAGACCAACCTGAAGAAGTTTGAGGCTGCGGTGGCCGGCGGCAACCGCAGCGAGGCCGATGCCGCATATAAGGTGGCCGTCAAGGCCGTGGACCAGGCCGCTGCCAAGGGTCTGCTGCACAGCAACAACGCTGCCAACAAGAAGAGCGCCATGACCCTGAAGCTGAACAAGCTGGCGTAAGGATCTGCTGACAAAAACCGTCTGCTTCGGCAGGCGGTTTTTTCTGTATGGAAAGGAAGGGAACGCAATGGAGCGTTCATTTGCGCTGGTGGAGGCAGCGGTCTCCTGCGGCTCGCCCACCCGGGGGAGCGAGGGGGCCTTTGACGCGCTGGTGGGGGCCGGCCTGCCCGGCCTGTTCGGGGGCGCGTCCCTCATGCCCATGGACAAGCTGGGCCCCTGCGCCGTCTGGCCTAAGGGCCTGCGCCACCTGGACACGGTGATGGAGGTGTGCCGCCGTCTGCGCACCAATACGCTGGAAGCCCTGGAGCATGGGAAATATCCCATCGTCATCGGCGGCGACCACTCCTGCGCTATGGGCTCGCTGGCGGCGCTGGGGGAGTTTTACGGCCCGGAGCACCTGGCGGTGGTGTATGTGGACGCCCACACCGACATCAACACCGACCGGACCTCGGAAAGTGGTTACATCCACGGCATGGACCTGGCGGCGGCCTGCGGGCTGTGCGGCCCGGAATTGGACGTGGGCCGGAATAAGGTGAACCTGCTGGGGAACAGCCTGCATATCATCGGGGCCCGAAGCATCGACCCGCCGGAATTCGGCGTGGTGGAGCAGGCCGGGGCCCATCTCCACACCGCCCAGGAGGTGCGGGAACAGGGCCTGGAGGCAGTTTTGGGCCAGATCCTGCCCGCGCTGGAGGGGAAGCACGTCCACATCAGCTTTGACGTGGACGTGCTGGACCCGTCGGAATTCACCGCCACGGGCTACAACATCCCCGGCGGCCTGACTGCGGCGGAGGTTGAGCGGGTTCTCAGCGCCGTCCTGGACACCGGGCTGACCTGCTCCTTCGAGTGCGTGGAGTACAACCCCGCCATGGACCCGTCGGGGAAGGATCTGAACACCCTGATGGGGCTTCTGCACACCGTGGCAGGCAGACTAAAAAAAATTAGATAAGGGCTTGACAGAAAGTGACTATTGTAGTAGTATCCTTTTAGGGGTTACTATTGCAATAGTCATTTTGCGCCTCCCCAAGCGCAGAACTGGAGGTCACATCCATGGAAAAGCTATTTGACTCGGAGCTCAAGGTGATGGAGCCCCTGTGGGAGGACGGTCCCCAGACGGCGGGCGCGCTGGCCAAGCGGCTGGCCCAGTCCGTGGGCTGGAACCGGAACACCACCTATACCGTCATCAAAAAGCTCATTGACAAGGGGGCTGTGGTCCGGTCCGACCCGGGCTTCCTGTGCACCGCGCTGGTCTCCCGGGAGGAGGTTCAGCGTTTGGAGACAGACAGCCTCATCACCCGGCTGTTCGGCGGGTCCAGAACCCAATTTCTCTCCGCCTTCCTCAGCGAAAAGGACCTCACCCCGGCGGAGGCCCAGCAGCTGCGGGACTTGATCGAAAACTGGAAATGAGGGAAGCGCCATGACCCAACTGCTGCAAAACGCCGCTTACGGCACGGCATTGATTTTAGCCGTGGCAATTCTGCGCCGGGTTTTGCGGGACCGGCTGGTTCTCGAGGCCCGGCTGGCGCTGTGGGCGGTATGCCTGTTCCGGCTGCTCACCCCCGCCGCGCCGGAGAGCGTGCTGTCCCTGTGGGGGCTGTCCCGGCTGTTCGCGCCGGAGGAGCCGGCCCCGCTCCCGGTCCCCGTGACGGGCTACGTGCTCGCCGGGGATATGCCCGCCCCCGCGCCCCAGCCCGGCCCGGGCCTTTCCTGGGAAACGGCGCTGCTTGCCCTTTGGCTGGCGGTGGGCGCGGCTCTGGCGGTGCACTATGCCCTGAGCTGGCGGCGCACCCGCCGGGCGGTGACCTGTGCCATCCCCCTGGACCGGGACGATCCCCGGTACGTCCCCCTGCCCAAGTGCGCCCGCCTGCGGGAGGGCCCCATGGAGGGCGCGCCGCTGACCTTCGGCGTGGTGCGGCCCACGGTGGTGCTGTCCCCCGGCCTGGACGGCGGGGCGTTGGACTGCGTGCTGGCCCATGAGGGCGTTCACGCCCGGCGGCGGGACAACCTGTGGCACTACGCCGGGGCGCTGGCCCTGGCGGTCCACTGGTGGAATCCGGCGGTGTGGCTGATGATCCGCCTTCTGCGGCGGGACATCGAGCTGTCCTGCGACCGGGCGGCGCTGAACAGGCTGGGCCCGGACCGCCGGGCGGAGTACGCCAACACCCTCGTATCCTTGGCAACCCAGACGGAGGGCCCCGCCTTCTGTCAGACGTTCGGCCGGAAAGCGACCGAAGAAAGGATATTGTCTATCATGAAATTCAAAAAAATCTCTCTGGCCGGGGCGGCCTTTTCCCTGGCCCTAGTGCTGGCGGTGACCACCGCCTTTGCCAGTGAGCCCAAGGAGCTGAAATTTGAGACCAAGGGCAGCCAGGACGGCATCGTCTGGATGCCCGACATCGAAAAGACCAAGGACATCATGGTCAACGATCCTGTGGACCCAGATGACGTGGACCTGAGCATGATCGAGGAAAAATACGCCCAAAAAGTGGCCGATGGCGAAATGACCCAGGAGGAGGCCGACGAGGCTATGGGCGCTTTCCGGGATATGCTGGACCGGGCCCGCCGGGGCGAGGTCAAGCTGTTCCTCACGGACGATGGCTGGGTCAACGGCATGGGCGTCAGCAAGATGTACCATCGGGATGAGGACGGCGAGCTGATCCCCATGGGCCCGGTCAACACGGAGGGCGGTTCGGTCGCGGTCGGAAAAATCGGCAGCCGGTTCTACAGCTACCAGGTATCGGACGGCAGCTCTGACGTGTCCGGCGGCGCTGTGCGCACCTCCTCCGGGACCTACCAGCTTTGCAGGGACAAGGACTGCGACGTGTCCTATGACCACTGCCACATCGACGGCAAGGTGGTGCGGGTGTACTACGAGTACCCCGGCCTGCTGTGCGCCCACCCGGACTGTGACAACGACAAGCCCCATGAGCACGACGGAACGAAATACGTGGGCAAGGCTCCCGAAAACTATGTGATTTTTGATCGGGAAATGGATGATATCATCGTGGAGAGCGGCGCTCCTGTCCCCGTAAATAGCAGCCCCCTCATCACGGAGCAGGGCGAACCCGGTGAGTCCGCTCCTATGCGCCGGGTGACCCTGGAGGAGTACAAGGCCCTGCTGGACGGCCTGGTGTCCCAGGGGAAGATGTCCCGGGAGGACGCCGACTGGTTTTTGGACGGCGCCACAAAGGGCATGAAACACCCGGCGAACCGCCTCTATGTGACGGAAGACGGCAGTTACGCCATCATGTAAGACCCGGCCCCCGGCTCACGCCGGGGGCCATTTAAAGTTTCTTTTTTCGCTTCCTTTTTTCTTTTCAAAGAAAAAAGGAAGGCCCTTGACCTTATGGCAAGTCCAACTCCCCGATGACCTCCCGCAGCTGCCCGGCGGACGAATTCAGCGCCTCCCGTTCGTTGTCCGCCAGAGGGATCTCCAGGATCTGCTCCACCCCCCGGCGGCCCACGATGGACGGGATGGACAGCGCCAGGTCCCGCAGGCCGTACTGGCCCCCCAGCACCACCGACACGGGCAGGATGGCCCGTTCGTCCTTCATGACGCACTCCGCGATCCGGGCCACCGCCATGGCAATGCCGTAGTATGTGGCTCCCTTGCGCTTAATGATCTCATAGGCGCTGTCCCGCACGTCCTCATAGAGGCGCTGCTCCGCCTCCCGGTGGTTCTTATGGCCCCGCATCTCACAGAAATCGTTCAGCGGCACGCCGGACACGTTGGCCCCGCTCCATACGGCAAGCTCGCTGTCGCCGTGCTCGCCCACAATCACGGCGTGGATGGACCGGCTGTCCACGTCCAGGTGCTCCCCCAGCAGGTAGCGCAGGCGGGCGGAGTCCAGCACGGTGCCCGAGCCCATCACCCGGTGGGCGGGGTAGCCGGAGATCCGGAAGGCGGCGTAGGTCAGCACGTCCACCGGGTTGGACACGATGAGCAGGATGCCCTCAAAGGGCCGGGCGGTGATCTGGGGGATGATGGAGTTCAAAATGGCCACGTTCTGGCCAATGAGCTCCAAACGGGTCTGGCCGGGCTTTTGGTTGGCCCCGGCGGTGACCACAATCAGAGCGCAGTCGGACAAATCGTCGTAGCTCCCCGCGTGCACGTCCATGGCGGCGATATAGGGCAGGCCGTGGCTCAGGTCCATGGCCTCGCCCTCAGCCTTGTCCCGGTTGGCGTCGATGAGCACCAGCTCGCTGAACAGCCCCCGCTGAATGAGGCTGAAGGCGATGGAGGAGCCCACAAAGCCGCAGCCGATAACGGCGGCCTTTCGGTGATTGAGCATAAAAAAGCCCCCTTCCATGTTTGGGCTTAGTGTGCCCGGAAGGGGATGTTTTTATCAGGGGCGCTTGCAGATGTAGTAGCGGAAGGTGTCATCCTCCCGGACATAGACGAACCCCACCTTTTCCAACACGTGCTGACTGCGTTTGTTTTTCAGCACCGCGTCGGCGTTCACCACCTCCATGCCCAGCGCGTTGAATGCGTATTCCAGCGCCAGCCGCTCGGCGGCGGTGCCCACGCCCCGGTTTTTTACCCCGTTGTTTTGCAGGTGAATGCCAAGGGAGCACTGCTTTGCCTCCCGGTCGATGTACTTCAGCTTTACCTCGCCCACCGGCCTTTCTCCCTCCATAACCATGAAAACGATGCGGTCGGGGGTCTGCTGCTCCTCAAAATACCGCTCCGTCTGTTCCCACGCATACTCATAGGGAACAAAGCGGCTCATATCCATAAAAATATCCGGATCGTTCTCAAATTCCTGATAAAATTCATGGCACATCGAACGCGTCATCGGGGTAATGGTGATTTCCATAGCATTCTCCCTTATTGCAGGCCATAGCGTTTCAAAATCGCGTGGAACCAGTCCGGCAGGGGGGTTTCCACCGTCAGCCGCTCCCCGGTGGAAGGATGGGTGAAGGTCAACTGCGCCGCGTGGAGGCACTGGCCCGCCAGGCCGGGCACGGGTTTTTTCCCGCCGTATACCGTGTCCCCAAGCAGGGGGTGGCCCAGGTAAGCCATGTGCACCCGGATTTGGTGGGTTCGGCCTGTCTCCAGGCGGCAGGTGATGTGGGAATGACCATGGGCGGCGTCCACCACCTGCCAGTGGGTGACGGCCTCCCGCCCGCCGGGGGTGACGGCCATCCGCTTGCGGTCCGTCCTGTGCCGCCCGATGGGGGCGCAGACGGTGCCGGAGTCCTCTCGGAAAGCGCCCACGGCCACGCCGTGATACAAGCGGAACAGGGAGTGGTCTTGGAGCTGTTCCGCTAAAGAGAGGTGTGCTTTGTCGTTTTTCGCCGCGATGAGCAGGCCGGAGGTGTCCCGGTCGATGCGGTGAACGATGCCGGGGCGCAGCTCCCCATTGATTCCGGACAGTGAATCTCCACAGTGATATAACAGCGCGTTGACCAGCGTGCCGTCCGGATGACCCGGAGCGGGGTGGACCACCATGCCCACCGGCTTGTTCACCACGATGACGTCGCCGTCCTCATAGACCACATCCAAGGGGATGTCCTGGGGGACCAGGTCAATTGGTTCCGGCTGGGGAGGGGAGACCAGCAGCTGGTCCCCCGGCTGGAGCTTGGCGTTTTTCTTCAAGGGGCTCCCGTTCTGGGTGACCCGCCCCTCCTCCAGCCAGCGCTGGGCAGCGGAGCGGGTGAGGCCGTCCAGCGCGGCGGCCAGCACTGCGTCCGCCCGGCCCGGTTCAGTAACCGTCAGGGGGAAGCTGGGCAGACTCATCGGCCTCGTCCTCCTTTTTTTCGTCCTTGCCCACGTACAGCCACAAATACAAAAACAGCAGGGGCACACCCACCGTAATACAGCAGTCGGCCACGTTGAACACGGCGAAGTTCATAAAGGTGGTCTTAAACATGTCGGTGACAAAGCCGAACACCGCCCGGTCAATGAGGTTGCCCATGCCCCCCGCCAATACCAGCGAGGCGGACCACATGCCCAGGGTGTTTTTAAAAAAACCCTTCCAAATAAGGGCGCACATTGCCAGCACCACCACGGCGGAGGTGAGGGTGAGCAGCCAGGTATGGGAGCGCAGAATGGAAAAAGCCGCGCCGGTGTTCTGGACGTAGGTCAGGTCCAGCAGGAACGGGATAAAGGGGACGGAACCGCCCAGCTCAATGTTGGCGCGGACCAGATATTTGACGATTTGGTCGAGGACCACCAGTGCGGCGGCCAGGATGGCGTAAAACATGGGATCAGCCTTTCTTTGATGAAACTGAGTTTTATAGACCGAATTCTTTGGGGTATGTGACGGGCCCGCAAATCGGTTTGGCGTTTTCTCGCAGCTTGACCGCCATAAAATTCTCGGATGGAAACCCCTCCGGTACTTCGACGCCAAACTGTACCGCCGGAACATACCCGGCCCTGGGGTAATAGGTATCGCTTCCCAGAACCAGCGAACACGAATAGCCCAGCTGCGCCGCAGTTTTATGTCCTTTGGCAATCAAAGCGCTCCCCACGCCTTGGCGCTGGTATTTGGGCTCCACAGACAACGGCGCGAGGACAAGCGCTTCATTACCGCCCGCGTCTGCCTTTGTGAATAGAATATGCCCTGCCAATTCGCCATCTATTTCTGCAATGATGGACAATTGGGGTACAAAAGCCTCGCTTTTTCTCAATGCCACGACCAAGTCCTGCTCATTTCCATCTGCGTGCTCTGCGGTGGCAAACGCCTCCGCAACCAGCCCATATACCGCTTCATAATCCGCCGGCATCTCCTGTCGAATCAGCATGGCAAATCCCCCATCAAACAAAAATAACTGCCAGGGTTTCGGCCCTGGCAGTTATTATAGCACAGCTTTTACTTTTTGGAAAGAGTTTCGTCAATGGCGCGGGCGGCGGTCTTACCCGCGCCCATGGCCAAAATGACGGTGGCCGCGCCGGTCACCGCGTCGCCGCCGGCGTATACGTTCTCCCGGCTGGTGAGCCCGTTCTCGTCGGCGATGATGCCGCCCCACTTCTCGGTCTCAAGCCCTTCTGTTGTGGACTTAATCAGCGGGTTGGGGCTGGTACCCAAGGCCATGATGACACAATCCAGCTCGATGTCAAACTGACTGCCCTCCTTAACGATGGGGCGGCGGCGGCCCGACGCGTCCGGCTCGCCCAGCTCCATCTCCACACAGCGGATGCCGAACACAGAGCCGTTCCGGGGGTCCCGGGGATCGTCCGAATTGTGATAGCCCAGAATCTCCACCGGGTTGGTGAGGGTCTTGAAGATGATGCCCTCCTCCTTGGCGTGCTCCACCTCCTCGGCGCGGGCGGGCAGCTCGGTCTCGGAACGGCGGTAAACGATGTACACCTCAGCCCCCAGCCGCTTGGCGCAGCGGGCCGCGTCCATGGCCACGTTGCCGCCGCCGACAACGGCGACCTTGGCGGAGTGCTGGATGGGGGTATCCGCGCCGTCCTTGTATGCCTTCATCAGATTGATGCGGGTGAGGAACTCGTTGGCGGAATAGACGCCCTTCAAATTCTCGCCGGGGATGTTCATAAACTTGGGCAGGCCCGCGCCGGAACCGATGAACACCGCCTCAAAGCCGAATTCTTCCTTCAGCTCGTCGATGGTGATGGCCCGACCGATGACCATATTGGTCTCCACCTTTACGCCCAGCTCCTTGAGGGTGTCCACTTCCTTCTGCACGATGGACTTGGGCAGACGGAACTCGGGGATGCCATACACCAGCACGCCGCCCGCCAGGTGGAGGGCCTCGAATACAGTGACCTCATAGCCCTTTTTGGCCAGGTCGCCCGCGCAGGTCAGACCCGCCGGGCCGGAGCCGATCACCGCCACCTTGTGCCCGTTGGGGGCAGGGGAGACGGCCTTCCCGGTGGCGTTGGCGTTGTGCCAGTCGGCCACAAACCGCTCCAGACGGCCGATGCCCACCGGCTCGGCCTTGACGCCCCGGACGCACTTAGCCTCGCATTGGCTCTCCTGGGGGCACACCCGGCCGCACACGGCTGGCAGGGCGGAGTCCTTGGCAATGATCTGATAGGCGGCTTCAAAATCGTCCTCGGCCACCTTGGCAATGAACTCGGGGATGTTGATCTGCACGGGGCAGCCGGACACGCAAGGGCGGTGCTTGCAGTTCAGGCACCGCTGGGCCTCGTCAATGGCCTGCTCACAGGTGTAGCCCAGCGCTACCTCGTTAAAGTTGCACGCCCGGACCTGGGGGTCCTGATGGGGCATGGGGTTTTTGTCTGGTCTCATGTTGGCCATCTCACTTTACCTCCTGCTGGAACAGGTTGCAGGCCGCCTCGTGGGCGTGCCGCTCGAAATCCTTGTACATAGCGCCCCGGGCCATGGCCTCGTCGAAGTCCACCTTGTGGCCGTCGAACTCCGGGCCGTCCACACAGGCGAACTTGGTCTCGCCGCCCACGGACAGGCGGCAGCCGCCGCACATGCCGGTGCCGTCGATCATGATGGGGTTCATGGACACCACCGTGGGGATGTCGTACTCCTTGGTGAGCCGGCAGACGAACTTCATCATGATTACCGGGCCGATGGCGATCACCCGGTCATACTTGGCCCCGCCCTCGATCTGCTCGCGCAGCAGGTCGGTGACCAGGGCCTTTTTGCCGTAGGAGCCGTCGTCGGTGCCGATGATCAGCTGGGTGGAGGCGGCTTTGAACTCCTCCTCCAAAATCACCAGGTCTTTATTCCGGAAGCCCACGATCAGGTCCACATGGCAGCCCTCGTCATGGAGCTTTTTGGCCACGGGGTAGGCGATGGCGGTGCCCACGCCGCCGCCAACCACGGCCACCCGATTCAGCCCCTCGGTCTCCGTGGCGCGGCCCAGCGGGCCCACAAAATCCTGAAGGTACTGCCCCTCCGACTTGTGGTTCAGCTTTTCCGTAGTGGCGCCCACCACCTGATAGATGATGGTGACGGTGCCCTTCTCCCGGTCAAAGTCGGCGATGGTCAGGGGGATGCGCTCCCCCTCCTCGTCCACCCGGAGGATAATAAACTGGCCCGGCTCCGCTTTGCGGGCCACGGCGGGGGCCTCGATCTCCATCAGGGACACGGTAGGATTGAGCACCCGTTTTGTGACGATCCGATACATAGCTTCTCCTCTTTCCTATGGCTTCGATCCATACCAAATATCAGCGCCACCGGACATGATGGCTCGTTTTGAACATTATAGCACCGTAATTTCAATCCGTCAATTTGGTTCCCGCGAAAATTTGTCCTACAACTTTTGCCCTGCACAAAAAAGAAGGACTGACACTGTCAGTCCTTCTTTTCCACTGCCCGTCAAAAGGTCAGCACCCGTACAATCAGCGCCGTAGCCGCCGCCACCACGCTGAGGGTGGACACCAGCTCGGCGGTGAGCATGGACCGGCGGCTCCTGCGGGGCCGGGGCGCGGGGAGCTCCAGCTCCTCCCACTCGTCCCCGCCGTATTCCCCGTCAAGCTCCTCCGGTTCCCCCAGGGCCTCGTCCAGGTTGGCCGCCCGCCAGGTGGTCAGGTCGATGACCTTGCCTCCGCCCTGGGCGGTCCCACCGGTCTGAGCGGACACAGCGGTCTGACGGCCTTCCCTCAAACTGCTGTCAAAGCCGGCGGCCATGGCCCCGTCATTCCAGGTGGTAAAGGTGTAATAGGACGTTTTCATGGCTCAAAGCCTCCTCGCTTTTGTGATGGTCCCAGTATATCACGGGCAAGGTCCAAAAAAACGGACTGCAAAACAGGCTGCCGCTCCTGCCTTCTGGACACTTTCTTCCAGCGCTCACATAATAATATATTTGTTCGAGTTTGTCAATACATTTTCGCAAAGTTGTTCGATAAAAATCTCACCCCCAGCCCAAGCTGGAGGTGAGATTTCAATGATCTTATTTTACGGCAAGTAGTTCCTGGGATTGACGCTGGTGCCGTTGATGCGCACCTCGAAATGGCAGTGGGGGCCGCTGGCGTTGCCGGTCATGCCCGCCCGTGCGATGGCCTGACCCTGATATACCTTATCACCCACGCTCACCAGCAGAGAGGAGTTGTGGGCGTAGTAGGTGACATAGCCGTTGTCGTGGCGGATGGCCACCAGATTTCCGTAACTGCCGCTCCAGCCCGCCTTGATGACGGTGCCGCCGTCTGCGGCCTTGATGGTGGTGCCGGTGGGGCATGCGATGTCCAGTCCCAGGTGGAAGTCATACCGTCCCCACAGGTTGCGCCCGCCGAAGCTGGAGGTGATGGTGCCGCGCACCGGCCACAGGAAGTAGCCGTTGGAGGCGGTGACGGGGCGCGGAGTAGTACCCGTATAGGTGTAAGTGGTGGTGGGCTCCACCAGCGTCTCGCTGGACAGGATCTCCCGCTCCACCTCCACGCCGTTCACGTAGGTGACCTTGGCGTTGACCAGGGCCAGACCGTCCTCGCCCTGCTCCTTGACCTTGGTGTCGCCCACATACAGCTCGGCGGTCTCAATATACTCCACAGGGCTGGCGACCACTTCCTCATAGGTCTCGTCGGTGAAATTCTGCACCGACAGGAAGGGCACCGCCTCTTGAATAATCAGCTCCTGGTCCACCCACAGCTTATCCACAATCACGTCGGGGTTCAGCACGGATAGCTCGATGGGCCACATATCCAGGGAGTAGGCGATGGCGTTGAAGGTATCGCCCTTTTTCACCACATAGACCGACTGCTCCACACGCAGCTCACTCAGGCTTTCCCGGATAGACGCGGTGTCAAACTGGGTGTTGGAGGGCAGCTCCACGGGGTAGACCTCCACATCCTCCACAAAGTCATAGCTGACGGTGTTCTCGGTCAGGTAGGGTTGGGCGGCCTCCTTCAGCAGGCTCTGAAGCTCCTCTTCCGTTGCGGCATAGCCCAGCTCCACGCCGTCCACCCGCAGGCCGTAGGCCTGAACCAAGGCGCCCACGTCCTCAAACAGGGTCTCCTCGATCTGCGCGGCGTCGCTGAGCTCGTTGGGGGCCACATATACCGGGGTGGCGGAGAGCTTTTCGGCGTCAAAGCTGTAGTCCTCGCCCAGAATATCGGAGGCCCGGGTCTCCACGTTGCTGACAATAGCGTCCCGCTCCTCCAGGCTGGACACCACGCCCAGCTCCTGGCCGTTCAGGCTCAGAGCATAGGCCCGGGTATAGGTGCCGTTGAACGCGATGATCCCCACCACCAGCGCCAGCAGGGTGACATACAGCAGGGGGGAGACGGGGTGGCGGTCCACCACGGCCCGAACGCCGTTCAGCGCGCCGCTGACCCTATCCCAGCCGGCGGCGGCAGCGCCGCGCACGCGTTCCCAGGCCTCGCCTCCGGCGGCGCCCACGGCCTTGGCGGCCCGGACGGTCTTCTCCTTCGCCGGCTCCTCCTTGACCCGCTTGCCGGTAGTTTTGGCTTCATTCAACGCGGCCTTGGCTCCGTCCAGCGCGGTCTTCGCCTCGTTCAAAGCGGCTGCGGCTCCGCTCAGCGCGGACCTTGCCTTTTCCTTCAGCACGGCAGCGCTGTGCTTCTCCTTTTTGGCGCGGGCGGCGCGGGCCTTCGCGGCCTCCCGTTCCGCCTTCTTCTCGGCGGCCTCGGTCTCCTCAATATATTCCCTCCAGGAGCGGGGCTTTTCAGCGTTCCCACCCTTCCCGGCGCCGTTCTCCCCGGTTATCCCGGCCTGCGGCTCCAGCTTCTCAATATTCTCGTGGTCTTTTCCGGTCTGCTTCACGAAATGTCCCTCCTGTTTCTGGCTTTTCTAAGCAAACACAACCGTTAACGGAAATTCTAAAAAGAGTTACAAAACGGTTACAGCCATTATGGTACACCATTTTGTCCCACTCGTCAACCCCTGAATTTTTCCGGCCGGAACCGGCCCTCCGGGTGAGCACAGCACATTTTGTTGCCTGCCGCCGAAATTTTGGACAGTCCGGCACATTTTGTAGGGAATCTGGCGAAACCGCCAAAAATCGTCCGGCCTTTTCGTCTTTTTGCCCAGCCCCTTGACAGTGCGGCTCCATTGGAATACAATAGGTATCACCGCAAGTGAATGGAATATCACAGGGGCGCTGGAAGTCATTTCCGGCTGTGATGTGAGGCAAAAGGCAGCCTCCGGTCCCTCGTACCTGATCCGGGTAATGCCGGCGTAGGAAGTGTATTCGACAAGAGGGCCGTTGTCGTTTCTCTCGCTTACCGCATTGCACCGTTTGCATTGCGGTATACTTATTTTTGGGAGGAATTGAGACAATGACTCAAAAACAGACGGTCCGTATGCTGTGCGAGGGTGCGCTGATGGTGGCTTTCGCCCTAACGCTGGGACTGCTCAAGCCCTTCGAGCTTCCCCAGGGCGGCTCCATCTCTCTGGAGATGCTGCCCCTGTTCCTATTCATCGCCCGGTGGGGGATGGGCAGCAGCCTCATCTGCTGCTTTGCCTTCGGCATTCTCCAGGTATTTGTCCAGGGCGCGGTGAGCTACGGCTGGGTGTCCATCATCCTGGACTATGTCGTGGCCTTCGGCGTTATGGGGCTGGGCGGCGCGGCAAGGGGGAACATTTATGTCTCCTCCGTTCTGGCGTCTCTGGCCCGGTTTGTCGTCCACTTTATCAGCGGCGTTACGGTTTACCGCATCCTGGTGCCCACCCAGCTGTTCAACACCACCTTTACCAATCCCTATCTGTACTCTTTCGTCTACAATATCAGCTATGTGGGCATTGACCTGATTCTGTGCCTGGTGGTCATCTCCGCGCTGTTCGCCACACCGCTGAGGAAGTATCTCAAGGGGGCGGACCTGGTCCATCACCAATAAATTTTGAAAAGGGGGCCTCCCTGTGGGCAAATTTGACGGCGTGCTCTTTTTCGCAGACTACGACGACACCTTATATAATACTGCGCACGCCGTCTCTCCGGAAAACCGGGCGGCCATCCGCTATCTCATCGAGAACGGCGGATATTTCTCCGTCGCCACCGGTCGGGCCCACCGCACCTTTACGCCCCAGATCAAAAAGGAGGACATCCCCATCAACGCCCCCGTGGTGCTGTCCAACGGCGCGGCTATTTACGACTACGCCTCCAACCGCTATCTGCTGGACTCTTGTCTGGACCGGGACGCCCCCCAGTGGCTGGCCCGGCTGTGCGGGGAGTTCCCCGGCCTGGCGTTCGAGGCGTACCACGGGGAGGACATTTACGTCCACAACCCCAACCGCATTACCCAGGACCACCTGGCCAAGGTGGGGGGCAGTCAAATTCTCTGTCCCATAGCGGACATGCCCACCCCTTGGAGCAAAGCCATCCTGCAGCAGCAGGAGCCCTATTTGAAGGAGGTACAGACCCGCCTCCTGGCGCTTTATGGGGACCGCTGCGAGGCCATCTTCTCCAACCGCTATTACCTGGAGGTCACCGCCAAGGGGTGCCACAAGGGGGCGACGGTGGCAAGGGTGGCCCAACTGCTCTACATCGACCCTAAGCATCTCTATTGCATCGGGGACAATCAGAACGACATCCCTATGCTGGCACTCAGCGCCATCCCCTTTGCCCCCGCCAACTGCTCCCAGCCAGTGAAGGACTGGGGGGCGCGCCTGCTGGGGCACTGCGACGACCACGCCGTGGCCCAGGCCATCGAAATTTTGGACACTATCTACTAAAGGAAAGCGCCTCTGTTGCAAAACAGGGGCGCTTTTCGCAAATCTTAAGAATTTCCCGGCTTATTTTTCCACAGCTTCCACCGAAAAAAAATATGTCCCCAACCGGCGGACGCGGCACACATATATATTAGAAGCACAAAGTCCAGTGTTTCCAAGGCTAAAACGGTCAAGGTGTAGGAGTAG
>CAOKLO010000004.1 GCA_948469375.1 uncultured bacterium | reverse complement strand
AAGTTACTTTTTCCCGACTACCTGCACACGACATCCCGGCGGGAACGTAATAAGGTCGTCAAGTGCTTGCCCTTGTTCGAGGTAGAAGCGGACAATCGGACGCTCCAGATTGGGAAAAACACCATTCCAGAAAATGGTTTCAAGCCGTTCACAAATGCGTTGGACCTCCGCTTTTGGAGTATCGCCAAAATCAACGGTGTATTGGACAAGACTACCCATAAAAAATAATCTCCTTTGCTGTAGATTCCGGCGGCGAGGCAACGCCGCCGGGACAAGTATAGCAGAAGAAAACGAGAAAAGGAATAGACCATGCTTGAAATTGTACCTATGACACTAAAAGAGGCAAACGCATTTGTGGAGCAGAACCACCGGCACCACGGGAAAGTGGTGGGCCACAAGTTTTCTATCGGCCTCTCCGACGGGGAGAAAATCGTGGGCGTTGCTATCGTTGGGCGTCCTGTAGCCCGGCACCTGGACGACGGGTGGACGCTGGAGGTCAACCGGCTTTGCACCGATGGGACCCGTAACGCCTGTTCCATGCTGTATGCCGCCTCTTGGAGAGCGGCCCGCGCTATGGGCTATAAGCGGATAGTGACCTACATATTAGATAGCGAGAATGGCGCAAGCCTGCGGGCCTCTGGCTGGAAGTGCGTGGGGCAAGCTGGGGAGCTGCGGTGGACTGGACGGCGACGGCCAGAAGTCGATTTATACCCCGCACAAATGAAAATCAGATATGAAAAGGAGGCGGATTGAGGATGCCTAAAAAGAGTTACCCCGGCGGCTTCCGGCTGACGCTGAAAACGGCGCGGGCACTGGTCGTCCAGGAGTTCGGGACAGCAAAGGGCCTGGAGCCGGACCGGGGGACGGACCTGGAAGGGTATTTCAGGATGCAATTGCTTTCCCTTGATTGGAGTGCCGTGGATGCTGGCCTTTGCCCTCCGGGCGGACGGCTGGTATTTGAGACAGGATATCATATCTCGGATTTCTATGTGGAATTCCAGGACAGCCGCCCCATCATCTCCTACTGGGGTCAAGACTGGACCGTGCCCGAGCCCTCCATGGCGGAGTATGACAGCGCCGGCATCTTTGAAAGCGCGAAAAGCTTTTCCGACACCGCTCTGATTGTACTGGCCCGCTCCGGCGGCGAGGGCGCGGACCTGCCCACCAGCTACTATGTGGAGGAGGACACGTTCTCTCCCTCCGGAAACGGCCTGTGGGGCGGCGCAGGAGGCCTGCGCATGAGCGCTTATCCCGAGGACATGGACCCCTCAAAAACCTACCTGGAGCCCACCACCAGGGAACTCCAACTCATCGAGCGGGTGTCCCAGGAGTTTTCCAACGTGATTGTGGTCATCAACTCGGCCAACACCATGGAGCTGGGGTTCTTGGACCGGTACGACTCCATCAAGGCCGCCATCTACTCCCCTGGCGCGGGTCAGTCCGGCTTTACGGCCCTGGGCAGCATCCTCAACGGCGACGTTAACCCCTCCGGCAAGACTGCGGATACCTTCGTGTATGATTTGACCGCCGCCCCCTACTTCAACAACATCGGTCTGTTCACCTATGAGAACATGAAGGAGTTCGGGCATATTGACGATTTGGGGTTGGTGGATATGTGGCCCTCCTTCGTGAACTACGTGGAAAATATCTATGTGGGCTACAAATTTTACGAGACCGCCGCGGCGGAAAACCTCATCAACTATGACTCTGTGGTGCAGTATCCCTTCGGCTATGGCCTGAGCTACACCACCTTCACCCAGGAAATGGGCGAGATTTCCGAGCAGGACGGCGTGCTCACGTTTGACGTCACCGTGAAAAATACCGGCGGCGCGGCGGGCAAGGACGTGGTTCAGGTCTATTTTGATCCTCCCTATACCAACGGCGGCGTTGAGAAGGCATCCGCCAACCTGGTGGAGTTCGCCAAAACCGACCTGTTGGAGCCTGGGGCCTCCCAGACCATCAAGATCTCCCTTAAAGCGGAGAATATGGCCTCCTTTGACGCCAAGGGCCACGGCTGCTATGTGTTGGAGGCTGGGGACTACACCATTTCCATCAACTCTGATTCCCATCGCCGATTGGACTCCCGGGTATACACCATCGCCCAGGACGTGGTCTATGGCGAGGACAGCGCCCGGTCCACCGACAAGACGGCCGCCGTCACCCAGCTAAGCTTTGCGGAGGGCAATGTGGAGTACCTGTCCCGGAAGGACGGCTTCGCCAATTATGATTCCGCCACAGCGGCCCCTGCCGACCTGAATATGCCGGAGGACGTAAAGGCCCAGTTCCTGAACGCCTCCAACTACGACCCCGCGGATTTCAACGACCCGTCGGACGAGATGCCGGTGACTGGAGCAAAAAACGGCCTGATGCTGGCTGACCTGCGGGGCGCGTCCTATGATGACGAGCGGTGGGAGCTGTTGCTGGACGAGCTCACCGTGGATGAGATGAATACCCTCATCGCCATGGGCGGCTATCAGACGGCGGCGCTTTCCAGCATTGAGAAGGCCAACACCGTAGACTGCGACGGCGCGGCGGCTATTAACAACAATTTCACCGGTCAAGGTTCCATCGGCTTCTCCTCCCCCGTCATGCTGGCCTGTACTTGGAACAAGGACTTGGCCGCCTCCTTTGGCGAGAACATCGGCCGCATGGCCGACGAGATGAACGTCACCGGCTGGTACGCCCCCGCCATGAACGGCCACCGCTCCGCCTTCAACGGCCGGAACTTTGAATATTTCTCCGAGGATGGCGTACTGGCAGGCAAGATGGCGGCCAAGGCCGTGGAAAGCGCCAAAAAGTACGGGGTGTACGCCTACATCAAGCACTACGCTTTGAACGACCAGGAGACCAACCGCTACGGTCAGCTGTGCACCTGGAGCACGGAGCAGGCCATCCGGGAAATCTACCTCAAGCCCTTTGAGTACGCGGTCAAGGAGGGCGGCGCGGGAGCCGTCATGAGCGCCTACAACCACATTGGTATCCTGCCCGGAAGCGCCTGTGCGCCGCTGGACAATACGGTGCTGCGGGACGAGTGGGGGTTCCAGGGGATGGTGCTGACGGACTACTTCGTGGACTTCGGCTTTATGGATTCCGACCGGGCCATCCGGAACGGCAACGATATCATGCTGGCCGACTACGACACGGGCGCCAACTACCTGACGGATACCACCTCGGCCACGTCCCTTCTGGCCATGCGGCGGGCCAGCAAAAACATCCTGTTTACGGTGGTGCATTCCCGGCTGTATGAGGACTTTTCCTTCAACAATGGCCTGATGGGCTGGCAAAAGCTGCTCATCGCGGCGGATGCGGCTGTAGCGGCGGCCATGGTTGTCTGGGAGGTTCTGCTGATTCGCGGTTATAAAAAGAAAAAGACCGTGTGACCAAGGCCACACGCGCCTCCTCATTCAGATACAGCCTCCCCCAAAAGGGGAGGCTGTATCGTCGCCATCAGCCATAGCCGCCCGGGCGCCCCGCCGTCTGACAGCTATTGACATCAAAAGGAAGAGAATAGTATAATGTAAATGAAGCGGCCGGCACACCGGCCGCCGCAGAACTGACAGGTATTTTTTCGTTGAGGCCGCACGTTCTCCCAAAACGCTGAAATGGGGACTGTCGATGAAAGAAACGCCGGATAAGCAAAAAAGACGGAGAGGGATTTCCCTGCTCTTTTCCATTATTTTGTTTTTTGGTATTTTGGGGACGGTTGTATTCGCGGTGTCCCGCAGAATCACCAAGGAGATGTCCCAGGCCGCCATTCAGAACCTGAGCGAAAGCCTGGACCTGATCCAGAGCACCATTGAGGCGATTCTGCGCAGCGAGGCGGAATTTCAAATGCTGATCGCCCAGGAAATCGCCCGGGCGGAGGACCCGGAGGACTATATCCGCGCCTATGAGAAAAACCAGACGATGTCAAAGCTGTCGCTGATCCTGTCCGGAAACACAGAAGGGGTCTCCAATACCGGAGAGCGGTTCACCGAGGAGGGCCTGGACTTTTCCGCAGGAAAAGCCATTCTCGGCCTGCCGGTGTCCCAATCCTATCTGAATTACATGGGAACATGGTCCTACACCATAAAATGCCCCATTGAGCAGGACGGTCGGGAGCTTGGCGTCCTTTACGCCGAGTATGTCTACGACGCCATCGACCGGTCTCTTCCGAACGGGTTTTACAACAAGCAGGCGTCGCTGTACATTATGGATGCGGACAGTCAGCGGTTTGTCCTGAAGCCCAAGGGGATGGGACAGCGCAGCGCGGGGCATTTGAACCTGACGGATTTCTACCGGGCGAACAATATCCAGGACCCTGAAATCCGGGCGGAGGTGGAGGAATGCCTGAATACCGGGCGGAACATCCTGTTTTACCACGATATTCGGGAGGTCCACGCCCTCAACTATATGTGGTCGGTGAACGGCGGATCGATTTTCCTGGTGGGCTATGTGCCGGTGGAGGCCATCCAGCAGGAGGGGCGGACGGTCAATCAGAACATTATCATTGTGGTGGTCTCTCTGCTGGCGGCGTTTTTCCTGTGCATCATCCTGTACTACCTGAATTGGAGGCAGCAGGATAAGCTG
Source organism: uncultured bacterium (assembly GCA_948469375.1). Taxonomy (GTDB): domain Bacteria; phylum Bacillota; class Clostridia; order Oscillospirales; family Oscillospiraceae; genus Enterenecus. The sequence goes on along the minus strand of CAOKLO010000004.1, from coordinate 101,205 downwards.
CGGCGGGAGCGGGAGGAGGAGCGGAGCCTTCACAGCCAGCAGCTGGCGGAAGCCCTGCGGGCCGCGCAGATTGCCAGCGAGTCCAAGACAACGTTCCTCTCCAATATGTCCCACGACATCCGCACCCCCATGAACGCCGTGCTGGGCTTTACAACGCTCCTGTCCAGGGATGCGGAGAATCCGGTCAAGGTGCGGGAATACACCAAAAAGATCACGGCCTCCGGGCAGCACCTGCTCAGCCTCATCAACGATATTTTGGACGTCTCCAAAATCGAGAGCGGCAAGGTGGTGCTCAATCTTGAGAAGTTTGCCCTCAACGACGTGATCTCCTCCGTGGACGCCATCATCCAGCCCATGGCCAAGGCCAAGGGGCAGGACTTCCATCTGGAGGTGTCCGGTATCCGGCATGAGTATCTGGTGGGAGACGAGACTCGGATCAACCAGATCTTAATCAACCTGCTTTCCAACGCCGTGAAATACACGCCGGAGGGGGGCCAAATCCGGCTGCGCATCATCGGCCTCAAGCAGCGCTCCAGCCAGTATGAGCACATCCGCATTGAGGTGGAGGACACCGGCTACGGCATGACCCCGGAGTATCTGGAAACCATTTTCGATGCGTTTACCAGGGCGGAGAACAGCACCACCAACAAGGTGCAGGGCACTGGTCTGGGCATGGCCATCACCAAAAGCATTGTGGAGCTGATGGGCGGGACCATCGAGGTGTTCAGCGAGGTGGACCGGGGCTCCCTCTTCCGGGTGGATTTGGAGCTGCGCATCCTGGAGGAGGAGGCGCAGCGGCAGTTCTGGGCCCAGCGGGGCGTCTCCCGCATTTTGGTAGCGGCGGAACGCCAAGAGAGCCGGGAGAACATGGCGGCCCTCATGCAGGTCACGGGGGTCCGGCTGGACGCCTGCGCCACGGTGGAGGAGGCGCTGGAGCGGCTGCGCGGCGGCGGGGACTGCCAAGTGGCCCTGCTGGACTGGGAGGACTTCGGCCCCCAGGGGGTGAGCGCCTTGCGGGATGAGCTTCCGGAGGCCGTGCCCATTCTGATTTTGGCGGAATTCGGCGCGGAGGGCATGGATAAGGCGCTTCAGCGCGGCCGGACGGGCACGCTCACAAAGCCGTTCTTTGTCTCCGCCCTCCGCGCAAAAATCCAGGAGCTGTGGGACCAGACCGGCGGGACCGGCACGCAGGAGCCGGAGGAAGCCGGCGATTTGATGGGAATGCACTTCCTGGCCGCGGAGGACAATGAGATCAACGCGGAAATATTGGCGGAGCTTTTGGAAATCGAGGGGGCCTCCTGCGAGATCGCCGCCAACGGCTGTCTGGCGGTGGAGCGCTTCCAGAGCTCCGCCCCGGGTGAGTTCGACGCGATCCTGATGGACGTCCAAATGCCGGTGATGAACGGCCACGAGGCGGCGAAGGCCATCCGGGCTCTGGACCGGGAGGACGCGGGGCGCATTCCCATCATCGCCATGACGGCCAACGCCTTTGCCGAGGATGAAAAGGCCGCGCTGAGCGCCGGTATGGACGCCCATGTGCCCAAGCCCTTGAATACGGAGCAATTGAAAAAAATAATCAAGCAATGCGTCAAACGGAGGGAAACGTATGAAGGCAACCCGAACGCATAGATGGATTTCTGCCTGCCTGGCGGCGCTGGCGGCTGTGTTGCTGGTATCCTGCGGCCATGAGAACCCCAAAAACCTGATTTTGCAGGAGGATGAGGAAAAACAGACGGTCAACCTGTTCAGCCCCATGGAAAAGACCGACCCTGACGCGGAAAACGTGGCGCGGACCGCGTCGGACCTGACGGTGGCTATGGCGGAGGAGGCGCTGGGCATAACCATGGTATACAGGACCTATACGGCGGAGACCTATCAGGACAAGACCTATGACGAGGTCTGTCTGGACCGGGCCCGGAACAACATGGATGATCTGTATCTGCTCAACCCGGACACCATCCTGGCTCTGGGTGAGGAGGGCAAGCTGATGGACCTGTCGGGGCTGGAAAGCGCGAAAAACCTGAGGGAGATCATCCGCACCGCCAACACGGTGGATGGGAAGCTGGTGGCCATCCCCCAGGAGGTGGTGGCCTACGGCCTGTTCGTCAATGCGGATATGTTCCAGCAGTATAACCTCTCCCTGCCGGAAACGCCGGAGGAATTTCTGGAGTGCTGCCGGGTATTCCAGGAGAATGGGATTGAAACGCCCATCGGCGCCAACCGCTGGTGGCTGGAGACCTTCGTCCTGGCCCAGGCCTATGCCGACCTGTACAACGGCGGAAATACCCAGGCGGAGATCGCGGCCCTCAACAGCGGGGAGGCCAGGTACAGCGACTATATGCGCCCGGGCTTCGAGTTCCTCCAAACACTCATCGACCGAGGGTATATCGACGCAGAAAAGGCCCTGGTCAGCGAGGTCATCGAGGCGGAGGGCCCCGACTTTCTGGCGGGAAAAACGCCCATCGTCATGGCCTACTGGGGCGCGGCGAACACGGAGACCGCCTATGGCAAGACGGACTTCAACATGAAAGTCATCGGGTTCCCCAGCAGCCGGGGGCAGATGCCTGTGATGCCCATGACCGGGTGGGCCGTGTGCTCCGGCGGGGAGCACGCCCAGGACGCCATGAACATACTGGATATCATCATCTCTGACGAGGCGCTCCAGCTCTACTCGGAGACCAACCGGGTGATCTCGCCGTCCAAGAATGTCAAGGTGGAGTGCGTGCCCGCCTTAAAACCCCTCAACGACAGGATCGAGGAAGGCGTTTATGTGCTGGGCTCCAACGCGGGGATGAACGTGGAGCAGTGGGGAAACACCTGCCAGATCGTGCGGATGCTGCTGGGCGGCGCGTCGGTGGATGAGTGCATGGCGGCCTTTGATGAATTGCAGGACGCGGCGCTGAGCAGATCGTAAGCGGGCGGTCTTTTGAACCGGCGGGGTATTGGGGCGATTCGTTTTGAAGCGTCCCTAATACCCCGGCCGTTTTATACTGCTCCCCGTTTCGTCCGGACCGCCGCATACCGCCGTTCCTTGGGGCACAGGAATTATGAGCTGGAGCCGTAATCAGAATCATCGGGAAAAACTTCCTCACCTGGCCGAAGGCATTTCTCTTGCATTTTCCCTGTGTTTATCATATAATACCAATATACTTTCCGATTTCAGCCACGGACGGGAATCTTTGGCCGCTGTCCCGCCCCACAGCTGCTGACCTGCGGCAATGAGGTGATGCATGACACGGATGCACGTCCACAAGCTCTCCTGAATAAAACGAACAAGGAGGACCTATTTCATGGGTACCAGTATCAAAAAATCGGTTATGATTCGCGTGATCTGTGCGTTGGTCGCCGTGCTGCTGTTCAGCGGCGTAACTACGATCAACATCCTGCGCATTGAAGGCGCCCAAAAGAACAACGTCCAAGCCACCGCTATGCTCAACCAGATCCTGCAGGCGGAGGTGGCCCACTACAAGTGGTCCGCTAATCTGAGCAACGCCCTGTATTCCGGCTCGGAATTCACCGGCAGCATGGACCACACCGCGTGTGTCCTGGGCCAGTGGCTGTATGGAGATATGGAGCTGAGCGACAGCACTGTAGACCAGCTGCGCGCGCAGATCGAGCCGTTGCACAAGGAGCTCCACGCCTCCGCAGGCACTGCTCTGGAGCTCTACGCCGACAGCCCCAGCCAGGCACAGCAGTATTACCGGGAGACCATTCAGGCCAGCCTCACCACGCTGGTGGGCCTGCTGGATCAAGTGGTGGCGCAGGGTCAGACCCTCACCGACACGTACACCGGCAGCATGAACCGCACCATTGCCATCATGCACGGCTCCACTGCGGTCTGCCTGGTGCTCAACCTGATCGCCCTGATCAGTCTGGTGATATTCGTTCTCGGCTATGTCATCAAGCCCCTGCTCCTCATCACCGGCAAGGTCCATCCCCTTCAGGAGGGCCATCTCAACCTCGATCTGGAGTACTCCTCCAAAAACGAGCTGGGCCAGCTGGCCCAGACCCTGGAAGAGTCTGTGGGACGCATTCACATGTACGTAGAGGACATCAACCGGGTGATGGGTGAGCTGGCCAACGGCAACTTCGACGTTCAGACCTCCGCCCATTATATCGGCGACTTCCAGTCCATTGAGGGCTCACTGAATCTCTTTACCGCCTCCCTGTCCGACGCCCTGGGGAACATCGTCCAGGCGGAGCAGCGGGTGTCCAGCCATGCCGAGCAGCTGTCCAGCGGCGCCCAGTCCCTGGCCCAGGGCGCCACCGAGCAGGCCAGCGCGGTGCAAGAGGTGTATGCCACGGTAGACGACCTGTCCAAGAGCGCTGGGCGCAACGCCCAGGCCGCCGCCGACGCCCAGGACAGCGCCCGCCTCACCAGCCAGCAGGTGTCGCTGAGCAGCCAGCAGATGGAGCAGATGGTGTCCGCCATGGGGAACATCTCCGACGCCTCCCAGCAAATCGGCCGAATCATCTCCACCATTGAGGACATCGCCTTCCAGACCAACATCCTGGCCCTGAACGCCGCCGTGGAGGCCGCCCGGGCAGGGTCTGCGGGCAAGGGCTTTGCCGTGGTGGCCGACGAGGTGCGCAGCCTGGCCTCCAAGTCCGACGAGGCCGCAAAGGCCACCAAGGGGCTGATTGAAAATTCCGTCCAGGCCGTCAACCAGGGCACCCAAATTGTGGACGAGGTATCCAGCTCGCTGAAAAAGGCGCTGGAGCTGGTGGTGCAGTCCAACAAGGCCATCAGCGCCATCTCCGACGCCATTGCCGAGGAGGCGGAATCCCTGTCCCAGGTCTCCGAGGGCATCGGTCAGATTTCCTCCGTGGTGCAGACTAACTCCGCCAGCAGCGAGGAGTCCGCCGCCGTCAGCTCCGAGCTGTTCGAGCAGGTCCATCTGCTGGAGGACCAGACCAGAAAATTCCGGCTCAAGAACCAGCTGAGCTACAGCCGCTGAGCATGAAACAGCGGACGGCCTCTACGGAGACCGTCCGCTGTTTTATTTACCGCTATTCCAGAATATCCAGCTTGTCATGCCTGCGCAGCCCGGCCACGATCCACCGCCGCACCAGGTCGTAGATGACGGCGAACACCGGCACCCCTACCAGAATTCCCATAAAGCCGAACAGCCCTTGGAACACCGTGATGGCAAACAGCACCCAGAAGCCGGTCAGCCCCACGCTGCCCGCCAGCAGCTTCGGCCCCAGAATATTGCCGTCAAACTGCTGTAAAATGACGATAAAAATTAGAAAAATAAGGCAGTTGCGGGGGCTGGAAATCAAAATCAGCAGAGCGGCGGGGACGGCTCCGATGAAGGGCCCAAAGTAGGGAATCACGTTGGTGACGCCGATGATGACGCTGATCAGCACCGCGTTCTGGAAGCCCGCCACAACCGTCATAACCACGCAGAAGGCATAGCAAATCAGGCCCACAATGGCGCTGTCCAGAATTTTCCCGCCAAAAAAGCCCACAAAGGTTCTGTCGATAAAGGCGAACTCCTTGAGCATGGCATCTGCCCGCTCCGGCTTGAACAGGGCGTAAACCAGCGCAGTTCCATGCTTGGCGAATTTTTTGCGCCCTACCAGCAGATAGATACAAATGATAACGCCCAGTATGATGTTTTTCAGCACGGTAAACACCGAGCTCACCGCTGTAACCGCTCCGCCCATCATGTTCTGCACGGTGGGCAGCAGCTCGGTGTTGGCCCAGTTCCTCAGCCAGCCCTCCATGTTGGTGAAAGCGTTGTTTACGTAATTTTGCAGCAGCTCGTTGCCCTCCAGATGACCCACCACCCAGTTAGCGAACTCCTGCGCCTTCGGCGGCACCGCCACCGCCAATGCGACAATGCTGCTGACCATTTCTGGAATCACCATATTCAGCAGCAGGTAGATCAGCAGCGCGCTGATGAGCAGTACCGCCACCACACTGAGCACGTTGGCCCGTTTTTTATGCTTCTCCGGCAGGGCCTCCTCAATTTTTCCCTCCAGAAAGCCGCAGGGGGTTTTCAGCAGGTAGGCCATCGCGCCGCCGTAGACAAAGGGGGTGAGCACCCCCAGAAGCCAGCGTAAGGCGTAGCGCAGCTGATCCATGCGCTGGATGCAGAAAAACAGCAGAATCGCCAGCGCAAGGGAGAGAAAGCCCGTAAGTGATTTGAAAAATATCTTTTTGAGGAATTCCTTGTTCATATGGCCGCCGCCCTTTCCCAGTTCAATCATGGCTATATATTACAACAACCAGACTGGGGTTTTCAAGGCCGCTTCCACACTTTTAAGGAGCTTTTAAAGAAGTTGCCTGATTTTTCCAGAGGCGCTATACGATAGGGCAGGAAACGGACCAGCCAAAAGGAGGAGAGCGCTATGTTTTTCCGGCGTAAAAGAAGTCCCGCCGCCTACGACAAGACAGGAAAGGCGCCGGTGCTCCGCACCAGCATCTGCACCGGCGAGCAGACTGCCGGGTTCAAGGACGAGGCCACGGGGAAATTTTTTGAAATCATGCTCATCCGCTCCGACGCCGACCTTCAGGAGTTTATGGAGGCCTACGGCGTGGCGGAAAACGAGCTCAGGCGGGAATACTGAGCCAATCAAACAGCCCGGCCCATCCTGGGCCGGGCTGCTGCGCGGGCCGGAGCAGGCGGCGCGCGTTTTTCAGGTCAATCAAACCGCTTTTGCTCAGCCGGCTTCACAATCTCACAGCGGCAGCAACACCCGGTACATCATGACAAAGTGGGCGATGGACCCCAGCAGAATGAACACATGGAACACCTCATGGCAGCCAAACCGGGGATTGTCCCGCCCCGGCCACTTCAGCGCGTACAGCACGCCGCCCACAGTGTACAAAATGCCTCCGGCCAGCAGCCACGCCACACCGCGCAGCCCCAGCGCCTGCCACAACGGATAGATGGCAACCACTGCCAGCCAGCCCATGGCGATATAGATGGTGGAGGTGACCACCCGGGGGCAGTTGATCCAGGTCAGACTCATCACCAACCCCGCGATAGCCAGCGCCCAAATGACGCCGAACAGCGACCAGCCCCAGGGCCCCCGCAGGGCGATGAGACACACCGGAGTATAGGACCCGGCGATGAGGAAATAAATAGAGATGTGGTCCAGCTTCCGCAGGGCCACCCGTCCCGCCACAGACGTGTTCACACAGTGGTACAGCGTGGAAACGGTATACAGCCCCGTCATGGACAGGCCGTAGATGGCAAAGGATGCCAGCTTCCATACATCCCCCAGCCGGGCCGCGCCCACCGTCAGCACCACCGCCGCCAGCACACCCAGCACTGCCCCGATCCCATGGGTGATGGCCGACCAGGGCCGCAGCCCGTCGTAGGGGTCCCGCCCCTTCTCCACCGGACGCTCCCGACGGCGGGGGAGGCTGTCAAAGGGATCGTGATATAATGCCTGTTCCATAGGAACACCACCTTTCTTACTTGATAGTATAATACTTTTGCCCTGTTACGTCAAGTTAAAAACCACGAAATATAATTATTAAAATTATTTTTTGCTCCTCGGCCCGGTCCGGAGCGGAATTTTGCCGAAACAAGGGGGATTGAATCTCTGGAAAAAATGGAGTATAATGTCTGTAAACTGAGGGAGAGCGCCGTCTGCGCCGCCCTTGAGGGGGACGACCATGGAAAACTCACTGGGCCTGTATCTGCACATCCCGTTTTGCCGGAGCAAGTGCGATTACTGTGACTTTTACTCCCTGGCCGGTCAGGACGACCGGATGAACGAGTATCAGAAGGCATTGCTTCAGCAGCTTCTGGAAACCGCCCCCCGGGCCAAAAAGCAGGTGGTAAACAGCGTCTACATCGGCGGCGGCACCCCCACCTGGTACGGGGAAAAGCGGCTGCTGGAGCTGATCTCCGCCGTGAAAAAGCGGTTCAGCCTGTCCAAGGACGTGGAGTTCACCCTGGAGGCCAACCCGGACAGCGTGAATGAAAAGATGCTCAAGCGCCTGCACAGGGCGGGTGTGAACCGGTTGTCCATGGGGATGCAGTCCTCCTGCGACCGGGAGCTGGCCGCGGTGCACCGTCCCCACAACTACCAGCAGGTGGAGGACGCGGTGAAAGCCGCCCGGAACGCCAAGATCAAAAATATCAATCTGGACCTGATCTACGGCCTGCCCTGCCAGACCGACAAGACTTGGCGGGCCTCGGTGGAGGCGGCGCTGGCTCTGGAGCCGGAGCACCTGTCCTGCTACGGCCTGACGGTGGAGGCCGACACCCCTCTGGGCCGCCGCGTGGCCCGGGGTGAGGAGCTCCCCAGCGACGACGAGCAGGCCGAGCGCTACCTGTGGACTGTGAAGCGGCTGGCTCAGGCGGGCTTTGAGCAATACGAGATCTCAAACTTTTCCAAAACGGGCTGCCAGTCCCGGCACAACCTGAAATACTGGATGGGACGGCCCTACGTGGGATTGGGGGCGGCGGCCCACTCCGACTTCGGCGGCTGCCGGTACTCCTTTGTCAAGGATCTGGAGGGCTATATCCGGGGTGTGCTGGGGGACGGCAGGCTGGTAGACGAGATGGACGAGATCCCCCGGCGGGAGCGGGGCAACGAATATCTGATGCTCCGTCTGCGCACCACCCACGGCATTGAAGAGTGGGAGTACCGCCGGGAGTATTATATGAACTTCGACCCCATCGCGGCCAAGCTGTCCGAGTTCGAGCAGAAGGGCTGGGCGGAGCAGGTGGGCCGCCGCTGGCATTTTACCCCGGAGGGCTTCCTCTTATCCAACCGGCTTATCGGCGAGCTGATGGAGGTCCAGGAGGTGGAGACCCTGGCGGATACACTGCAGCTGATCCGGGGCGGGCGTCTGCCAAAAAAGGACCAGAGCACATGAGATCAAGGGGCGGCCGATGCCGCCCCTTTTCGCATCTGGAAATAAATCCCGTTTACAAATGGAAGCATTTGTGCTACCATAAAATTTGATTTTTCGTACTTACACCCGGGGCGTCGGCCCCACGCGAGACAGGAGGAACCTATGAAAAAAATCGGCAAACGGTGCGCCGCGCTGACCCTGGCGGCGGCGCTGGTGTGTGCGCTGGCCCAGCCCGCCCTGGCGTCCTACGCCCTGGGAACGGAACTGTCCGAGTGGTCCACACCTCTGGGCACCGGGACCACTCTTACCAGCCAGAGCCTGTGGTCGGCGTCCAAAAGCGACCTGCGCACAGAGCACTATGTTACATATTCTCCCAACACTACGGTAAAGCCGGTGGTGTTCAGCGGGACCTATGTGGCCAGCACCAACACGGTGACCACCGCCGCGGCTCAACTGGAGAGCCAGGGCTACCGGGTGGCCGCGGCCATCAACGGCGGCTTTTTCAACACCGACGGCACCATTGTGGGAATGCTGATGACCGACGGTGTGCTTCGCTCCCTGGACGTGGCCAACTACACCCTGCTGGGCTTCACCAATGACGGCAAGGTGTTCATCGACGAGAGCAAGCCCGTCATGTCCGCCTCCTGGACGTCTATAGAGACGGCCCCCCAGACGATTCCCCAGCCCGAGCCGGGAACGGAGGCCGACCCCAATGCCCAGCCCACTCCCGTGCCCGATCTGCCCCCGGTGACTGTCCCCGTTCCCCGGACCTTCGCCGTGTCCGGGTTCAACGCCTACCGCAACGCCAACTTCCTGGGCGGCCTGTACCTCTATAATAAGGATTTCTCCTCCCGGGTGTCCAGCCACGGGACCAGCGTCTCCGCCATTCTGCGCCCCGTGGGGCAGGACGGGATGAAAATGAACGGCGCCATGACCTTTGAGGTGCTGTCCGTCACCGACACCGCCGTGGAGGGCGTGACCTTCAACGGCAACATCCCCGAGGGCTGCTATATGCTCTACGGTGAGGACCACGCCAACGCCGACCTGCTCACCGCCCTGCGGGGCATGACCGTGGGCAGCCAGGTGACCATCACCACCAGCGGTGCCAGCGCCCAATGGGCGGACGCCGCCTACGGCATCAGCGGCCTGCACACCCTGCTGCGCGGCGGCCAGATTGCGGACGGCCTGTCCACCTCCGCCAACCCCTACACCGCCGTGGGCGTGAAGGCGGACGGCGCCGCCGTATTCTACACCATCGACGGCCGCCAGAGCGGCTACTCCGTAGGAGCCAGCTACGCCCAGGTGGCCCAACGCCTCCAGGAGCTGGGCTGTGTGTCCGCCGTGGCCCTGGACGGCGGCGGCTCCACCACGCTGGGAGCCACTTTGCCGGGCAGCAGCGGCTTTGCCGTGGTGAACCAGCCCTCCGAGACGGGGCGGCGGGTGAACAACACCATCGCTCTGGTGAGCGCGGCCGGCGCGGACATCATGGAGCCCGGCGCCTATGTCACCGCACAGCACCGGGTGGTGCTGGCCGGGGCCAAGCTCCCCGTGTCCGCCAGCGCCTATGACAGCACCGGACAGGCTGTGGAGCAGACCTATGTGGACCTGAGCGCCACCGGCGGCTCGGTGAGCAACGGAGTATATAGCGCCGGGGCCACGCCGGGCACCTACACCATCTCCGCAGGCTCCGGCAGCGGCCTGACGGTGGAAGTGGTGGACCAGCTGTCCGCGCTGATCGTCAGCCGTGCGGACAACAACGCCCGGGTCACCGCCCTGAACCTGACGCCCGGCGAGCAGGTGGACCTGAACGCCACGGGCTCCTGGTGGAACCTGTCGGTGGCCATGGACGATGAGAACGTCTCCTGGACCGCCGACCCGGCCATCGGCGCCATCGATCAGGCCGGCCGCTTTACGGCGGCGGGTAAGTCCGCTGAGGGCAATATCACCGTGTCCGCCGGCGGCAAGTCCGTCACCATCCCTGTAAAGATCAGCGCTAACGTTCCCTTCACCGACATTTCCGGCCACTGGAGCGAAAACTATGTGGTGGAGATGTACCAGCTGGGCCTGACCACCGGCTATGGCCAGGCGGACGGAACGGCGCTGTACTGCCCCGACAACCGGCTGACCCGCGCCGAGCTGCTGGCCTTCCTCACCCGGGTGCTGGGGGTGGACGAGTCCGCCTACTACACCGTGGAGCTGCCCTTTGCCGACAACACCACCATCCCCAACTGGGCCCACAACTATGTCCAGGCCATGTACACCCTGGGAGTGCTCAAGGGCAGCAATAACGGCGGCAAGCTGTACGCCGACGTGAACAGCTATGTCACCCGGGAGGAGACCATGACTTTCCTGGGCCGGGTGCTGGCCGCCTCCCAGAGCGCGGACCTGTCCCGCTTCCCCGACGCCTCGTCGGTGAGCAGCTGGGCCTCGCCCCATATTCAGACCCTGGTGTCGCTGGGCATCGTGGGCGGCAGCAACGGCTACCTCCAGCCCGGGGCCTACATCGACCGGGCGGCCATCGCCAAGCTGCTGGTGGAGATCTACCCCCTGGAAAAGGCGCTGCTGATCCCCCGCCTGGACCTGGTGTCTTAAAACCCCAGCAGCTGTAAGAGCCGGTCATGTGGCCGTTTTCTCCAACACTTCAGGGGGGGAACAGCAATCAGCGGGGAGGAGGGCCGTACGGCCCTCCTCCCCATGTTTCATCATTTTTCTCATCCTGCTTCATTTTATTATAGATATAAAGAAATCTGCCGCAAGGCAGACTTTTCGACAAGCTGAACGGACCGAGGGCCATTGCCCTCGGTCCGTTTGCGTTATGTGCTTTCCCTGGGGTCCGGGTCCGCCCAGAGAGTGGAAAAATAGTCGTAATACGGCATGAGAAAGGAGAACCCCTCCACCAGGCGGTCGGCCAGCGCAGGCGTGTAGATGAATTCGCTGAGCTCCTCCTCGTGGCCCAGAGAGAAGGACTTTTTGTTGTACCATTCGGCCAGCTCTGATTCTGCGCAGGGCTTCTGCCGCTTATAGGACGGGCCCTCCAGCACAAATTCCTCCTGCTTTGCCAGCCTGCGCTGCAGCTTGAGCAGGGGCTTGGGGTCCCGGTCAATCCGGGCCCGGTGCTTTTCCATCACCGCCGCCTGAGCGGCCCAGAAGCCCATACCGCAGCTCCAGCCGTCGGGGGCCAGCTCGAACCAGAGCACCGGATGGTCTCCGCCGGACTCATTGCCAAAGCGGAACAGGGACAGCCAAAGATGATCCTTGTAGGGCCCCCGGCCGAACAGCCGACGGGCGTCCCGGTAGATGCGGGAAATTTTGAGGTTGAGCCCGCTTTGGGGGAAGCGGTCCAGTAGGGCGCTTTGCACCTGAGCGCCCAGTTCCTTCATTGGGGTGAGAAAATAGCTCTGATAGTCCGCCTTGTGGAGCTCAAACCAGCTTTTTTCGTTGTTGAAACGGATGCCCCACATGAAGTCCACCGTCTCCTGGGAAAAGCCGTGGAACATCGCTTATTCCCCCGTTTCGTCGCCAAAGTCCAGCCAGGGCGGCGGCGTGACGCTCACAGGAGGCAGATCAACATACTGGGTGGGAGGCGGCTCCGGCGTGGGCTCAGTAACCGGGCCGGGGTCTGTGGAGGGACCGGGATCAACGCTGGGACCGGGATCGACGCTGGGACCGGGGTCCACACCGGGGTTGGGATCGACGCCGGGCGTGGGGTCCACGCCGGGATTGGGATCAATGGGAGGATCGGTGACGGCGGGCGGCTCAGCGGTGCCCGCGCCCCAGGGGCCGGAGTCCAGGGGGTTGTAGAGAATCACCTTGTCCCGCTTGGCGTAGGTGCTGTGGTTCTCATAGGTGCGGGAGAGCAGGTTGCCGCCGGCGTCGTACACACAGCGGTACACGTCCACCACGTAGCCGGTGTAGGGGGTGGTCTTCACCTTGGTGGTGCCCTGGGGAATGGTCTCGTCCGGCTCATAGACGGTGGTCCAGCCGGTGGAGGACTGGGTATACCGCTGGGTCTCCACCTTAATGCCGTCTGGGTTGCTGCCGTAGAACTGCACCGTCAGCTTGCCGTATGCCCCGCCCTCGGTATAGGCCACGATTTTAATGGGGAAGCCGGTGCTGTTGCGGAATTTGAAGTCCAGAGAGGGGTAGTATATCGTGGCGTCCAGCCCATTGGGAATATAGCCGGTGGAAAACGCGTGGCAGGCCCGTTTTACAATCTCCAGGTTGGAGTACACCGCACAGTAGTACAGGGAGGAGGACACCTGGCACACGCCGCCGCCGTCCATGGCCACGGTTTCGCCGTTCTGGTAGCCGGTGCTGGGTTTGTAGCCGTTGCGGGAGCTGGGGTCGCCGATGGTGCCGATATAGGAGAACACCTCCCCGGGCTGGATCACCTTGCCGTTGCAGAATTCGGCGGCCCGGTTTACGTTGAAGGAGCGGTTGGCCACCCCGTCCATGTTGGTGGTGACGGAGGCCAGCAGATCCTTATAGTACATGGACTCGTCGGCGGAGGTCCCCGGCGGGGTGTACTCCAGGGGGATGGTGACGGGCTGGCCGGGCTCGGCGGCGTCCAGGTAGGACTGGGCCTCCTCGGCGTTGACGGACAGGCCGATCACCGCCGGGGTGAGCTTGCCGTTTTCATCCACACCGGCGGCCTTGGGCTCCACATACACCAAATTGTGGAGCACCTGGCCGCTGAGCTCGGCGCTGGGGACGGTCTCGGGCTCTACCGTCAGCTCGGTGGCCCCTTGCGCCAGAGCGTCCTCCACCGCAGTGAGCAGCGCGCCGGTGTCCACCTGCCGGCCGTCGGTGCCAGGCGTGACCGTCACGGTCTCCGAGTCCAGCTCATAGGTGAAGTCCACCGGTTCCACATACAGCTCGTCGGCGATGGACTGGATGACCTGTTTTGCCTGGGCCTCGCCCTCCGGAGTGAAGGCGGCGGCGGACAAGGGCACATCGGCGGGCTCCTGAGTCAGCCCCAGCCAGACAGCGCCCAATTTCCAGAAGGGCATGCTCTCTTTGGCGGTAAAGCCCACCTCCACGGTGCCCTCGGGAGAGCAGGTCATGAGCTCGCCGGTAAATTCCTTCTGCTTGCCCTCGCCATAATACAGGGTGAGCGTCCGGCTGTCCAGCCGCTGGTCCATTTCCTCGGTAACTGCGCCCAGGGCTTCCTCCCGGGTGAGCTTGCCCAGGTCGACTGCCGCGCCCTTGTCGTCCCGCGCCACCGTGCCTGGCAATAACTGGTCGTTGCCCTGAACCCAGCCGCACAGGCCGAAGTAGCCGCCCACGGCGGCCACGGCGATCACCGCCGCCGCGATCCCGGCAATGAGCCCTGCGGAGATACTTGTTTTCGGAGTAGATCCTTCCATAATACGACAAAACCTCCCAACATGGGACCGCACCGGCCAAGGAAACACAGGGCCGGACGCGATGCCTCCATGAGCGAACTGAATGCTGATTGCCCAGTGGGATACCGTCAAGTCATAGCGGCAATCGTTTATATTGTACCACTATATGTTGATTTGGGCAAGGAAAAGTATGCAAAAAAAGGGTTACAATTCGGTATCAAAATAGTGGAAAAATGTGAAAAAATATGGATTTAGCCGCATAAAACCGCCTGCCGAAGCCCAGACAGGCGGTTTTATGTGCATTTGCCGCAGAATTCAGCTCTTGTGGCTTTCCACAATGGCGCCGCTGCGGAAGGCAGCCACCAGGTCGATCAGCTCCTCGATCTGCCCCTGGAGCCGCCTGCCGATGTCCGTCTGGCGGATCATGGCCCGGCTCTCCAGCCGCTCGAACACCTGGGTGGTGGAGGCGATGTCGTAATTTTTGCGGATGGCTGCCGCCCGGCCCACAAAGGGCTCGTGGGCCACCAGGCGGAAGCAGCTGGAGTTGTAAATCAGGGTGTACCCGGCGATGCCGGTGGTTTTCTGGTACGCCTTGCAGAACCCGCCGTCGATGACAATCAGCTTGCCGCCGCCCTTTACGGGGCTCTCCCCCTTTTTGGACTTCACGGGGACGTGGCCGTTGATGATGTGGCAGTGGGGGCCCTCCAGGCCGAAATCCTTCAAAATACCCTCGCACACCGCCGGGTCGTTGTACAGCGTGTAGTAGGCGTTTTTGCTCTCCGCGTGGGTGGACTCGTCGGCGATGAAGCGGCGCTCAAAGGTGGTCATGCGGTCCCGGCCGAAGATGGGGCTGTTGCGGCCCGCCCACAGCCACCACAGGAAATCCATGCCCTGCTGGCGCTCCGGGGAGCCCACCTTGTTGTAATAGGCCCGGCGGGCCACCACGTCGGCGTAATCCAGGAATTCCCGGCCCGACAGGCCCCCGCAGCCCATGAGGGAGAAGCGCATGAGGGAGCCGTCCTCGTGCATGGGGATGCAGCCGTGGAACAGCAGGTTGTCGTTGTAGATGCGGTACAGGCTTCCCTTGGAGTAGAGAAAACGAACGTGCCGCTGGAGCTTTTCGCTGTGCCGGAAGGACCGGGTGAGGGTGTTGATGAGAGTGTCCTCCTCCGGGGTGAGGGCGTAGGGGTCGGCGGGGTCCACGGTGGGAAAGTCGGTGTCCAGCATGGGATAGGTCTTGCCGTCGATGGTGATGGTTTTGGTCTCATAGTCGATCTTGTCCAGCAGCAGCCGGTCGTCCATCAGGAAGTCGGGGTTGCGCCGGAGCTTTTGGCCCTCCAGCTTGAACAGAATCATGGAGATGGCCTTGTGCATCCGGGCGCACAACAGCTTATCCCGCTCGGTGACGGAGTCCTCGTCCTCCTTGGCGATTTTCACCTCAAAGCGGCTGATGTCGCATTTGCGGTAGAACTCGTCGGCGAACACAGACAGGGGCCGCAGGGAGATGCCGTAGCCCGTCTCAATGACCTCCAGGTTGTTGTACCGCAGGGAGTTGACCAGCACCGTGGCCACCAGGGTCCGAGAGCCGGAGGCGGCGCCCATCCACAAAATGTCGTGATTGCCCCACTGGATATCCACGCTGTGGTATTTCATCAGGCTGTCCATGATGACGTCCGCGCCGGGGCCCCGGTCGAAGATATCCCCCACCAGGTGCAGGTGGTCCACCGCCAGCCGTTTGATGAGCTCGCACAGCTGGATGAGGAAATTGGAGGCCCGGTCCAGGTCGATGATGGTGTTGATGATGTTCTCGTAGTAGTCCCGCTTGTCTGCCTCGTTTTTCTCGTAGTGGGTGTGAATCAGCTCGTCGATGATATAGGCGTACTCGGGCGGCATGGCCTTGCGCACCTTGGAGCGGGTGTATTTGGCGCTGACCAGGCAGCACAGGTCGATGAGCCGGTGGAAGGTGATGCGGTACCACTCCCGCATGTCGTCGCACTCCCGCTCGATCTCCTCCAGCTTCTCCTCGGGGTAGTAGATGAGGGTGGCCAGCTGGTCCCGGTCGGACCGGGGGACGGTGGCCCCCAGCAGCTCGTCAATCTTCACCCGGACCACGCCGGAGGCGGAGTTGAGGATATGCTGAAAGGCCTCAAACTCCCCGTGAACGTCAGACAGGAAGTGCTCGGTGCCCTTGGGCAGGTTCTGGATGGCCCGCAGGTTGATGATTTCAGTGCAGGCGGACTGGACATTGGGATATTGCCGGGACAGGAGCTTGAGATAGTCAAGCCGTTCCGAGGAAAAGGCGGTGGTAGGCTTCATGGCGCGTCCTCCTTTGGTTGGGTATTTTTGTATGCCGCTATTATGCCACAGGTCTCCGCAAAAGGGAAGAGGAAAAGCGCAGAAACGGAAAATTTTCCGTTTCTGCGCCCTGTTTTTGTTAAAAATGTGTCAAGTCACGGCATTCCTGGTCACAGCAGGTAATCGTTCTCCCGGTCGGCCACCTGGAGAGCCTTCAGCTTGTAGGCGGCGAAGCCCTCCACCACCAGGGGCTCCCGCTTGCACAGCTCCTCGGCCTCCTCATAGCTCCCGGCCCGCAGGATATACATCCCCGCCACGCCGGGATAGCCCTTGAACACCCCGCACAGCTCCAACCGCCCCTCCTCGTCCAGGGCCCTGATGTTGGCCACGTGGCGCTCCACGGTGGCCTTGGTCAGCCGGTTATAGGTCTTGGTCTTTTCGATGAACATCACATACAGCCATTTTTCCATGATGACCGCTCTCCTTTACTGTCAGATCTCCCGCCGGCCCTCCAGCGCCCGCTCGTCGGCGCAAAGTCCGCTGTGCTCCGCTTCCGCCTGCGGCGAAAGCTGCACTCGCTCCCTTGCGCCTCCTCTCCCCACAAAGCCTGAAGGACGGCTTTGCGGGGGCCCCTATATTTCCTGCCGGCCCTCCAGCGCCCGCATGAGGGTGGCGTCGTCGGCGAATTCTAAGTGGCTGCCCACCGGGATGCCGTAGGCCAGCCGGGTGGTGCGCACCCCGAAGGGCTTGAGCAGGCGGCTGAGGTACATGGCGGTGGTCTCCCCCTCGGTGTCCGGGTTGGTGGCCATGATGACCTCCTCCACGCCCCCGGCGGACACCCGCGCCACCAGCTGCTGGATGCGCAGCTCGTCAGGCCCCACGTGGTTCATGGGGGAGATCACCCCGTGGAGGACGTGGTACACCCCGCTGTACTCCCGGGAACGCTCCATAGCCATCACATCCTTGGGGTCGGCCACCACGCACACCACGCTGTGGTCCCGCTTGGAGGAGGCGCACAGGGCGCATTTACCGTCCCCGTCGGTGAGGTTCTGGCACACGGGGCAGCAGCCGATGCTTTTTTTCGCGTCCAGCAGGGCGGCGGCGAAGTCCCGGGCGGTCTGCTCCGGCTGGTCCAGGATATAAAAGGCCAGCCGCTGGGCGCTCTTGCGGCCCACGCCGGGCAGCTTGGCGAACTGCTCCACTAAATTTTCCAGGGCGGCGGGAAAGTAGTCCATGTCAAATCCTCCAAAGATAATTACGCATCCTTCTCAAAGGTAATCGCCAGACGGTGGGCCATGGCGGTCTCCCAATGGGTCACGGCCTTTACGCCCCAGCCCTGGGATGCCATTTGGTTCATTTGCTTTTCCGCGTCCTCCGGGTCTTTTGCAATCAAAACCTTGTAAGTTTTCATGATATTATCTTGCCTCCCGCAACTTTTGGATGGCCGCCGCCGGGTCCTCCGCGCCGTACACCGCCGAACCTGCCACCAGCACCGTGGCCCCGGCGTCGATCACC
The DNA here is from genome assembly GCA_948469375.1 of uncultured bacterium. Lineage (GTDB taxonomy): Bacteria > Bacillota > Clostridia > Oscillospirales > Oscillospiraceae > Enterenecus. The sequence continues at coordinate 83,226 of CAOKLO010000004.1, read as the reverse complement.
GTTTGGGCGTTGGCGGGGCCCACCCCGCCGTCCACCTCCAGCTCGCAGGCGGGATTGTACCGGTCGATAATGGCCCGGACCTCCCGGATGGTGTCCAGCTGGGACTCCATAAACTTCTGGCCGCCGAAACCGGGCTCCACCGTCATGACCAGCACCATGTCAAGCTGTTCGATGTAGGGCAGAACGGCCTTGGCCGACGTGATGGGCCGCAGGGCCACCGCCTTTTTCACCCCGTTGGCCTCCATGGCCCGGAGGGCGTCGGCGATCCGGGCGGGGTGGTCCGCCTCCAGGTGGATACACAGCAGGTCCGCCCCCGCCTTGCAGAAACCGTCAACATAGCGCACCGGCTTGTCAATCATCAAATGAACGTCGAGAAACATATCCGTATGCTTCCGGATAGACTGCACCACCGGTACGCCGATGGTGATGTTGGGGACGAACATGCCGTCCATCACGTCCACATGGAGCCAGTCGGCGGCGGACACCCGCCGGATGTCCCGCTCCAAATTGCAAAAATCTGCGGAAAGAATAGAGGGCGACACTTTGACCATGATTTTTACCCCTTTATCTGTGAATTTGTCACGCGGACAGGCCCCCACTCCGGCGGATATGGGGCACACCCGCCGCCTGCCGTCCACATAAGATAGAGCACGCGGAGGTCGCCGCCAGGGTCGGCCGGGCGGTTCCCCCTCGCCCCCGCTCGCGCCCGGCCCAGACGCCTGGACGGCGCGCCGCACCTGAATACCCCCCGCTGCCGCCGTTGCGGCGGCGGGGGGAGTTGCGCGTTTTTTGAGGGGAGCCTTTCTTCCTCGTGAAGCGCCGCCGCGACGAATGCCACATCGATTGCGGGCGTTTTTTCTTCATGCTTGTCCCCCGCTCAGCCAGTGAAGGTGCCGCTGAGGGGCACCTCCCGGACCTGATAGCCCGCCTGGCGCAGGGCGTTGATGATTTCCGCCTTGTGGTTGAGTCCGAAGGCCTCCAGCGTGACCTTCAGCTCCACCCCTGCCTGACGGTTGATATTGACGAACTGGTTGTGGTCCAGCTTGATGATGTTGCCGTTTTGACGGGCCACCAGGTCGGCAATGCGCAGCAGTTCGCCGGGGCGGTCGGGCAGCTGCACCGAGAAGGTGAAAATGCGTCCCCGGTTAATGAGCCCGTGCTGGACCAGGGAGGAAATGGTAATCACGTCCATATTGCCGCCGGACAGCACGCTGACCACGTTCTGTCCCTGGCAGTCCAGGTGCTTCAGGGCCGCGATGGTGAGCAGTCCGGCGTTTTCCACCACCATTTTGTGCTTTTCCATCACGTCCAGGAAGGCGTCCACCAGCTCGTCGTCGTCGATGGTGATGACCCCGTCCAGGTTCTTTTGGATGTAGGGAAACACCTGGTCGCCGGGAGTTTTGACCGCCACACCGTCGGCAATGGTGCTGATGGGGTCCACCGTGACCACATGGCCCGCCTCCAGGCTGGCCTTCATGGAGGCCGCCCCGGAGGGCTCCACCCCGATGACCCGCACCGAGGGGTTGAGCAGCTTGGCTAAGGTGGACACGCCCGCCGCCAGCCCGCCGCCGCCGATGGGCGTCAAAATCACGTCCACGTCGGGCAAGTCCTTGAAAATCTCATAGGCGATGGTGCCCTGGCCGGTGGATACGGTCAGGTCATTGAACGGGTGGACGTAGGTCAGCCCCTCCTCCTGGCTGAGCTGGGCGGCCAGGGCCGCCGCGTCGTCAAAGGTCTCGCCGTGAAGCACCACCTTCGCGCCGTAATCCTTGGTGTTGTTCACCTTCACCAGCGGGGTGGTGGTGGGCATGACGATGGTGGCGGGCGCCCCCGCCGCCTGGGCGGCGTAGGCCACGCCCTGGGCGTGGTTGCCTGCGGAGGCGGTGACCAGGCCCTTGGCCTTCTCCTCCTCGGTGAGGGTGGAGCATTTGAAAAAAGCGCCCCGAATTTTGTAAGCCCCTGTGACCTGCATATTTTCCGGCTTAATGTAAACGTGGTTGCCGGTGGATTTGGAGAAAAAGGGACTGTACATTAAATCAGTGCGGTGGAGTACACCGTCCAGGATTTTTCGGGCGGCGCGGAAATCGTCTAACGTCATCATTTGGAAGGACTCCCTTATTTTTATGAAATTCAGCAATCCATTTTACATGAAGAAATTGTTAAAGTCAACCGTCTGGGCCCCCTTCTTCTTGACAGGGGGCTCGTCCGGGGAGTAGAATAGGAGCCAGATATTCGGAAAGGGGACAAAAGCCGTGGCCTATGTGAAAAAGCGCAGCGTGCTGCCCGTCTATTTTGTGGGGCTGACCTGGCTGGTGTGGGCGTGGATCTTGTGCCTGCCGCTGTACCGCCCCGCCCATTATGTCATGGCGGCGCTGGCCTCCCTGGTGGTCTATTATGTGGGCAAAATGATTTTCCCCGACCGGGGCTATGAGGCGCAGAACGCGGCCCAGGACGTTCCCCGGCCGGAGCCCCGGCCCAAGGCGGAAAAGCCCAAGTCCACCGGAGACCCCGAGATCGACGCCCTGCTGGTGGAGCGGGACCGGGCCGTATCCGAAATGCGGCGGCTCAACGACTCCATCAAGGACGTGAAGATTTCCGCCCAGATCACCCATCTGGAGACCACCACCGGGAAGATCATCGACGCCGTGGTGGCCAAGCCCGCCAAGCTGCCTCAAATCCGCAAATTTATGAACTATTACCTGCCCACCACCTTGAAGCTGCTCAACGCCTACGACCGGATGGATTCCGCCGGCGTGTCCGGGGCCAACATCGACGGCACCAAGGGTAAAATCGAGGACATGCTGGACACCGTGTGCACCGCCTTCAGCCGGCAGCTGGACGACCTGTACGGCCAGGAGGCCATGGACGTGTCCGCCGAAATCAAGGTCATGGAGCAGATGCTGGCCCAGGAAGGCCTGGGCGGCATGACCCTGGGCGGCCAGTGAGGAGAGCGGAATGAAAAAGATGATACCAAAAAAGGGCTACCGGGTGCTGGCCGTGGTCTGGACCCTGGCCGCAGCCTCCGTCGCAGTGGCGTTTGTGCGGCGGCTGGCGGAATTCAACCTGCTTTTGCTGCTCCTGCTGGTGCTGAGCACGCTGACAGCCGCCAATTTCTGGAAAACCCATCACAAAATGCGGGAGGAGATCAGACAGGACCCCTTTGACGCTCCGCCCAAATTCTCGGACAACCCGGTACTGTTTGACGACGACCCATATCAAGATTCGGAGGAGAAGAACCATGAGTGATGAACTGAACACAATGCCCGAGCTGACCCTGGACCCCAGCGGGGCCGCCGCCGCTCAGGCGGCTGACGCAACCGTCCCCGCCGCGCCGGAGGCCCCCTCCCTGACGCTGGAAAATACCATCAGTCCCGATGACGCCGCCGCCGTTCAGGCCGCCCGGGACGCCCAGGCCATCCAGCTGGACGAAAGCCAGCTCACCGAGGCGGAGCGGAAGGTGGTCAACGACTTCGCCGAGAAGATCGATATCACCGACTCCACCCAGGTGCTGCAATACGGCGCGGCGGCTCAGAAGAACATCGCCGGGTTCTCCGAGAACGCTCTGAACAACGTGCGCACCAAGGATTTGGGCCAGATTGGCGACGCCCTGTCCTCCCTGGTGGTGGAGCTCAAAACCTTCGGCCAGCCGGAGAAGAAGGGCATCGCCGGGTTCTTCCAGAAGAAAAAGAACGAGCTCACCGCAATGAAGGCCAGCTATGACAAGGCGGAGGTCAACGTGGACAAGATCGCCTCCATTTTGGAGGGCCATCAGGTCACGCTGATGAAGGACATCGCCATGCTGGACCAGATGTATGAGCTGAACACGAAGTATTATAAGGAGCTCACCATGTATATCCTGGCGGGCAAAAAGGCGCTGATGAAGGCCCGGAACGAGACGCTGGAGGAGATGCGCAGGCAGGCCGCCGCCTCCGGCGCCCAGGAGGACGCGCAGAAATACAACGACTACGCCAATTTGTGCAACCGGTTTGAGAAGAAGCTCCACGACCTGGAACTCACCCGGATGGTCTCCATCCAGATGGGCCCCCAGACCCGGATGATCCAGAACAACGATACGCTGATGTTGGAAAAGATTCAGTCCTCCCTGGTGAACACCATCCCCCTGTGGAAGAGCCAGATGGTGCTGGCCCTGGGGCTGGAGCACTCCCGTCAGGCCACCGCCGCTCAGGCCGCCGTCACCAACATGACCAACGACCTGCTGAAAAAGAACGCGGAGATGCTGCGCATGGGCACCATTGAGACGGCCAAGGAGGCGGAGCGGTCCATCGTGGACATCGAGACCCTCCAGCATACCAACCAGCAGCTGATCTCCACGCTGGACGAGGTGATGCAGATCCAGAAGGACGGGGCCCAGAAGCGCAAGGAGGCCGAGCTGGAGCTGGGCCGCATTGAGGGTGAGCTGAAGCAGAAGCTGCTGGAATTAAGAGGTTGACCGAATGAATTTAGGTATATTCGCGGTGAATGAGTTTGTGCTGGTCGTTCTTGCGGTGGCCATCGCGGGCGCTATTCTGGGCTTTGCCAGCGTCAAGGGCGGCGGATTCCTGAAAAAGCAGGGCGTGGCCTGGGCCATCACCGGCGTGATGGTCCTGTGCGCCATCGGCATCGGCTACGCCAGGGCCCCCATGGCCGGGACAAGGGAGCCGGCCCCCGCCCCCGACTACGGCGATTCCTACCACTGGGAGGGCGGCCAATTCCTGTTGGACAACGCCGACGTGCTGTCCGACAGGACGCTCAGGGAGCTGGACCAGCGCAACGAGCGGCTGTGGAACAATTATAATGTCACCATTGGCGTGGTCACCTGCAACTACGGCAGGGACGACCTGGACCAATACGCCATGAAGCGGGCCGAGGAGATGGGCCTGGGCGGTTATGATATGATCGTGGCACTGGATATCAGCGGCGACAACTATTGGCTGATTCAGGGCAACGACCTGCGCCGGGATTTCACCGATGCGGACTGCACCGACTACGCCAACGAGTATTTGGAGTATTGGTTTGCCCGAGGCAATTACGGCGACGCTGTGCTCAGCCTTACCGAGGCCCTGGAGGCCTGGTATGGAAGCTATTTCGGCTGACTTGAGAAAGGAGGCTGTTTCATGGACGCGTTGATTATTATCGTACTGGCGGTGATTCTGCTGCTGGCGATGGAGGGTTCCCACCGGCGGCGCTATCATAGCGGCTACTACGGACCCAACTATGTTTACCGGCCCTTCTATTTCTTCCGGCCCCGGCCTCCGCGCCCGCCCCGGCCTCCGCGGGGTCCCGGATTTGGCCCCGGTCCTGGGTTTGGTCCCGGCCCCGGCTTTGGTCCCGGACCCGGCTTTGGTCCCGGACCCGGCTTTGGTCCCGGACCCGGCGGCCCGCGCCCTGGTCCTGGGCCCGGGCCCCGTCCCGGCGGTCCCTTTGGCGGCGGGCGTCCCTCCCCAGGCCCCCGTCCCGGCGGGTCCTTCGGCGGCGGACGTCCCTCTGCGGGCCCCCGTCCCGGCGGGTCCTTCGGCGGCGGGCGTCCCTCTGCGGGCCCCCGTCCCGGCGGGTCTTTCGGCGGCGGACGCTCCTTTGGCGGCGGCGGGCGCTCCTTTGGCGGCGGCCGTTCCGGCGGCGGCGGTGGCCGGCGCTGAGTGGTCTGCGGCCCGGTCATGATTATAGTTTTCCTTCCCCTGCGCGGCCCGGTTGTCGGGCCCGCGCAGGGGCTGCTTTTGCGCATTGCAATAAAAATCGGGCAGCCCTGCCCGATTTTTCTGTTTTGTCCAAAATTCGCCTTATAAAGAGAATTTTTTCGACATCTTTTGAGAAATTAAAAAAAGACGAGAAATCTTTGTTAAAGTATGATACAATGTTTATGTTTACAATTGCGATAGTTTGCCAAAAAGCGGGCAGGACCCGCGGGAAGGAATCAAGCGCATGGGTATTGCGGACATCATCTCACTGTTGGGCGGCCTGGCCTTTTTCCTGTTCGGCATGACCCTGTTGGGGGACGGCCTGAAAAAGGTGGCGGGCAGTAAGCTGGAGACCATCCTGGGCAAGCTGACCTCCAACCCCATCAAGGGCGTGCTGCTGGGGGCGCTGGTGACGGCGGTGATCCAGTCCTCCTCCGCCACCACGGTCATGGTGGTGGGCTTCGTCAACTCGGGCATTATGCAGCTGTCCAGCGCCGTTGGCATCATCATGGGCGCCAACGTGGGCACCACCGCCACCGGCTGGGTGCTGACCTTGGCGGGCGTGCAGGGAGAGGGCGGCTTCTCCTCCGCCACTGTGTTTGCGTTTATCGCGTTTTTGGGCATTATCCTGTACTTTTTCTGCCGGAAGCAGGGGCAGAAAAATGTAGGTCTGATCCTGCTGGCCTTTTCCGTACTCATGAGCGGGATGCAGACCATGAGCTCCGCCATGGATCCGCTGAAAACCAATGAGGCGTTTCTGGACTTCATCTCCGCCGCCTCCAACCCGGTGGTGTCCCTGGTTATCGGCCTTTTGGTGACGGCGGTGATTCAGTCCTCCTCCGCTTCCATCGGTATTTTACAGGCGCTGTCCATCACCGGGGCCATCAGCTACGAGGTGGCCATCCCCATGGTACTGGGCATGTGTATCGGCGCGTGTGTGCCGGTGCTGCTGTCCGCCATCGGGGCCAATCCCAACGGCAAGCGCACCGCCGTGATCTACCTTTACTTTAATATCGTGGGCTCGCTGCTGTTCATGGTGCCCTTCTATCTGGCCAACGCATTTATGAACTTTGGCTTTATGGACCTGCCCGCCTCCGCCTCCGGCATTGCGGCATTCAACACCGTGTTCAAGGTGGGCGCTACTCTGGTTCAGCTGCCCTTTACCGGGCTGCTGGTGCGGCTGGCTATGCTGACCATCAAGGAAAAGCGCTCCGAGGACGATGAGGAGTTTGAGGAGAACCTGCTGGATGAGCGCTTCCTGGACTACCCGCCTCTGGCCCTGGAGCAGAGCGGCCGCACCGTGGTGCGGATGGCCTCCGCCGCGACGAAAAACCTGAACCGCTCCGTGGAGCTGTTCACCGATTTCAGCGGGGAGAAGTATGAGAAGATCCTGGGGCGGGAGAACGTGGTGGACCGCTATGAGGACAAGCTGGGCAACTACCTGTTCCATTTGAACAGCCGGGGGCTCAACGAGCGGGAGACCCTGGTCAGCTCCCACTATCTCCACTGCCTCACCGATCTGGAGCGAATCTCCGACCACGCGGTGAACCTGGCCGAGCTGGCCAAGGAGATGGACGCTAAGGGGGTATCCTTCTCTCCCGACGGGCTGGAGGACATGAACCGGTCGGCCAGCGCGGTGCAGGAGATCGTCTCGCTGGCCCAGCAGGCGCTGGTCCAGGAGGACATAGACGTGGCTCTCCGGGTGGAACCCCTGGAGGAGGTCATCAGCACCATGCTGGAGGGCATGAAGCTGCGGCACATCCGGCGGCTGCAAAGCGGTGTGTGCACCCTGGAGCTGGGCTTTATCATCAACGACCTCATCAACAACTTTGAGCGTGTGGCCGCCCACTGCTCCAACGTGGCTTTGGCCGTGCTGGAACTGCGGTATGCCGACCTCCAGTTCCATAACTACGCCCGGGGTGTGCGTCAGGGCGACCAGCCGGAGTTCCGCAAGTGGCTGGACTTCTATCAGAAGAAATACCTCAAAATCGCAAAGGCAACCTGAACATAACGCCGCCCGTCCCGGGACCCGCCGGGGCGGGCGTTTTTTGTACCGTGAGAATGGGCTTGACAACAGCCTCCTACAGGTGTAGTATAGCAAAAAGACTACAGTTGTAGGAGGTAACCGCAATGGTAAAATTGTCGGACCGGGAATGGCTGGTGCTGGGGGTGCTGTGGGACACAGGCGGGGCCGCGCTGGGGGAACTGACTCTGGCCCTGCAAAAGGACACGGGGTGGAACCGGAACACGGTGCTCACCTATCTGACCCGGATGGAGGCAAAGGGACTGGTTTCCATCAACAAGGAGGGCTATCCCCGGCTGTACCGGGCGGCGCTGAGCCGGGAAGACTGTCAGGCCCAGGCCCGGGACAGCTTTTTGCAGCAGGTTTACCGGGGGGCCACCGGGGATTTGGTGGCCGCCTTTTTGAAGGAGAAACCCATTTCCTCCCGGGAGCGGGACGAGCTGCGCCGCCTTCTGGACGAGATGGAGGTCTAGTTCCATTTTCTTGAAAGAAAATGGAACCGAAAAAGGACTTTCGTTCGCTGATGGTCTGGGCTGGATTGGAGGATATTATGACCGACATTTGGACTTTTTTACTGCAAACGCTGACCGCCTCCGGAGCGGCGGTACTGCTGCTGGCCGTCAAGGTCATGTTCCGGGACAAGCTCTCTCCCCGCTGGCAGTTCAGCCTTTGGAGTGTGTTGGCCCTGGTCTTGTTGATTCCAGCGGGTTGGGGTGGGCGCTACATCCTGCTCAACTGGCCCCAGTCGGTGGAGATCATGAAAACCCTGGTCACGGGGGAGTATGGGACGCTGACCAGGGTGATTGCGCCCATCCCTCTGCTCTTGACCGACCCCAGGACGTGGGCGGATTGGCTGTATCTGATCTATGCGGCGGGGGCCGTGGTGCTTCCGGCGCGGTATTTGGTCTCCTATGTCCGTCTGCGGCTGGCGCTGAAAAGAGGGCGGCCCGTCCAGAGCAGGCAGGTCCAGGCGGTGGGGGCGGCGTATGATCTGCCCGTCTGCCCCGCAGTAGAGGTGGACGGTCTGCCCTCGGCCTTTGTCTGCGGGGTGCTCCGGCCTGTGCTTGCCCTGCCCGCCGGGACGGATACGGACGACAAGGTCATTCTTCACGAGCTGCTCCATTTGAAGCATCGAGATGTGGTCTGGGGGTGGGTGATCGCATTTTTTCGGTGCGTCCACTGGTGCAATCCGCTGATCTGGCTGTGCGCCGACTGGGCGGGGAACGACCTGGAGTCCCTGTGCGACCAGCGGGTGCTGGAGCGCCTGGAGGGCGAGGACCGCCGGGATTACGGCCGTATCCTGTTGTCCATGGCAGACGAAAAGTATGCCCGGGTCCCGGGGACCTCCTCCGCCGCCAACGGGGGAAGGAACATCGCCCGGCGGATCGAGGCCATCGCCCGGTTCAAGCGCTACCCGGCGGGGATGGCCCTGGCGTCGGTGTGCGTGACGGTGGTGCTGGCGGTGCCGCTGGTGGTGGGCGTCCGGGCGGAGGGTGTCCCCGCGTGGCGGGGGACCACGGCCTTCACCATGTCGGCCGCCCGGGCGGTGCGGTGCTCCACTCCCGCCGGGGCCATCGACGCCTACGCCAAGGGAATTTTGACAGGGGAGTTCCCCTACTTGGCCATGTGCGCCCCGTTGGACCGTCAGGATGAGCTGGCGGAGGTTTACGAAAACAACTATAACGCCAGCCGCATCGGTATGGAGTGGATCATGGGGCAAAACGGCCTACCCTGCTGGCCCAATAGCGGGGAGGGCTACCGCGTCTTTAACCTGGAGGAGTCGGCGGACGGGAGCTGTGAGGGTCTGCTGGTGGTCCAGCTGAACTGCCCCCCGGAGGGCAGGCCGGAGGAGGACGGGGCCGTTTGGATCGCCGCCCAGCCCATCCGGGCGGAACGGCAGGAGGACCGCTGGGTGGTCGTGCCCCAAGGAAATTTTCAGCCGTACCAAGACTATGGGAGCTGGACCTTTGTCACCTTCCCTAGGGAAACACCGGTGCCTGCCAAGGTGTATGAGGCCCGGCACGGGGACTTCATCATCCGTGCGGAATACTGGACTACCACCCAGTGCCGACAAATGGAATCCGGCGGGGACCTGATTCCCCAGCCTCATGGGGTGTTTGACCAGTGCTCCGTGGTGCAGGGTATGTGCGCTATTTATGTGGGAGACCCGGCCAATAAGGGTGAATACCAAAAAATCGCCGTCAGCAGTGCTCCCTACCGGGAAAATGGGCAGCGGCCCGCGCTGCGCGATCCTCGTTCCGACACATATACCACCGGCTCCAGCAGCAGCGGGGCATCGTGGAACAGCAGCTCACTCAACGGGGACTGGTCCGGCGAGATTTCACTGAACGGCGGCGGGACCACCTTCGACTGGGAGCGGGACGGGGACCATCTCCCTGACCGCGTCGCGGCGAATCTGTACCTCAACGATAAACTGACGGCGGAGCTGACCCTCCTGCCGGTGGAAGGGGGCGCATGGATCGATGACTGACCGGAAAAACCTGTATGAGGGACTGTCCCGGGCGGCCTGGGGCTATTTTCTGCTCCATTTCGATATCAACCTGGGCACGGTGAGCATTCTGCCCGCCTTCGTGGGCTATGCGCTGCTGCTGTCCGCCCTGAGGATACTGTCCGGGGAGCGGCGGGACCTGGCGCTGCTGCGGCCCCTGTGTATGCTGCTGGGGACGTGGAACGGGGCGGACTGGCTGTTTTCCTGGATGGGCGGGAGCGTGAAAGGGCTGTTTCCGCCCCTGGACATGGTCATCACGGTGGCGGGGCTGTACTTCCACTTCCAGTTCCTGACGGACATGGCGGCACTGGCGGAGATCCATCAGCCCGAGGGGGGCAGCCTGGACCGGCGCCTGCTCCGCCGCCGGACGGCCTACATTGTGGGGAACACAATCGCCTTTGTGCTGCTGTACCTGCCCGCCGGACGGTTTGAGGAGCAGCGGGCCTTTCTGGTGGGGGCGCTGACGGTGATTTTGCTGTTGACAGCTGTGTTCATCATGGCCGGACTGTTCGAGCTGCGCCGCCTCTTCCGGAAGGAGGAAGAGGCGAGCCGGCCGGACCTGTGAAAAAACAGCGGAGAGCGATGCTCTCCGCTGTTTTTGCCGTTACGGGTTGACCACCCAGGAGGTGAACACGGCGGAGCCGTCCTCCCGCCTCACGGCCTTGTCCCGGTCCTCCATGGCCGCGTCCAGCTGGACGCTCCACACGGTGCGGAGCAACGAGACGGCGTCCACCCACAGCTCGCCGCCCTGGTACGCGGGGGCAAGGTCCATTTCACTGGCGTCCCAGCTCCACGGGCCGCTTACCTGGACCGTTTTGCTGCCCAGGGTGAAGGTCAAGGTTGTGTCCCGGAAAGAGGCTACGGCAGTACCCGCCGCCTCGTCCCATTCACAGGGGACGCCCAGCCCGCCGCACAGGGCGAACAGGGGGACGGTCCAGTCCCCGCTGGGGGTTTCCTCCCCAAGGGGGAGGACGAAGGGCCGGGGGATGGCGCTGACGTCCACCTCGTAGGGCTCGCCGCCATTCAGCGGGTAGGCTGTGCCGCCGAATACGATGGCTTCCATCAGGGACAGGTCCTGGATGGAGCCGAACTGCCAGCTGCACCTGTGACGGTCTGGATATTGATGAAACAGCCCGGTGTCGCTGCCTCCGGAGGGCCCCAGCACCCGCATCTGGCCCATGGTGCGCAGGGAGCCGTCCCGGAAGAGGAAATAGGGCGCGGGGCAGGTGTCCAGTTGGGAGGTGGTGTAGCGCAGGGTGTAGGACAGGGGGGAGAGCTCCACCTGGTCCACCGACACCGGACCTCCGGCGGCATAGCCCGCACCGCCCACACCCTGGCATTGGGCGGCCACCTCCAGGGTGATGGAGCGCATGGGTTTTACCGGGAACTCCAGCCAAACGCCCTCGTCCATGAGGTTAAGGCGGACAGCGGCGCTCTTTCCAGCCTCCCAGTTGGCGGAGACGTTGAGACGCCAAACGCTGTCCTGGGAGTCGGCCTCGCCGCTGAGGCCGTAGCTGTTGCTGCCGGGTATGCGCAGGGAGAGCCGGTCGCCAAACTCGGCGTTCTCCAGCCGCTCCTTGGCCTCGTCGTTTTTGGCCTCGACGAGAAGGGTGAAATAGAGCCGGTTCCCGTCGGCCAGGGAGCTGGTGACGGTGAGGGTATAGTTGTCGTCCTCCGCCGACACGGGGGTAATGGTCATCATGGCGATGGCGGTTTCGGGGTTCTCACCCCAGGTGAACTGGGTGCTCAGCACGTTGAACTCGGGAGGAATCAGCTCCCCACCCGCCAGGGCGGTGCCGGAGAGCAGCAGCACGGCGGCGGCCGCCGCGGCGGCCAGCCTCAGCGCCCGGCGGGGCAGGACCCGGGGCTTGCCGTCCAGCGCGGCGTCCACCCGGCGGCGGACCTTTTTGGCGTTCGGCCGGGGGCAGGGGCCGCCCTCCGGCGTTACCTCGTCCCACAGTGTTTGCAGACGGTTTTTCACGTTGTTTCCACTCCTTCCTGCAACGCGGCCTTCAGGGACTTCCGGCCCCGGAACAGCCGCTGCTTGGCGGCGGTTTGGCTCATACCCAGCTCCGTCGCGATGGTTTTCAGCTTGTCCTCTTCGTAATAGTAGCGGATGAACAGGGTGCGGTCCGGCTCCTCCAGCCCGTCCACCGCCGCCCACAGCCGGGCGGACTGGTCCCGGCGCTGAGCCAGCTCCTCGGGGCCGGGCGAGGGGTCGGGCAAATCCTCGGGGATAGAGCCGCTGGGACGGCTGCGGCGGAGCCAGTCTGTGGCTTTATTTTTGGCAACCGCCGCCAGCCAGGGGCGAAGGCCCTGCTCCGGGTCCAGCCCGTCCGCATGGGTCCACAAGGCCACGAACACGTCGGCGCACAGCTCCTCCACGTCCTCCCGGCAGGCCCTGCCCGCCAGGGTACGCAGAATTATTGCGCTGACGTAAGGGGTGTAGCGGCCGACAGCCTGGTCCAGGGCGCTCCGGCTGTGCCGGTTCAGCTTTTTTACCAGCTTGCTTTCGTTCATGCGGAGCCTCCCTCCTAGACTGTGAAACCCTCTGTACAGGTGGTTCTATTAGTATATACGAAGAAAAAGGGGGCCGGTTACGGAAAAAAGAAAATTTTTGTGGCGCATACGGGGCGGAGACGGACAAGTCCCGGTTTGGCGATACCAAACCGGGACTTGTTTCAGATTTCAAACCACTTGATCTCGTTTGCCGCCAGGTCCAGGGGGAAGCCCTCCCCGGCCTCCTTCCAGACGGTGGTGGATTGGGGCTGATAGGTGTTGTTCACCACGCAGAACTTTCCGTTTTCCACAAAGGCGTGGACTTCCACGCTGACATTGGAGGAGAACCAGCGGTGCAGCTCCTCCTCCCCGTGGGCCGCCCAGAGGATGGCCCGGTGCATAAGACGGCTGTTTTCAAAGCTGTAGGGCAGGCCGGATAGGTACACCCCCCTGCCCTCGCCGTACTCGTTGACGGCCAGATGGACCTCCCGGTCCCGCTGAACCAGCACTTGAGCGCCCTCCAAGGCATAGACGTCCCGGCCGCCGTCGCCGAAGTCCACCCCGTCCGGGCTGTCCGCCAGAATGAAATGGTCCGGATGCTCCTCCCAATTGTATTTGTCATAGCCTAGGGTGAAGCCGGTCTCCTTCTCCACTCCCAGCACCTGGGCCAGCTGCAAATACCGCCCCTGGTACTGGTGGCCGGAGGGCTCGCCCACGCCGACCAGGCCGCCGCCCCGGTATACGAACCGCTTTACCGCGGCGGAAACCTCCGGGTCCTCCCAGACCGCGCCGCCGGTGTGGGCGGTTTCGCCGCCGCCCACGTTGATGACCACATCCACCCCGTCCAGGGCGCGGGGGTCGGCCTTCAAGTCGTCGAAGCTGAGAAACCGCACGTCGAAGGGCGCGCCGGACAGGGCCTCAATCACCCCGGCATAGGCCAGGTTCTGCTTCTGATACAGGGCGTGGTGGACCATGTGGCACCCCCAGGACCGGGCGCGGCCCCAGCAGTTGAGCACCGCCACCGTCTTGACGCAGTAGGGCGTGGTCCCCTTGATGTTTTCGTATAGCTCCCGGAACTCTTTACAGACGGACTCCACATAGTCCAGAAACTCCGGGAATTGACAGGCCAGCTTGAGATATCCGCCGTACCCGATGCGGTCGATGGGCTTACGCAGAATGGCCCGGCGGGCGGTGACCCAATTCTCCTTGGCCTCCCGCACCGGGTCGCCCCCCTCATGGAAGGTGTCCGGGAAGAAATAGGGCAAAAACCGGCCCTCGGTGTAGCGCACGCCCTGAATGTCGGAGATGAGCCGCAGGGTGGAGCCGTTGCCTACGCTGCCCACCACCGCGTCCAGCCCGATGGATTTGAACTCGTCCAGATAGGGCTCGGTGCCGATCCAGTGGTCGCCCAGGAACATCATGGCCTCCTTGCCCAGCTCGTGGGTGATGTCCACCATTTCACGGGCCAGGGCGGCCACCTCCCGGCGCTGGAAGGCCATAAAGTCCTTGTACTCCCTGGAGGGAACCCGGTACTGGTTGTTGTAATATCCCTGGTCGATGATGAACTCGGGGCGGAATTTGCAGCCCGTCTCCCGCTCAAACCGCTCCAGGATGTAAGGGGACACGGAGGCGGAATAGCCGTACCAATCCACATACTTTTCCCGCTTCAGCTCGTCAAAAATCAGGGTAAACTGGTGAAAGAAGGTGGTGTAGCGGATCACGTCCACATAGGGGTGGTCTGCAATGAATTTCCGCAGCCGCTCCATGGTAAAGGCCCGGGTTTTGGGCTGACGCACGTCGAAGGTGATCTGGTGCTCGAAATCGGTCCAACCGTTGGTAACGGCGTTGTACATGTGCACCGGGTCCCAAATCAGATAGGCCAGAAAGCTGACGGTATAGTCGTGAAAGTCCTCCGGCTCGCCGATCACCACACAGCCCGTCCCCTCGTCATACCGCCAGGCGTCCGGGGAAAGGGGTGCTCCGGCGGTGCGGTCCATCACCTCCCACCAGCGCTTGATATCGTCCCTGGTGTTCACCTGCAAAAGCTCCGGGCTGACGCCCCGCATCAACGGGATGGACAGCGGCCCGCCCGGGGCGGTGTAAAAGCCGGTCATGATGTAGCACTGCTGCACCTCGTCGGGATTGGCGCGGGCCCACTGGTTGTCCTTGCGGGTGGTGTAGTAGGTGGAATAGACCTTGGCGTCCACCGCTTTCAGCTCCTGGGGGAAGCCGGTGCCGTCGCAGTCCCGGACGGCATCCGCGCCCCAGCGCTTAATCAGCGCCATGGTCTCGGGGACCACGTCCACATCCGTGGGGATGGTGACGCGGCCAAAATGCTGTTTTTCCATGTTTGCGTTCCCTTTCAGCGCGATTTTTTGCTCCGGTCCTCCGCGAAGCGCGTGTTGTAAAAGTACAGCGTCGCCAGCAGGCAGGCCACGCCCAGCAGCATGACGCCCAGCCCTTTCAGCTCGCCAGTCATTTTCCAGCCGGAAATCAGCAGGACGATACCTGCCGCAAAGGCGGCGATCATCAGAACCATGCGCAGCTCTCGATGCTCTTTCCAAAATTTCATAATATATATCCTTCCCATCTATAGTAGCGCTCCGTTGTCGGGCGCAATAGCACAGGTTTTTGCCCCGCCGGAAGCAGACTATAGTTCTTTTTGCCCACTTTTCTTTCAAGAAAAAGCAAGTTATCCTTTTAGCCCGCCCACGGTCATGCCCTGGGTCAGCTTCTTCTGCACACAGATGTAAAGGATCAGCGTGGGCAGCATGACCAGCACAAGACCGGCGTACATGATGCCGAACTCCGCCTTGGACTGCTGGCCCTGCATCAGGTTCAGCAGACCCACCGGGAGGGTTTTCTGCCCGTTGGAGCTGCTCATCAGCGTCAGGGAGATGATATACTCGTTCCAGAAGGACAGAAAATTGAACAGAATGATGGTGATGATGGAGGGCTGGGCCATGGGGAAGATGATGCGGGTCATGGTGGCGCCGTAGCCCGCGCCGTCGATGTAGGCCGCCTCCTCAAAATCGTGGGGCAGGGTGGCGAAATAGCCCGACAGCAGGTAGATGGTGAAGGGCAGGGCGGTGGCGGCGTACACCACCGCCAGCACAAAGAGGTTGTTGAGCAGAAATCCGCTGCCCAGCACGCCCTTGAGCCAGACGTCGCCGTCCCGCAGCATGAGGAAGATGGGCACCACGATATAGTTGACGTTGATAAACAGTCCCGCCATGAAGCAGAGGTTGAAGAATTTACTGCCTAAGAATTTGAACCGGGACAGGCAGTAGGCCGCAGGCAGCGCCACCACCAGCAAAATGGCCAAACTCAAGGCGGTGACGATCACCGAGTTGAGCATATAGCTGCCCATGTTGGCCGCGCCCCAGGCGTCCACAAAGTTCTGCCAGTAGAAGGAGGCGGGCAGGGTCCAGGGGTTGCCGTAGAACTCGCTGTTCTGCTTGATGGAGGCCAAGAACACCCAGGCCACCGGTACGATGATGGTAACGGCCAGGAGAATGAGCACAATGTAGATGAATACCTTATAAATCGCCTCGCCGGAACTGATTCGCTTTTCCTGTTGATTCATAATTGGCGCCCCCTCTCACATTTGCAGCACGTCCCGCTCGGTGAACTTGTTCACCAGCGCGGACAGGGTGAAGGAGAACAGGAAGATGATGACGCCCGCCGCCATAGCGTAGCCGTACAAGCCCGCGTCCTTCTGATTGTACATGAAGCTCAGGCCCACGTCGGCCATGCCGGGGGCCACCATGGACTTGACAAACAGGAACGCCATGTTGATGGTGGAGATGATGAAGAAGGTCAGCGTGGTGCGCACGTTGGTCCAGATCAGGGGGAGGGTGATCTCAAAGAACTGGCTCAGCCGCCCCGCGCCGTCCAGGCTGGCGCTCTCGTAGAGGTCGATGGGCACTGCGGACATGGAGGCCATGTACATGACCATATAGTAGCCGATGGCCTGCCACACCATGGCGATGATAACGCTGACGATGACCATGGGCTGACTTTTCCAGAGCACGATGACGTTTTGGCCGGAAACCAGGGAGAAAATGCTGTTGAGCATACCGTTTTCATCCGGCTTGTAGACAGCGGAGAAAATACCGGCAATGACCACCACGGACAGGATGTTAGGGATGTAGAAGATCACGCGGAAAAAGCTCTGCCCCTTGATCTTCTCCCGGGTCAGGATGGCCGCGAACACGATGGCAAAAAAGAATGTGATGATGGTGACGGTGGCGATGAGCAGAATGGTGTTCTGCATGGCGGTGATGAACTTGGTGTCCTGGAACAGGACCTTGAAATTGTTCAGCCCCACAAAGGTCTCTGTGGGGGAATAGGCGCCCCGCTCAAACAGGGACATCCGGAACACGTTCAGGGTGGGCAGGACCATAAAGATAAAAAACAGGATGACCGCCGGCGCCGTACACAGGACGATAAACCGGCTTCGGGATCTGCCGCGCATGGGATCTCTCCTTTCTCTCCTGGATACAGGGGCGGCGGTGAGCAGATCCTGCTCACCGCCGCCTGCTTTTGGGCTATTGTGATGGTATACCGGTTCGATTATTTCACCAGCAGGTTCTCACGCATCTGGTCGCTGGCGGTCTTGATGTCGCTGATCCACTGGTCCTTGGTGAGGGTGCCGCTGACCAGGCTGTTGACGGGGTCTAGGAAGACTTCGCGGGTGGTGCCCAGGCCGGCCACGGAGGCGTAGGAGGAGAACACGCCGACCACGGGGGTGGCGCCGTTGTCATAGACGGAATAGTACATCTGGTTCTCCTCGTCCAGCTTGCTGGTGATGCCGTTGATGGGCTGCACCGCGCCGCCCTTCAGGAAGATGTCGGCGGCCGTGTCGCTGTACATGAAAGCGATGAACTGCTTAGCGGCATCCTGGTTTTCAGCATCGGAGGGAATCCAAATCTGCTCCAGGAAGGCATAGCTGGCGCCGCTGCCGCCGGAGGTGGCCGCGGGCAGAGCGGTCATGCCCCAGGCAAAGCCCTCGGCGCGGGGCGCGTCGGCCATTTCGCCGGGCAGCCAGGTGCCGTTGGGGCAGAACAGGGCCTTGTTGTCCAGAATCAGCTGCTGGTTCTGGCTGAAGTCAGTCTCATTGGCCTGGGCGGGGGTGATGGGGTTGGTGTACTCGGCCAGCTTGGCAATGATGTCAAAGCACTGCTGGGCCTCAGGGGTATCCCACACGCCCTCGGCGTAGGAGGTGGCCTTGTTGAAGAAGTCGGAGCCGCCCACGGAGTACATCAGGGCGTACAGGAAGGCGTCAAAGTAACCGGTGGTGGGGTAGGTGAACAGGTAGATGTCCTCGGCCTTGGCCTTGTCGCCCAGCTCCCACATTTCGTCCCAGGTCGTGGGGACCTCCCAGCCCTTCTCCTGGAAGAGGCCGGCGTTGTAGAACAAGCCGCAGGGGGCATAGAACATGGGGGCCAAATAGGTCTTACCGTCGCCGTAGGGAACGGTAGCGTTGGTGCCCAGCATGGTGGGCATGACCTTGCTGGAGACGGTGGCGTTCTCGCCGGGGACGGTCATATCCAGCACGTCGCTGATGTCGGTGATGAGCCGGTCCTTGATGAACTGCTCGGTGAGGCCGGGGCCGCGGCCGGTGGCGCACAGAATCACGTCGGGATAGTCGCCGCCCTGCATGGACGGGCCGATGACCTCCTCCAGGTTCTTCTCCAGAGTCAGCTCCACCTCAACGCCGGTCTCGGCGGTGAAGGCTTCACAGACCTCTTTCCACATGTCGGGGTAGTTGGTGATGTAGCCGGACGACAGGGCGGCCAGCTTGATGGAGCCCGCGGCCTCAGGGGGATTCTCCGCCGGCTGGGAGTTGTCGGCGGGGGGATTGCTGGGCGCCTGGCTGGCGCCGCCGGGATCGCTGCTGCAGCCGGCCAGCAGAGTCAGGGCCATAGCGGCGGCAAGAATGATGCTGAGTAGCTTTTTCATCTTTTTGGTTCCTCCATTCCATATGATGACGGATACGGCGGGGATATCCCCGCGCTTACACTATTAAAGGTAAACGCTTCCAACGGCCTTGGCAATCGGATTGTTGCTTCCTTTTTTATAAATCTTGCTTTTTACTGCATTTTGACATAAACAAAAGCATGGCGACAGGCGATTTTTGGAGAAATCGATAATTTTAGCGGAGTGCAAGCAAGAGCTCGGTGGAAAGTTGGCAAATTTCAACGGGGATGGACAAAAAAGTTTTTGAACAGTTGCACAACAAGGGAAAAAGCGCTATAATAGGGAAACGGCGGTCTCTGGGCCGGCTTTCATAATCTTGCGAGGAGGCGGACGCGGGGTGAGCACCCATCAGTACATTTTAGGGCGCGACGCCCGCCTGCCCGGCCAGGCCGACGACAGCTGCCGTCCCCGGCTGCTGTATGTGACCTACGCCCACTACAGCGAGGAGTGGCGGTCCCAGCTCCACAGCCACACCTGCTCGGAGATGTTTTTCATCATCGGAGGAAACGGGGCGTTTCAAATCCAGGAGGACGTCTTTCCCGTGGCCATCAACGACCTGGTGGTGGTGGAGCCGGGGGTCCGCCACACCGAGACCAGCCAGAACGGAAGCCCCATGGAGTACGTGGTGCTGGGACTGGAGGGGCTGGAGACCGTCACCGGCGGTAGCGGCTGCGCCCTGCTCCACCTGTTTGCGGAGGACGCGGTGTCCGGCTGCCTGCGCACCCTGATCCAGGAGAGCCGGGAGCCTCAGCCCGGCTGCGACGAGATCTGCCAGAGGCTGCTGGAGGTCATTCTGCTGCGCCTGCGGCGGCGGGACGACTTCGCCCTGTCCGGGGCCGCCCCCGCCCTCCCCGGCACCAGCCGGGAGTGCAACCTGGTGCGGCAGTATATCGACAACCACTTCAAGGAAAATCTCACCCTGGACCAGCTGGCGGGACTGGCACACATCAACAAGTATTATCTGTCCCACGCCTTTCGGAAGGAGTTCGGCACGTCGCCCATCAGCTACCTGATTTCCCGGCGTATCCGGGAGAGCCGGTTCCTGCTGGCGGAAACAGACCACACGTTGTCTCAAATTGCCCAGGTCTTGGGCTTTTCATCCCTGAGCTACTTTTCTCAGAGCTTTCGGCGGCTGGAGGGGATGAGTCCCATGGAGTACCGCCGGGGCCACCGGGGGGCCATGGGCAGACAGCCATAAAAAAACCGCCGGGCGGACCCGGCGTGAGGGAGGAATTACCATGATCCAGGCAGAGCAGACCCTGAACGAGGCCCTGGCGGCCTTTGACTTTTCCGGCCCCGGAACGCAGGCCGTTCGATTCGGCGAGGGGCACATCAACGACACCTTTCTGGTGAGTGCCGGACGGAGCGGGCGCTTCATCCTCCAGCGGGTGAGTCCGGTGGCCTTTCACGCGCCGGAGCAGCTGATGGAAAACGTGGTGAACATCACAGAATATCTGGCCCGGGAAATCTCCCGGCAGGGGGGCGACCCTCGGCGGGAGACCCTGACGGTGGTCCATACCCGGGACGGCGGGGCCTGCTTCACCGACAGCGCAGGCACTGTATGGCGGTCGTTCCTCTACGTGGAGGGGACGGTATGCCACCAAACGGCGGGCACGCCGGAGCTGTTCGCCGCCTCCGGGCGGGCCTTCGGGCGGTTTCAGCAGCTGCTGCGCGACTACCCCGCCGACACTCTCCACGAGACCATTCCCCGGTTCCACGACACGGAAAACCGGCTTCAGCTGCTGAAAAACGCCGTGGCCGCCGACCCGCTGGGCCGGGTCAGGGAGTGCCGGGAGGACATCGCGTTTATGCTGGCCCGGGAGCGGGACTGCTCCGTCGCGCTGGACGCCCTGCGGGTGGGGGAGCTTCCCCTGCGGGTGACCCACAACGACACCAAGCTGAACAACGTGCTCATGGACGAGGATACCGGAGAAGCCCTGTGCGTCATTGACCTGGATACCGTCATGCCCGGTCTGGTTATCAACGATTTCGGCGACTCCATCCGCTTCGGGGCCAACCACAGCGCCGAGGACGAGCCGGACTTGTCCAAGGTGAGCTTTGACGCGGGACTGTTCGAGACCTATACCGCCGCCTTTCTGAAGGAGGCGGGGGAGGCCCTCACTGGGGCGGAAATCCGCCTTTTCCCCTGGGGAGCCAAGCTGATGACTCTGGAATGCGGCATCCGCTTCCTCACCGACTATCTGGAGGGGGACCGCTATTTCCGCATCAGCCGCCCGGGGCAGAACCTGGACCGGGCCCGCACCCAATGCAAGCTGGTGGCGGACATGGAGGGCTGCTGGGACCAGCTCAACGAGATGATGGCCCGGTATCTATGAAAAGCTCAAGCGGCCCTGGGAGGAGTATCCCGGGGCCGCTTTTGTGGCCGGGCTATTTGAGTCCCAGCTCCGCCAGCGCGTCCATGAAGGCGCGCCACTGCTTGAACAGCTCGCCGTACCGGCCCATGCCGTGGTCCGTCAGGCGGTAGTATTTCCGGGCGGGGCCGTCGGAGGTGGCGCCTGTGTACTGGTCCAGATACCCGTCCCGGCACAGGCCCCGGAGAAGGGCGTAGACGGCGCTTTCCTGGGTGCCGGGGAAGGCGGCGCGGAGCTTTTTCAGCAAATCATAGCCGTATTGGTCCCCCTGGGAGAGCAGGTGGAGCAGGCACAGCTCAATGAGGTCCTTTTTCAGCATAGGGAGACCCCCGTTCCGAGGAGGGCGATGGCTGTGATTTCAATGCAGGCCTGCCGGGTATACAGCCACCAGGTGTCCGGCGCTGAGCTGACGTCCATGCTGGTCAGCAGGGCCAGCACGGCGAATGCCAGCATCATCGCCGACAGGCTGAGGAAATACACCGCCCGCCAGCGGCGGTCGCGGACGCGGGCCTTCACCAGGGCGGCAGCGCCCAGAATCATCAGCGGGACGGCGGCGCACTCCAGCAGGAGCATGAGGAGGTTCCCACCCACATAGACGTCGCTCAGAGGCCACCAGAACCCAAAAGGAAGGTGGAGGATCGGATTTACCAGCGCGCCTCCGGGGTACAAGGTCAGCTGCCAGAAGGCCCACCACACCAGCGCCATGAACGCCAGCAGCACCGCCAGGGCGATGGGAACGGCCCGGGGAAGGGGCGCTTTCGCCTCCCCCTTCCGGGGCCGGAACCAGACCAGGGACACCGCCGCTCCAACAATCAAAAAGAAGCGGCAGAAGGTGAAGCCGGGGATATCGGAGACAAACATATTAAACCACACGAAGTACAGTCCGCCGGGCAGCGGACTGTACGCCGGAATCAGGAGGCAGGCGGCCATCACGGCGAACGCCGCCAGCCAGGTCCGGTACTGCCTGGGCTGGGCCAGGGGCCGAATAACGCTCCGGGGCTTGCCCAGGTCCCGAAGAAGCTCCTCCTCCGGCCGGGGCGGGCTGCCCACAATGTCCCGGTAGTCGGCCAGCACGTCTTCCGCCTCCTGCCGGGGGAGCATCCACCGGGCCCAGCGCTCCAGCCGGGTCATGTAATCTGCTTTCATGGAATAGCGCTCCTTTCGCTACTATATTTTTTGCTATTGCTAAAAATATAGTAGCATAGACGAAGAGCCTTGTCAAGGCAAAGAAGTCTAACAGTTTCTTTTTTGCCTCCTTTTTCCTTTCAAAGAAAAAGGAAGCCGCCGGAGGCACTATGCCCCCAGCAGCTTTTCCTTGTTGAATTGCAGGGTGTAGAGCTGGAAGTACCGCCCCTTGAGGGCCAGCAGCTCCCGGTGGGTGCCCTGCTCCAGAATCTCCCCGTGGGAGAGCACGATGATCTGGTCCGCGTGCTGGATGGTGGACAGCCGGTGGGCCACGATGAGCATGGTGCCGATGTTCTTCATCTTCTCCAGGGAGTCCTGAATGAGAAGCTCCGTCTCCGTGTCGATGTTGGCGGTGGCCTCGTCCAGAATCATGACGGCGGGCCGGTGGATGATGGTGCGCACGAAGCTCAGCAGCTGACGCTGTCCGGCGGAGAAGTTGGCTCCCCGCTCCCGGACCTCCTCGTCCAGCCCCTGGTCCAGCCTGCCGATGAAGGAGTCGGCGTTGACGTAACGGCAGGCGTCCCAAATCTGCTGGTCGGTGAAGCCCTCCTCCCGGAGCGCGATGTTGCTGCGGATGGTGCCGGAAAACAGGAACACGTCCTGAAGCATCTGCCCGAAGTGGCGGCGGAGGGAGGAAATCCTAATGTGCCGGATGTCCACGCCGTCAATCAAAATCTGCCCCTTCTGGATATCGTAGTTCCGGCAGATGAGGGACAAAATGGTGGTCTTGCCCGACCCGGTGGCCCCCACAAAGGCGGCGGTCTGCTTGGCCGCCACATGAAAGGACACGCCCTTGAGCACCCACTCCCCCGGCTCGTAGGCAAACCACACGTCCTTGAACTCAATTTCCCCCCGGATGTGGTCCAGCTCTACGGCGTCCGGCCCGTCCACCACCTCGGGGACCAAATCAAAGACGGTGAAAATCTTCTCCGCCGAGGCCAGGGCCGACTGGAGCTGGTTGAACTGCTCGGCCAGGGTCTGGATGGGGTTGAAGAACTTCTCGATATAGAGATAAAAGGTGACGATGGTCTCGCTGGTAATCACCTGTCCCAGAAAGGTGGTGTTCTGGATATACCCCTTGCCGCCCAGATAGAGCAGGCACAGCACGGAGGAGATGTAAAGCATGTACACCATCGGCCGGAAAATACTGAACACGAAAATCTGATTCTGCTTGGCCCGTTTCAAGCTCTCACTCTTGGCGAAGAACTCCTCCCGCTTGCGCTCCTCCTGGTTGAAAATCTGGGTGATCTTAATGCCGGACAGGTTTTCGGAAAGATAGGTGTTGATGTCGGTGGTGCGGTCCTTCACCACCCGGTATACCTTCCGGGTGAACTTGCGGAAGATGACCGTAAACAGCACCAGAAAGGGAGCGAAGCACAAAAATGCCAGCGTCAGGGACAGGTTGAGGGCGAACATGGCAATCATCACGCCCACCACAATAAACGCATTTTTTGCCATGGCCACCAGAACATTGGTAAACATCTGGGAGATGGCGTTGGTGTCGTTGGCCACCCGTGTGACCAGCTTGCCCACGGGGATGCTGTTGAGCTGGTTGTGGGACAGGCTCTCGATGTGGGTGAACAGGTCTTGACGGAGGGCGGAGAGGATTTTCTGCCCCGTCTTTTGTAGGATAATGGACTGAAAATAGGTGCAGACCAGCGCCACAATGAGTATACCGGCATACAGCGCCACCCAGCGCAGGAGGACTGGCGGCTCGAAATGGTCCTTGATTAGCCCCTCCACCCGGCCAATGATGAGGGGAGCGGCCAGGTCGTAGGTGATGGACAGGAGCATGATGACCAGCACCAGCAGAAACTGCTTCTTGTAGGGCGCGGCATACTTGGCCAGCCTCCGGAAGATCTCACTGTCCGGGATGTGGCGGTCAAAGTCCGGGGCAGTTTTGTCACGGCTCTCCCGCCGCCAGGCCAGGAGGAAGATCAGGGAAAACACCCAGATGATGGACCCTACCAGGAGAATGGGCAGATATTCACGCATTGAATCAGGCATTGTGTTTCGCTCCCTCCTCCTCCAGCTTTTGCAGCTCCACCATGTGGTGGTAGGCAGGGCAGTTTTCGTATAATTCGATGTGGGTGCCCACGGCGGTGACCGCCCCGTCCTCCAGGAAGATGATGCGGTCCATCTGCTCCACGGTGGAGATGCGGTGGGCGATCAGGATGGTGGTGCGGCCCTGCCGGGTTTTTCTCAAGTTGTCCAGGATGGCCCGCTCGGTCTGGGTGTCCACGGCGGAGACGGAGTCGTCCAGGATGAGGATGGGTGCGTCCTTAATCAGCGCCCGGGCAATGGAGATGCGCTGCTTCTGCCCGCCGGACACGGTGACTCCCCGCTCTCCCAGCACGGTGTCGTAGCCCAGGGGGAAGCTGCGCACATCCCGGTCCACGTCGGACAGCCCGGCGGCAAAAATCACCCGGTTCTGGTCCGGGCTGTTGTGGGTAAAGTCGATGTTTCGGGCGATGGTGTCGCTGAACAAAAAGTTGTCCTGGGGCACATAGGCCGTCGCCCGGCGCACGTCCCGAATGGGAACGGTGTTCACATCGTGGCCGTCCACGAACACGGTGCCGTTGGGCACGTTGCAGGTGCGCAGAATCAGGTCCACCACCGTGGTCTTGCCCGCCCCGGTGCGCCCCACCAGCCCCACGCTCTCCCCGGCATGGATGGTGAAGGACACGTCCCGCAGAGAGTCAAGCTCCCCGTCTGGGTAGCGGAAGGTCAGGTGGCGGAACTCGATGTCTCCCTTGACTTCGCCCAGGGGCTGGACGTCCGGACGGTCGGCCACGTCCTGGGGGGCGTCCAGCAGCCCGCTGATGCGCTTGAGAGAGGCCTTGCCCCGGCTGGTCATGTCGATGAGCTCGGACACCGCCATGATGGGCCAGACGATGGCCTCAAAATAGCCGATGAACTCCATCAGCTCCCCGGCGTTGAAGGCGCCCGTCCACACCAGCCAGCCGCCGTAGCCCAGGATGATGCAAATAACGGACTCCACAAACAGCGTCACCAGGATGCGCAGGAGGACGGAGGCGCGGGTGAAGTCCACGTTGGCGTCCTCATTCTCCTTGTTGAGGGCCTGAAAGGCCATCAGCTCTTTTGCTTCCTTCACAAACGCCTTGATGACGGCAATGCCCGAGAAGCTCTCCTGGGAGAAGTCGGACAGCTTGGAGAACGCCGCCTGGCGGATGTCCCACTTCTTCATCATGTACCGCCCCACCACCGCGCTGGAGGCCAGCAGAAGGCCCATGGGGATGAGGGTCAGGGCGGCCAGGAAGGGGTCCATGTTCCACATGTGGTGGATGGACAGGGCGCCCAGCAGCAGCGCGTCGAAAAACATGAGAAAGCCCGAGCCGTAGCAGTCCTGCACCGTCTCCAGGTCGTTGGTGAACAGGCTCATCAGGTTTCCCACCTTGTTTTCCTGGTAGAACTGCCGGGACAGGTCCTTGGCGTGGTCAAACATCTCGTTGCGCAGGCCGGTCTCCACCTTGATGGCCGCGCCAAAGATGCACACCCGCCACAAAAACCGGCCGATGACCATGGCGATGACGATCCACACCATGGGCAGGCAGATGCGGTCCAGCAGGAAATCCATGTCAAAGGGAAGGTCCGCGCCGTCCACCGTAACATAGCCCTGGTTCATGCCGTTGATGACCTGCTGGTACAGGTTGGGGACCATCAACTGGATGTAGTCGACCAGCACCAGCGCGGCCAGGCCCAGCAGGAGCCAGCCCGCGTATTTGAAGTAGTATTTGTTGATGTGCTTTCCGAATATCACGCCGCGATTTCCTCTCCTTCCCAATGAGACGTTTCTACAGTGTATAGTCAGCACAGCTGACTATACCACAATCCGGGCGGCTCGTCCAGAGCAAAGCGGCATTCGCGCGGCATAGTTTGCGTACCCAAAGCATAAACCAGATGGAGCTTCCGAAAAAGCTCCATCTGGTTGAAACCTGAAGGTTACCGCTTGTTTGCCCCGCTCAGCACTCCAGCTTTTCCAATGTGCAGGTCTTGGCGATGGACTTGCGGATCTCCGCCCGGAGGGGCAGCACGGAGGCCGGCGACACGGACAGCTCGTCGATGCCGATGGCCAGGAAAGTGTCCAGCAGGGACAGGTCCGCCCCCAGCTCGCCGCAGATGCCGATCCAGATGCCCGCCTTGTGGGCGGCGTCGGCAGCGATTTTCAGCGCCCGCAGCACGGCGGGGTGATGGGGGTCGAAGAACTTGCCCAGGTCGTTGGCCTGACGGTCACAAGCCAGGGTGTATTGGGTAAGGTCGTTGGTGCCCACGGAGAAGAAGTCCACCTCGCGGGCCAGCTCCTCCGCCACCAGAACGGAAGCCGGGGTCTCGATCATGATGCCGATCTCCGTGTCCTTGCGGTAAGGAATGCCCTCCGCGTCCAGCTCCGCCATCACCTTCTGGCAGGCCCGCTTGCACTCCCGGACCTCCCACACGGAGGTAATCATGGGGAACATGATGGCCACCTTGCCGTAGGCGGAGGCCCGGTACAGTGCCCGCAGCTGGGTGCGGAACACCTCGGGCCGGTTCAGGCAGATGCGGATGGCCCGCACGCCCAGGGCGGGGTTATCCTCCTTCTGCATCTGGAAGTAGTCCACCTGCTTGTCCGCGCCGATGTCCAGGGTGCGGATGACCACCCGCTTTCCCTCCATGGCGGCGGCGACCTCCTTGTACGCCTGGAACTGCTCCTCCTCAGTGGGGTAGTCGCCGGCGGCCAGATACAGGAACTCGGAGCGGAACAGGCCGATGCCCTGTCCGTCGTTGGACAGCACCGCCGCCACATCCTCCGGCGAGCCAATATTGCAGTACACCATCATGGACCGCCCATCCAGAGTGACGTCCTCCTGCCCCTTCATGGTCTCCAGCAGCACCTTCAGCTCCTGCTGCTTCTCATATTTAGCCTGGAACGCGGCCAGTGTGATGTCGTCCGGCTCGATAGCCGCCTGGCCGGTCTCGCCATCGATGTACGCCATACGGCCATTCATTTCCTCCTTAAGGGCGCCGCCCAAGCCGCAGATGGCCGGAATGCCCATGGTACGGGCCAGAATGGCGGTATGGCTGTTGCCTGAACCACCCTGGGTGATAAAGCCCAGAATCTTGCTCTTGTCCATCTGGAGGGTCTCGGAGGGGGCCAGATCGTCGGCGGCCAGGATCACCGGCTCCTGGGAGTCGATGCCGCCCTCCACCACGCCCATCAGGTTGTTCAGGATGCGGCGGGCCACGTCCTTGATGTCGGCGGCCCGGGCCTGCATGTAGGCGTCGTCCATAGCCGCCAGCATGGCGGCAAACCGCTCCCCGGCGATCTCCACCGCCCGTTCGGCGGTACAGTGCTCCTCCTCCAGAGCGGCGTTCATGCAGTCCACAAAGTCCTCGTCCTCCACGAACATGGCATGGGTCTCGAACAGCATGGCGGACTCGTCGCCCGCCTCCTCCCGGGCCTTGTCGGCCAGGGAGCCCAGCTGCTCCATAGACTCCTCCTTAGCCTCCTCCAAGCGGCGGCGCTCCGCCTCTATGTCGGCGGCCTTTGCGGTGGACACGGTCACCGCGCCCCGCTGATAGAAGTAGATGGGGCCCTTCACCACTCCCTTGGAGACGCCTTTTCCCTGCATTAAGATCATACCGTTTGCTCCTTCCCAACACGATTTAGAGTTTTGAACAGGCAATGACAAATTTTCATAAAGTGAAATCAATTTCATGCAGCGAACCTATTATATCAGACCAGTGTCCTTGCTGTAAACGACCATATTGCATAATGATAAGACACAAAATTTGTACAAGATAACGAATACCGGCCGGTGCGCAGGGCCGGCGGCCGAAAGCGCCGGGGCGCGTTGTCTTCTTCCGAAAAGTATGGTAGAATCATATATAAAAAGGAGGGACCGACATGGAATACAAGGTCATCGACTGGGAGCGCTATCCCCGGCGGGCGCATTTTGAATACTTCAGCGCTATGGCCGACCCCTACGCCGGAGTAACGGCGGAGGCGGACGTCACCGGGCTTTTGGCGGCGTGCAAGGGGGCGGGACTGCCATTTTTCCTCAGCTTTTTGTACTGCGCCGGGCGGGCTGCCAACGCCGTGCCCCAGCTGCGCCAGCGCATTGTGGAGGGCAGGCCGGTGGAGTTTGCGTCCTGCGACACCTCCCACACGGTGCTGCGGGAGGACAGGACCTACAGCTATTGCCGCCTCAACTGTATGCAGCCCTTTGAGCACTATCTGCCCGCCGCCCGGGCGCTCCAGGCGGAGGCCAAGGCCCATGGGGACCTGGACGACGGCGAGGACGCGCTGAGCCTGCTGTTCATCTCCACGCTGCCCTGGATTCGGTATACGGACCTCCGCCAGCCGGTGCCCTCCCCTGCGGACAGCAACCCCCGGATCACCTGGGGGAAGTACGCGGAGGTGCACGGGCGGACCACCATGCCTGTGACCCTGCTGGTCAACCACGCTTTGGTGGACGGGGCCCACATGGGGCGGTTTTTCCAGGCTCTGGAGGAGGAATTGGAGTGCTTTATCCAAGAGGAGCGGTGAAAACAGCGGCGGAGGGAACCCCTCCGCCGCTGTTGGCGTCAATTCATGTACTTTGCCAAAAAGCTTTCCACGGTGGACCAGTACAGATCCGGGTCCACGCTGGCCGCCTCGCCGTGGGCCGCATTGGGAACGGAAAGCCGCTCCTTCTCCGGGCTGGCGCAGGCCTCATACACCACGTCCAGCATCCAGTAAGGGACGAAGGTGTCGTCCTCCCCGTGGATAAACAGCATAGGGACCGAGGCTTTTTTCAGCTGCTCCACCGCAGACGCCTCCTTGAAACCGAACCCCGCCCGCACCTGACTTACCAGGGAGGCCGCGTCCAGCACCGGGAAGGTGGGCAGGCCGAACAGCTCGTCGAGCTGGCCCGCGAACTCGTCCCACACAGAGGAGTAGCCGCAGTCCTCAATGATGCACTTCACATTGGAGCGCAGCTCTTCCCCGGCGGTCATCATCACCGTGGCCCCGCCCATGGAGATGCCGTAGAGGACGATCTCCGCCTCCGAATCCTGCTCCACCAGCATATTCACCCAGTCCACAATGTCCTTGCGCTCCAACCAGCCCATGCTCACATAGGTTCCTCCGCTCTGCTCATGGGCCCGGGCGGCAGGGACGAGGACGTTATACCCCATCTCATAGAACTTGATGGTGGAATTGCTCATTAACTGGGGAATGCTGCCATAGCCGTGGCACCCCACCACATATCGGTGGCTGGTCTCCGCCTGGGGCACGTACAGGGCGTGGAGGGTCAGCCCGTCGCGGCTGGTGAGCCAGCGGTCCTCTCCGTTTTCCTGGATCCAGGTGCCCTCCGCCTCCTCGGCCCAGTTCTGGTTGCCGCCGATCATGCCGCCGGGGGAATTGGGGTCCAGGGCGAAATTAAACAAGTAATTTCCGGCGAAGACCAGCGCCCCCGCCGCCAGCACCAGCAGCGCGGCCAGAACGATGAGGGCGATTTTGGCCCCGCGATGCTGTTTCACAGATTTTTCCACAAAAATCACGACCTTTACATTGAGAATATTACCCGGGGATTATACCACCATAGCGCCGTCTTTGTCCAGAGGTCCGGCCCGCGCACCCGTTTTGTCCCCCCGCATACAATGGGAGTGGAAGGGGAGCGCCGTATCAGCCCCGACCCATCAACCATCGGGAGGTACAAAAATGGCTGAATTTATCGAGCCGGGCCCGATCTGCGATACTGCCGGTATCCGCGAGGCCGTGTGCATCCACACCCGAAAGATCTTTGACAGCTGCCGCGATAAGGACTGCGTAGAGGACCTGCGGCTGTATCCCACCGTCAGCTCTCAGGCCGTCATCGACCGGGCCATCAGTTTGAAGGCTGGGCAGGCTGAGCTGCTGTACGCTTACATCGACGTGGAGCCTGTGGGCTTCAACCGCGGCTATTTCACCGTGGACGTGCGCTACTTTTACCGGGTGACCGCCGACGCCTTTGTGGGCGCGGCCCGTCCGGTGTCCATCTGCGGGCTGGCGGTGTTCGACAAGCGGGCCATCCTGTTTGGCAGCGAGGGCAGCGCCAAGGTGTTCTCCTCCAACAGCCGGGCGGACGACCTGGATGAGCAGAACCTGGCCAGCACCAATCTGCCCATCGCCGTGGTGAATTCCGTGGACCCCATCATCCTGAGCATGCGCCTGTCCGACCCCTGCGAGCCGCCGGTGTGCTCCTGCGGCGACGGCGCGGAGGTGCCCGCGGGCATCGCGGGCTGCTTCCCCGGCGAGCTGAACATGGGGGGCGAGGGCCGGAGGGTGTACGTCACCCTGGGCCAGTTCTCCATCATCCGCCTGGAGCGGGACAGCCAACTGCTCATCCCCGCCTACGACTACTGCATGCCCAGCAAGGAGTGCGCCGCCGGCGGCAGCGAGGAGGACCCCTGCGCCATCTTCCGTCAGGTGCAGTTCCCCGTGGAGGAGTTTTTCCCGCCCAACACCATCACCCCGCCGGAGGGTTATCTGGAGACCAAAAACTGCTGCTGCAATTGACCGGCAGCTCAGACCGGCCAGCGCCCGCCGTCCGCCGATGCGGGCGGCGGGCGCGGCCTTTTGCGCCGCCTCCCCTGTCCCTTAATTTTTGATGAAGTCTATTCTCTTTTTCCCTAAAACGTGGTAAAATAACAAAACGTCAAATCACGCCCACTAGGAGGCCGCTATGATGAATTGGAACGCCCTGTACGACCATCTGCGCCAACGAGCGCCGTCCCTGGAGCTGCGCCGGGACGAGCCCATGAGCCGCCACACCACCTTCCGGGTGGGGGGGCCCGCGTCGCTGATGGCCCTGCCCAAGACTGTGGGGGAGGCCAAGGCCGTGCTGAAGGCCGCGCATGATCTGAAGGCCGAGCTCTTTTTTCTGGGCAATGGCTCCAATCTGCTGGTCAGCGACCGGGGCACGGACCGCTTTGTGGTAAAGCTGTCGGGACGCCTGGAGAGGGGCGACGTGCGGGAGGTCAACCAGCAGCTGGTGGACTGGGGCGGCGGTTCGCTGTCCAAATTGGCTGTGGCCGCGCTGGACCGGGGGCTGTCCGGGCTGGAGTTCGCCCAGGGGATCCCCGGGAGCGTGGGCGGCGGTGTCTACATGAACGCCGGGGCCTATGGGGGAGAAATCAGCAAGATCGTATCATCGGTGACGGCGCTGGAGCCGGACGGCACGGTGCGGGAGCTGACCAATGAGGAGTGCGGCTTTGGCTATCGCAAAAGCATCTTCTCCCAGAGCAGGCTGTTGGTTTTGCAGGTCTGCTTTGCCATGGAGCAGAGGGACCGGGCGGAGATCAAGGCAAAAATGGATGATTTCGCCCAGCGCCGATGGGCAAAGCAGCCGTTGGAATATCCCAGCGCCGGGTCCACCTTCAAGCGCCCGGCCCCGGTGAACGGACAGCCGGTCTACGCCGCCACCCTTATCGATGGGTGCGGCCTGAAGGGCCTGACGGTGGGCGGGGCCCAGGTGTCGGAAAAGCACGCGGGCTTTATCGTCAACCGGGGCGGGGCCACCTGTCACGATATCGTAGAATTGATGGCCCAGGTGCGGGAGCGGGTGTTTCAGGAGACCGGCGTCACCCTGGAGCCCGAGGTGCGCTATCTGGGAATGGAGGGAGAAGGATGGAATTTTTGATCGTATCGGGGCTGTCCGGGGCGGGCAAGTCCACCGTGGTGTCCATTTTGGAGGACAGCGGTTACTTCTGCGTGGACAATCTGCCCCCGGTGCTTATCCCCAAGTTTGCCGAGGTGTGTCTGGCGGGCGTGGGGTCCTACGAGCGGGCGGCCATGGTGTGCGACATCCGGGGCGGGAAGAACTTCGACGGCCTGTTTGAGGCTATGGACGCCTTGAAGGCCATGGAATTTCAGTACAAGGTGCTGTTTGTGGAGGCGGACGCCGCCGCCATCATCAAGCGCTATAAGGAGACCCGCCGCAGCCACCCCCTCATGGAGGAGATGGGCAGCCTGACCCGGGCGGTGGAGCGGGAGCGGACGGTGATGGAACCGGTGCGGGCAAGGGCGGACTACATCATCAACAGCACCACCCTTCCGGTGCGTAAGCTGCGGGGGCAGGTGCTGGACATGTTCGCCCCCAACCGCAAGAGCCTAAACGAGATGAGCGTCACCGTCACCTCCTTCGGCTTCAAGTACGGCCTGCCCCTGGAGGCGGACCTGGTGTTTGACGTGCGCTTTCTGCCCAACCCATTTTATGTGGAGGAGCTGCGGCCTCAGACCGGGCTGGACAAGGGCGTGGCGGACTACGTATTCGCCAATCCCACCGCCCAGGAGCTGATGGAGCACCTGCGCAGGCTGATGGATTTCCTGCTCCCCCACTTCGTGGAGGAGGGCAAAAGCGCCCTGGTCATCGCCGTGGGCTGTACCGGCGGACGGCACCGCTCGGTGGCGGTGACCCACGCGCTGGGCGAGTATATCCAGGGGCTGGGCTACGCCGCCGGCGAGACCCATCGGGACATGACGAGGGCTTGACCATGGGAAAGCAAAAACGGCGCAAGGGCCCCGCCATCGTGGCCCTGGGGGGCGGGCACGGCCTGTCCGCCATCCTGCGGGGATTGAAATTATATACCGACGATCTGACCGCCATCGTCACCGTGGCCGACGACGGCGGCGGCTCGGGAATGCTGCGGGAGGATTTGGGTATGCCCCCTCCCGGCGACATCCGCAACTGCATGGAGGCGCTGGCGGACACCGAGTCGCTGATGCAGCAGCTGCTGGCCTACCGCTTCCCCGACGGGCGGCTGGCGGGGCAGGCCTTCGGCAACCTGCTGCTGGCGGCGCTGGACGGCGTGTGCGACTCCTTCGACCAGGCGGTGGCCCGGATGAGCGAGGTTTTGGCCATTACAGGGCGCATCCTTCCCGTGACAAACGCCAACGTGCAGCTGGAGGCCATTTTTGAGAACGGCGCCAGCATCCGGGGGGAGTCGAAAATTTCCGACGCTAAAAAGGAGCAGAACTGCCGCATCCATCATGTGCGGCTTCTGCCGGAGCATACCCCGGCGCTGCCCGCCGCGCTGGAGGCCATCGCCCGGGCGGAGGTGATCCTGCTGGGGCCGGGGAGCTTGTACACCAGCGTGATCCCAAACCTGCTGGTGGACGGGATCTCCGAAACCATCGCGGACAGCTCCGCGCTGAAAATCTACGTATGCAACATCATGACCCAGGAGGGGGAGACCGAGGGCATGACCGCCCAAGACCATGTGGCCGCCCTTTTGGAGCACGGCGGGCCAAGGCTGGTGGATCTGTGCCTGTGCAATTCCGATCCCATCGACTCCCAGCTTCTGGAACGGTACTCCGCTGAAAACGCGGAGCCCACGCAGGTAATGGAGTGCCAGGAGGTGGAGCCGCTGGACGTCAACCGCCGTGAGGTGGAGCTGCTGGGGGCCGAGGTGGTATACCGTCCGCTGCTGGACAAGGATTGCGGCTACGCCCGGCACTCGGGAGAGAAGGTGGCCCAGGCGGTGGTGGAGCTGTATGAGCAGCGGGCCGACACCAAAATTTTTTGACCAGGGAGTGAGAAACTGTGGCCTTTTCCGCCGACGTAAAGCAGGAGCTGTGCCGCCCCGGCGTGAGCCGCCGCTGCTGCGCCCAGGCGGAGGCATACGGCGTCCTGCTGTTCTGCGGGGCGTTCCACGCCCGTCAGGCGCGTATTGTGACCGAATGCGGGGCCTTGAAGGAGCGCCTTCCGGCGCTGTTCCGGAAGGCGTTCAAGGTATCCTTTGACCAGACCCCGGAGGGAAATGAGGGCAAGGGGATCTTCCTCATCGAGGACCCGGCCAAGCTGAAAAGCATCTTCGGGGCGTTCGATCTGGAGTGGGACGCGTCGGTGTCCCTCCATATCAACCTGGCCCTGCTGGAGGAGGAGCACTGCCGGACCGCCTTTCTCCGGGGGGCGTTTCTGTCCGGGGGCTCGGTGACCGACCCCATGAAGGGCTACCATTTGGAGCTGGCCACCTCTCATTACCATGTGGGCCGGGAGCTGCCCGCCCTGCTGCGGGAGGCGGGGTTTGAGCCCAAGGAGACGGAGCGGAAGGGAAATCATGTGGTCTATTTCAAGCAGTCTCACCACATTGAGGACTTTTTGACCTTTTTGGGCGCTCCGGTGTCGGCTATGGCGGTGATGAACGCCAAGCTGGAGCGGGATTTGCGGGGGAGCGTCAACCGCCAAGTGAACTGCGACAGCGCCAACCTGGACAAGACGGTGGCGGCGGCCCGGGAACAGCTGGCGGCCATTGAGCGGCTGCGGGAATCCGGGCGGCTGGACGCTCTGCCGGACAAGCTCCAGGAGGCGGCGCGGCTGAGAATTGAGAATCCCGAGCTGAACCTGGCCCAGCTGGGAGCGCTGTGCGCCCCTCCGGTGAGCAAATCGGCGTTCAACCACCGGATGAGGAAGCTGATGGAATTGACAGAGGGTAGTAAAAGCAGATGAAAAACTGGAAAGAATGTCCGTGGTATGTACGGATTTTCTCATTTTTAGCCGTATTTGTGCTGATCGTAGCTTCGGGGCCCCGGCTTGCAGCCCGCCTGTTCCGGGACGGATTTCAGTTGGAGCTGTGGCTGCGATTCTGCGGAGAGGTGCTGTTGGACTGGTTCGTGTTTTTTATGCTGCCTATGATGGTATTGGCAGTTGTGGTCGGGAGCTTGGCCCCCGGACTGTGGAACTGGTTGGGTTTCCCCCTGCTGTACGTGCTGGGCCTGTATCCCGCCGTGCGGATATGGTACTGGCGGAAGGAAAACTTGTGATATAGAGCGTACCAAAGAAATGGAGGCTGGCTCATGGCGTTCACCCATTTACATTTACATACGGAATACTCCCTTCTGGACGGCGCGTGCCGCATCGACCAGCTGGTACAACGGGTCAAGGCCCTGGGTCAGTCCGCCGTGGCCATCACCGACCACGGCGTCATGTACGGCGTCATCGACTTCTACCGGGCCTGCAAAGCGGCGGGGGTCAAGCCCGTCATCGGGTGCGAGGTCTACGTGGCCCCCCGGACCCGGTTCGACCGGGTCCACGAGCTGGACGGTTCCGCCCGGCACCTGGTGCTGCTGTGCCGGAACGAGCAGGGCTACCGCAACCTGAGCTATATGGTGTCCATGGCCTTCACCGAGGGCTTTTACATCAAGCCCCGGATTGACATGGATTTGCTCCGGGCCCACAGCGAGGGCCTCATCGCCCTGTCCGCCTGCCTGGCGGGAGAAATTCCCCGGCGGCTGAAAAACGGCGACTACGAGGGGGCCAAGGCCCACGCCCTGGAAATGCGGGCGCTGTTCGGTGAGGACGGTTATTATCTGGAAATTCAGGACCACAAAATCCCCGAACAGCAGGCGGTCATCGCGGGGATCATGCGTTTGAGCCGCGAAACCGGCATTCCCATGGTGGCCACCAACGACTGCCACTATCTGACGAGGGAGGACGCCGCCATGCAGGACGTGCTCATGTGCGTCCAGATGGGCAAGCTGGTGGAGGACCAGGACCGGATGCGGTTCGAGACCCAGGAGTTCTACGTCAAGAGCGAGGAGGAAATGCGGGTCCTCTTCCCCAACTGCCCCGAGGCCATCGACAACACCCAAAAGGTGGTGGACCTGTGCAATGTGGAGTTTGAGTTCGGCAAGTACCACCTGCCCGAGTTCAAGCTCCCGGAAGGGGAGGCGGACGGGGACGCCTATTTTGAAAAGCTGTGCTGGAAGGGCTTTGACCAACGCTACCCGGTTGGCGGGGAGGATTTGCGCGACCGTCTGCGCATGGAGATGGGCGTCATCCGGCAGATGGGGTTTGTGGATTACTTCCTCATTGTGTCCGACTTCATCGGCTACGCCAAGGAGAACGGCATCCCGGTGGGACCGGGACGGGGCTCCGGGGCCGGGTCCATGGTGGCCTACTGCCTGCGCATCACCGACGTGGACCCCATCAGGTACAACCTCATCTTCGAGCGCTTCCTCAACCCCGAGCGGGTCACCATGCCCGATATCGACATCGACTTCTGCATACGCCGGCGGCAGGAGGTGATCGACTATGTGGGCCGGAAGTACGGCGAGGACCATGTGGTGCAGATCGTCACCTTCGGCACCATGAAGGCCAAGGCCGCCATCCGCGACGTGGGGCGGGTGCTCAACTTCCCCTATGCCGAGGTGGACAACATCGCCAAACAGGTGCCCTTCGACCCCAAAATGACGCTGGACAAGGCGCTGGTGCTGTCCAAGGGGCTGGCCGACCTGTACAACGGCGACGAGCGGGTGAAGGAGCTCGTCGATATGGCCCGGAAAATCGAGGGAATGCCCCGCAACGCCTCCACCCACGCGGCGGGTGTTGTAATTACGAAACGCCCCGTGTATGAGTACGTCCCTCTGGCCACCAACGACGGCCAGAGCGTCACCCAGTATACCATGACCACCATCGAGGAGCTGGGCCTGCTGAAAATGGACTTTCTGGGCCTGCGCAACCTCACCGTGCTGGACGACGCGGTGAAAATGGTACAGAAAGAGCACCCCGGTTTCAAGCTGGAGGACATCCCCGACGACGACATGGCGGTGTACCAGATGCTGTCCGAGGGCAGGACCTCCGGGGTGTTCCAGATGGAGTCGGCGGGCATGACCGGCGTGGGCGTGGGCCTCAAGCCCAAGAATATTGAGGACATCTGCGCCATCATCGCCCTGTACCGCCCCGGGCCCATGGACTCCATCCCCAAGTTCCTGGCCTGCGCTCAGGACCCCACAAAGGTGACCTATAAGCACCCGCTCCTGGAGCCCATTTTGTCCAATACCTACGG
Source organism: uncultured bacterium (assembly GCA_948469375.1). Lineage (GTDB taxonomy): Bacteria > Bacillota > Clostridia > Oscillospirales > Oscillospiraceae > Enterenecus. The sequence goes on along the minus strand of CAOKLO010000004.1, from coordinate 46,173 downwards.
CTGTATTGTCTACCAGGAGCAGGTCATCGAGATCTTCCGCAAGCTGGCGGGCTACTCCCTGGGCCAGGCGGACATGGTGCGCCGGGCCATGAGCAAGAAGAAGGAAAAGGACGTCCAGCGGGAGCGGGAGTCCTTTATCCACGGCGACCCCGCGCGGAACATTGCCGGGTGCCTGGCCAACGGCATCTCCGAGGCGGTGGCCCAGTCCATCTACGACGAGATCAATGACTTCGCCCACTACGCCTTTAACAAATCCCACTCCCTGGCCTATGCCATCGTGGCCTATCAGACGGCCTGGTTCAAATGCCGCCACCCCAGGGAGTACATGGCCGCGCTATTGACCTCCGTGCTGGACTCCCAGGACAAGGTGGCGGAATATATCGCCGAGTGCAAGGAAAACGGCATCAACCTGCTCCCCCCGGATATCAACGAGTCCGGCGCAGCCTTCACCGTGTCCGGGCCTAATATCCGCTTTGGCCTGGCCGCGCTGAAGGGCGTGGGCGTGGGCTTCACCAACGCGGTGCTGGCAGAGCGGGAGAAGGGCGGGCCCTTTGCCTCTTTTCCGGAGTTTTGCTCCCGGATGTACGACAGCGATTTGAACAAGCGGGTGCTGGACAGCCTGATCCGCTCCGGGTCCTTCGACTCCATGGGGTGCCGCCGATCCCAGCTGCTGAAGGTGTACGAGCAGGTGGTGGACTCCATCAACCGGGACCGGAAACGGAACCTGGAGGGCCAGTTCGACCTGTTCGGCGGGGGCGGGGACGCCGTCCCGATGCCCGCGGTGATTCTGCCCGATATTCCCGAGTTCTCCCCAGCAGAGCTGATGGCCATGGAGAAGGAGACCACCGGGCTGTACCTCTCCGGCCACCCCATGGACGAATACCGCAGGCAGGCCCAGAAATATGGGGCGGCGCCCATCGCCGCGGTGATGGCGGCGGGGAATGAGGAAAACAGCCCCTCCCGCTACGGCGACGGGGCCAATGTGACCCTGGCGGGGGTGGTGGCGTCGGTGCGCACCAAGACCACCAAAAACAACTCCCTCATGGCCTACGTCATTTTGGAGGACGCCAGCGGGTCCATAGAGCTGCTGGTCTTTTCCCGGACCCTCACCGAGAGCGGGGCCTATTTGAAGGCCAATCTGCCTGTGGTGGTGACGGGCCGGGTGTCCATCCGGGACGAGAAGGCCCCCCAGGTGATGGTGGACCGGGTGGCCCCCCTGTCCGGCGAACGCCGGGGGGCGGAGGAGCGGCAGGGGGAGCAGGTGTTATGGGTCAAGCTGCCCGACGGCGGCGAGTCCTTTACGTGGCTGAAAAAGCTGCTGAACATGTTCCCAGGAGAAAATCCCACCATCGTTTACCTGGCGGATCAAAGGAAAAAGCTCCAAACTCACTGTATCGTGCACGAGGCCCTGCTGGCGGAGCTGCGGGAGACGCTGGGGGAGGAGAGCGTGGTTCTAAAGGCAAAATAGGCAAAGAAATTTCCAAGGTGAAGCTATGCAAAGCAATGTACAAAAGCAAAAAAGAGTCCGTACCAAGATCGGCAACCTGCTGTTCCACCGCATGGGCATTGTGGCGGTGCTCATCATCGCCCAGATCATTCTATACGGCATGGGCCTGCTGGTGCTGCGGGACAGCGCCTATTACAATTTGGTGGAATGGCTGTTCCTCACCCTCTCCGTACTGGCGGCCATGTGGATCGTGGGCAGCCAGAGCAATCCCGGCTACAAGATCGGCTGGCTCATCATCGTGCTGGGGCTGATGCCCTTCGGGTCTCTGGCCTATCTGCTGCTGGGGGGCAACCACCTGTCCAAATTCAACCAACGGCGGCTGAGCGTCATGGAGCGGAAAATCCGAAAAAACCTGGGGGCGGAGTGCGGCCGGTCCGCCTCCCTGGGGGAGCTGCTGGGGCCGGACGCGGCCTGTATGGCCCACTATCTGGAGCAAAGCACCCATTGCCCGGTGTACGGCAACACCCGCACCAAATATTATCCTTTGGGGGATAACTGCTACGACGACATTCTGGACGCCCTGCGGGGGGCGCAGCGCTATATCTTCATCGAGTATTTCATCATCGAAGAGGGCAAGCTGTGGAACTCCGTGCTGGATATCTTGAAGGAGAAAGCGGAACAGGGACTGGAGGTCCGGGTGATCTATGACGACATCGGCTCCATGACCACCCTGCCCTCGGACTATCCCGCCCGGCTGGAAAAGCTGGGGGTGCACTGCCGGGTCTTCAACCGGTTTGTGCCGGTGGTGTCCCTGCGGCAGAACAACCGGGACCACCGCAAATATATGATCGTGGACGGTCGGGTGGCCTTCACCGGTGGAATCAATATGGCGGATGAGTATATCAACGTCAAGCCCCGGTTCGGCCACTGGAAGGACTCGGCCATCCGGCTGGAGGGGGACGCGGTGTGGTCCATGACGGTGTCCTTCCTAGCCATGTGGGACTTCACCCACAGCGAGGTGGAGCACTTCACCCCCTTCCGCCCCGGTCCGGCCCAGGGCGGCGCGTCGGGCTATGTCCAGCCCTACCACGACTGCCCCTGGGATAACGAGCCGGTGGGGCAGTCGGTGTACCTGAACCTGATCTATCGGGCCAAGCGGTATGTATATATCACCACGCCCTATCTGGTCATTGACTATTCTCTGACCATGGCCCTGACCAACGCCGCCAAGTCGGGGGTAGACGTGCGCATCATCACCCCACACATCCCGGACAAAAAGACGGTGTTTGAGATGACCCGCTCCCACTACGAGGAGCTGCTGGAGGCGGGGGTCAAAATTTTCGAGTACGAGCCGGGGTTTATCCACTCCAAGAATTTTGTGGTGGACGACCGCTTCGCCACCGTGGGCACGGTAAATTTGGACTACCGCAGTATGTTCCTCCACTTTGAAAACGGCGTGCTGCTGTACGAGACTCCCTCCGTGGCGGACATACGGGAGGACTTTCTGGACACTCAGACCAAGAGCCTCATGGTCACCCTGGAGGACTGCCGGTCCATCTCGCTGCCCCACCGGCTGCTGCGGGACCTGCTGCGGCTGTTCGCGCCGATGCTGTGACCGGAATAATCCCGATTGAAAGGAGACATCATGATGGATGCAGAGCTTTCCTGGCTGGCCGACCCCACTGTGTTCCGGGTGAACCGGCTGGACGCCCATTCCGACCATGTGTGCTACGCCTCGGCGGAGGAGGCGGAGCGGGGAGAGACCTCGCTCCGCCAGTCTTTGGATGGGGCCTGGCGGTTCGCATGGAGTCCGAATCCCGCCGCCCGCCCGGTGGATTTCTGGCGGGAGGGCTTTGACGGCTCCGGGTTTGGAACGATTTTGGTGCCGGGGCACATGGAGACCCAGGGATACGGGCAGATTCAGTATATCAACACCCTCTATCCCTGGGACGGCCGCGCAGAGCTGCGCCCGCCCCAGATCGACTGGGAGGACGGCCCGGTGGGAAGCTATATCCGGGAATTCGACCTGGACCCCGGCCTGCGGGGAAAGCGAGTGTGCGTCAGCTTTCAGGGGGTGGAGCAGGCCTGCTACGTTTGGCTCAACGGGCGGTTTGTGGGCTACGCCGAGGACAGCTTTACGCCGTCGGAGTTTGACCTGACCCCTTACATCCGGGAGACGGGCAACCGGCTTTGCGTGGAGGTGTACAAGCGCTCCAGCACGGCCTGGATTGAGGACCAGGATTTTTTCCGGTTCAGCGGGATGTTCCGCCCGGTGTACCTGTATGCCAAGCCCGCGGTGCATCTGGAGGACGTGTGGTTTCAGGCGGGATTGGAGGAGGGTCGCGCCGCCGGCACGCTGAGCATCCGTCTCCTGTTGAGCGGAGAGACGCAAGGCGCGGCGGTGCGCTGCAAAATCACCCACCGGACACAGGGGGTTTTGCTTGACGCCGATTTGAGCCTGCGCCCGGAGGACGGATACCTGTGGAGCCGCCCTATGCGGTTTGAGCGTGTCCGTCCCTGGAGCCATGAGACCCCGGAGCTGTACTGGGCGGTTCTCACGCTCACGGCCCCGGACGGGAGGGTAACGGAGGTGGTTCCCTATGACGTCGGCTTCCGGCGTTTTGAGTTAAAGGACGGTCTGCTTCTGCTTAACGGGGAGCGGCTGGTCCTCAAGGGGGTAAACCGCCATGAGTGGAGCCCTGAGACAGGCCGGGCCATCGGACCGGATGACATGACCGCCGCCATGGAGGTTTTCCGCAGAAACAACATCAACGCCGTGCGCACCTGCCACTACCCCAATCAGACCCCGTGGTATCACCTGTGCGACCAAAACGGCATTTATATGATGGACGAGGCCAATTTGGAGAGCCACGGCTCCTGGCAGAAGCGGGGGGACATCGAGCCGTCCTGGAACGTGCCGGGCAGCCTGCCCGAGTGGAGAGACTGCGTGGTGGACCGGGCAAGGTCCATGTTTGAGCGGGACAAAAACCATGTGTCCATCCTGTTCTGGTCCTGCGGCAACGAGTCCTACGCCGGGGAGGATATCCTGGGCATGGCGGAGTTTTTCCGGGAAAAGGACCCCAGCCGGGTGGTCCACTACGAGGGCGTGTTCAACTGCCGGGAATTTGACCGGATTTCCGATGTGGAGAGCCGGATGTACGCCCCGCCCCAGGCCATTCGGGAGTACCTGGAGAGCAAGCCGGAAAAGCCCTTTCTCCTGTGCGAGTATATGCACAGCATGGGCAATTCCCTGGGCGGCATGGAGAGCTATATCCGCTTAGGCGAGGAGTTCCCCCAGTACCAGGGGGGCTTCATCTGGGACTATATGGACCAGGCCCTGTGGCATGCCAACTGTAACGGAGAGCGGGTCCTGGGTTACGGCGGCGACTTCGGCGAGCGTCAGACGGACTACGCCTTCAGCGGCAACGGCATCGTGTCCGCCGACGGCGCCGAAAAGCCCGCCATGCAGGAGGTGCGGTACTGGTACTCCTCCCGGTCGGCGCGGGAACGCCACGACGCGGCCAACCGCCGCGCAGAACAAGCCCTGGCTCTTCCCAAAGGAACGGGAAAAAGGTCCCCCCTCCGCGTCACCCACGGGGACGGGGCCCTGGGCGTTCGGGGAGAGGGCTTTGAGGCGCTGTTCTCCTATGTGGAGGGCGGACCGGTGTCCCTGCGGACGGGGGATACGGAGTGGCTGTGGCGCGCGCCCCGCCCGGCCTATTGGCGGGCCCCCACGGAAAACGATCTGGGAAGCGGCTTTGCGCCGGAAAGCTCCATCTGGGCGGCGGCGGACGGTTGGCAGGTGTGCGAACACGTTGAAGTCCTGGGGGAAGAGCCGGATGGGGTGGCGGTTCGTTATACTTACACGGCCCCCGCCCTGCCAGGGCTGCGCACCGAGGTGACCTACGCCTTGGACGGCGCAGGCCGCATGACCGTGAGCGCGTTGTATCACGGCGGCCCAAGCCGGCCCGGGCTCCCCCTGTTCGGCCTGCGCTTCGCCACCCCCCAGCCCGTGGATCGGGTGGAGTGGCTGGGCCTGTCCGGGGAGACCTACCCAGACCGCAAAAAGGGCGGCGTGTTCGGCTGGCACCGGGAGGCGCCTCATATCCCCGCCTATCTGGTTCCCCAGGAGTGCGGCTGTCATGTGGACACCCACGCCGCCCTGCTGTGCGGGCCGGGTGGAAAAAAGCTGACCCTGGAAATGACGGACGCGCCCTTTGCCTTCTCCGCCATTCCCTACACCCCCCAGCAGCTGGAGCAGGCCGCCCATCGGGAGGAGCTGCCCAGGCCGGTGCGCACGGTGATAACGGTGTGCGGGGCCGTGCGGGGCGTGGGCGGCATCGACAGCTGGCGGACGGACGTAGAGGAGGCATATCACGTCAGCGGGGAGGAGGACCTCAGCTTCTCCTTCCAGTTCCGTTTGAATTGACCACCTGAAAAACCGCTCCAGCGGAGGATGTCCCTCTGCCAGAGCGGTTTTTCTCATTCTTTTCCGTGCCGTACCAGGATTACCCATCCCCCCCTGCCCCCTGCTCAAAATCAACCCTGCCGCACCTTGATGAGCAACAGCTCGCCCTCAGCCACGGACACCCTGGCCCGCTGACCGGGAAGCGCCTCGTTGCTGACGCCGTACTGGTAAGTGCACTGGATTTCCGCATGTTGCAGGGGATATTTTGCGTTCTCAATTGTGACGCCCCTCGCCGTCCCCGAGATGTTCAGCAGGGAAAAAAAGGGGAAGGAATCGTCTATATAGGCGGGCTCCCTTGACACAATTTCCATCTCTGAGTGGTCGTCCACCAGCAAAGCGCGCTTTCCCTGGGCATGGAGCATCAGCAGGATCGACAGGTTGCCCAGGGTGTGGTCCAGCCGCCCGCCCACAGCGCCGATGAGCAGGAAATCTTCAAAGCCCCGCCTGACGGCCTCCTTTGCCGCGAACACCGTGTCGGTGTCGTCCTTTTCACAGGGGAGCACGATGGTTTCCACCTCCCAATGGGGGTTGGGGAAGGAGTCGAAATCCCCCACGATCAGGTGGGGCTGAATGCCCAGCGCCTCCCGGTGGGCCAGCCCGCAGTCGCAGAAAATATTGAAATCGTCCTCCCGCAGATACCGGCGGACCGCCCCGCAGCTATTGATGTCCGCCCCGCCTACGATGACGCACCTCCGCCGGCCCGGGCCGGGGGCCTGCCGGGGGTCCGGCTTTTTTGCGGCGTCTGGTTTCATGTGATTCATATGCAAGCCTCCTGAATAAAAAGGGGGCCGCCGGATTTGGCGGTCCCCTTCAAAACGTGTGTGTCACAGATATTCCTACGTTGGCATTACCCAAATCAGGTTACCGGTCGAAGGTCACACCTTCCTCTCAGCCCGTACCACAAGCTCCCGCCTGTTCAATTGTCAGAAGTATTGTACCTCTTTTCTCCCTGCCTGGCAAGGCTTTTTTGCGCCGGGCGCTCTTGCGGCAACATAGCCCTGCCCGGTCCAGCCGCTTCCGGAAAGCGGTTGGACCGGGCAGGGTCGTTTCAATGCTCCGGCCTTACAGCAGGCTCTTCATAGCCTCATAGGAACCGGCGGTGCGGATGGTTTCCAGATTTTCGGTAACTAGGGCCTCCAATCCGGCGATTTGAGTCAAATCCAGGCCCCACATCTTCTCGCTGCTGAGCACGGCCTTGACCAGCTCGCGGGCGGAATTGTTTCTGTGGCCGTAATAAAATTCCAGGACCCAGCGGTCGTCGCTGACGGTGTACTCGTTGCCCCGGGGCCGCTTGCAGACCAGTCCGGCGTCGGTCAGGCCCTGAATATCGCTGCTGTAGAATGCGATATAGGCCGCCAGCGACAGGGTCAGGCAGGGGGGCAGCTGATTCTTTTCCTCCCAATAGCCCAGGAAGGAGGGTAGGTTGCGGGCCCGCCATTTGGAGGTGGAATTGAGGGAAATGCTCATCAGCTCGTGGTTGACAAAGGGGTTGTTGAACCGATCCTGAACGGCGGCGGCGAAGTCCATCAGATCATCCTTATTCAAAGGCAGGGTGGGGATGACCTCCTCATAGAGCATTTTGTTCATAAAGCCCCGAATGACCTCGTCGTTCATGCAGTCCCGGACGATGTCCTGTCCCGCCAGATAGGCCGCCAGCACAAAGCCGGTGTGGGCGCCGTTGAGTATGCGGACCTTGCGCTTTTTATAGGGGCTCATATCGGGGATGACGAACACCTTGTCCTCTAGACCCGCTTTGCGGAAGGGCAGCACGTCGTTGAGCTTCTCATCTCCCTCAATGACCCAGACGCCGAAGCACTCGCCCACGTCCAGCAGGGGATCGGCGTAGCCGTGCTGTTCCTCCAGTCGGGCTGCCTCCTCGGGGTCGCGGATGCGGCCGGGGACAATACGGTCCACCAGAGAGCCGCAGACGGTGCAGTCCTGGTACACATACTGCTTGAACCCGTCCTCCAGGCCCCACTGGGCAATATACTGGTCGATGCACTTCAGCAGCTTCCTGCCGTTGTTGTCGATAAGCTCACAGGCCAGGACAATGACGCCGGGCTTCCCCGCCTTCCAGCGGCGGTAGAGAACCTGAGTCAGCTTGGCGGGAAAGCCGGCGGGCGGGCAGTCGTCCTTTTGGCAGGCGGGGTCGTAGGTGATGCCCGCCTCGGTGGTGTTGGAGACAATGAGCTCCAAATCGCCGCTGACCGCCACCTCCATCATGGCCTCGTAATCCGCAGCCTCGTAGGGGTTCAGGCAGCGGCTGACGGAGGAGATCACCCGCATGTCGTCCACCTTCCGTCCCTTCTCGCTGCCCCGAAGGCAGAGGGTGTACAGTCCCTCCTGCTTGTTGATCAGCTTCGCCAGGCCGGGAGCGATGGGCTGGACCAGGACGCATTTACCGTTCCAGCCCGCCTTCTCATTGGCCAGGTCGAACCAGTAGTCCACGAACGCCCGGAGGAAGTTCCCCTCGCCGAACTGGAGCACCTTTTCGGGGGCGTTCTCCAAAATATAACCGTCATAGCCGGTCTCTTTCAGCATCTGATAAGATAACAGTTTCACCGTGATTTCCCGCTTTCTTCAACTTGAAGTACGTTGACTACAGGGTGACGCCCTGCTTGAAAATAGCCATGTCGTGGAAGCCAGCCCGCTCGGCCTTGACCTTCTCGCCGGAGGCGACGCGCAGCACGCAGCCGAACAACTGGCGTCCCAGCTCCTCAATGGAGGCGTTCTCCACCAAAACGCCGCAGTTGAAATCGATCCAGTTTTGCTTTTTCATCGCCAGGGCGGAGTTGCTGGCAATCTTCACCGTGGGCACCGGAGAGGCAAAGGGCGTGCCCCGGCCGGTGGTGAACAGGACGATATGGGCCCCGGAGGCCGCCAGGGCGGTGGCGGCGACCAGATCGTTGCCCGGGGCGCTCAGGAGGTTCAGGCCCCGCCGCTGAACGCCCTCGCCGTAGGAGAGCACACCCACCACCGGCGCGCTGCCGGACTTCTGCGTACAGCCCAGGGACTTGTCCTCCAGAGTGGAGATGCCGCCCTTCTTGTTGCCGGGGGAGGGGTTCTCGTAGATCGTCTGGTTGTGGCTGGTGAAATACGCCTTAAAGCCGTTGATGAGCGCCACCGTCTCGGAGAAAACGCGCTCGTTTTCGCAGCGGTTCATCAGCAGCGTCTCCGCGCCGAACATCTCGGGCACCTCCGTCAGGATGGTGGTGCCCCCCTTGGAGATCAGCAGGTCGGAGAACGCGCCTACCGTAGGGTTGGCGGTGATGCCGGAAAGCCCGTCCGAGCCGCCGCACTTCATGCCCACCACCAGCTCGCTACAGCTGATGGGTTTCCGGTGGAAGGAACCGGCGTATTGGGCCAGCTCCCGAAGCAGGACCAGAGCGTCCTCAATCTCGTCGCCGGACTCCTGGCAGACCAGAAATTTGACCCGCCTCTCATTCCAGGGACCGATATAGGACTTCAGCACGTCGATGTTGCTGTTCTCGCAGCCCAGCCCCAAAACCAGCACCCCGCCGGCGTTGGGATGATTGATAAGATCGGCCAGAATTTTCCTGGTGTTTTCCTGGTCATCCCCCATCTGGGAGCAACCGTAGGGGTGGGGAAAGGCAAAAATCCCGTCGATGGTCCCGGTTTTCAGGTCCTGCGCCCTGCGCTCAATGGCCGTGGCCACATTGTTCACACAGCCCACGGTGGGGATGATCCAGATCTCATTGCGCACCGCCGCCCGACCGTCCTCCCGCCGGTAGCCCTGAAAAAAATGGTCGTCCGTGGGGATCAGTGGAGCGTTGTTTGGCTCGTAAACGTAGTCCAGCACATCGCCCAACCCGGTTTTCAGATTGTGGGTGTGAATCCAGCCGCCCTGGGGGATGTCCGCCGAGGCGATTCCGATGGGTGCGCCGTATTTGATGACGGGCGTTCCCGCCGGAATGGGCGCCAGCGCAAATTTATGGCCCTGGGGAATGTCCTCCAGAAGGGTGACGGCCTGGTCCTCCAGCTGGACCACAGTACCCTCCGAAAGAGGCGTCAGCGCCACCGCGGCCAAATCGCTGGGATGAATCTTGATATATTCTTTCATGGAGACGTTTCACCTTCTTATCCCTTATTGTAAGGGTGTGTTTTGGAGCTGCGAAGCCGGGGAGGTTTGCTTTCCGCTATGAGGTTCACCTTTGCGGAAGGGCTACGAGGCCGCCCTGATCGAGGCCAGGCTGGAGATCCGAAAAGAGCTGCTTCCAAGCCAAATCAACCTGGCGCGGGACCAGCTGCTCAAGCTCCCCGGCTGGACATCGGCGGCGTGTTTGCCGCCGAGGACGGCCGGGCCGCCGGCGCACTGAAGTACGCGAAGCGTAGGGGCCTGTCCGTCCCCAATGATTTGCGCATTATCGGGTATAATAACTCCGAGCTTTCCGTCTGCTGCCACCCCGAGCTGTCCTCCATCGACAGCCGCGGAGACCGCCTGTGTCAAATCATCATTGACGCCATGAAGCTGCGCCTGGGCGGCAAGGAAACCATTGAACGGGTTTACGCAAAGGGGTATCTCGTCCGGCGCTCCACCACTGACTTCTGATTTTTGAGAAAGAAGGGAACTCCATGAAGCACTTGAAAAGGGCGCTCCTTCCGGCGCTGTGTGCGGCCGTGCTGTGCGCGTCCCTTCCCGGCTGCTCCATCGCTGTCGGGAACGGCAAGCGTATCGTCCGCATTTCCCACGCCCAGTCTGAAACCCACCCGGAACATATCGGCCTGCTGGCCTTCAAGGAGTATATCGAAGAAAATCTGGGTGACAAATATGAGGTCCAGATCTATCCCAACGAGCTGCTGGGCGGCTCCCAGCGGGCCATTGAGCTGACCCAGACCGGCGCCATCGACTTTGTGGTGGCCGGCACCGCCAACCTGGAAACCTTTGCGGATGTGTATGAGGTATTCAGTATGCCCTACCTGTTCACCTCTGAGGAGGCCTATCACGCCGCCATGGAGGACACCGAGTATATGAACCGGGTCTATGCCTCCACCGATGAGGCGGGCTTCCGGGTGCTGACCTGGTATAACGCGGGGGTGCGCAGCTTCTACGCCACCAAGCCCCTGTACACCCCTGACGATTTGGCGGGCTTGAAAATGCGCGTCCAACAAAGCCCGGCCAGCATCCTCATGGCCAACGCCTTCGGCGCGGCGGCGACCCCCCTCTCCTTCGGTGAGGTGTACACCGCCATTCAGCAGGGCGTCATCAACGGCGCGGAGAATAACGAGCTGGCCCTGACCAACAACAAGCATGGCGAGGTGGCCAAATATTACTCTTATAACATGCACCAAATGGTGCCGGATATGCTCATCGGCAACCTGAAATTCCTGAACGGCCTCACCCACGAGGAGCTCCAGATCTTCCTGGAAGCCGCCCGCCTGTCCACCGAGGTGGAGCTGGGCGAGTGGGATAAGCAGGTGGAAGGGGCCAAGGCCATCGCCCAGAACGACATGGGCGTCCAGTTTATCGATGTGGACATTCAGGTCTGGAAGGACGCCGTGGCCGACGTTCAGCAGCAAATGCTGGAGTCCAACCCCAATATTCAGGAGCTCTACGACCACATCCAGGCCTACAACGCCCAATATGAATAAGGAGGGAGCAGAGTCATGAACGTATTGGATCATCTGCGCAAGGCAATTGATTTTGTCCTCAGCCGGGCGGGCGCGGTCATTTTCGCCCTGATGGTGTGCATCGGCGCCTATCAAATCGTGACCCGCTATTTCTTCGGCAAGCCCAGCACCGTGTCCGAGGAGCTTTTGACCTACAGCTTCACCTGGATGGCCCTGCTGGCCTCCGCCTACGTGTTCGGAAAACGGGACCATATGCGCATGGGCTTCATCGCCGACAACGTCACCGGCGCCCTCCGGAAGCTGCTGGAAACCGCCATTGAGCTGCTGATCATGGTGATGGTGGCCGGTATCATGATTTACGGCGGGGCCTCCCTCATGCAGCTGACCATGACCCAGAAAACCGCCTCGCTGGGCATTCCCATGGGCGTCATCTATACCATTGTGCCCGTATCCGGAGCGCTGGTTTTCGTCTATGGCATCCTGAACATCATCGACCTGTGGCGCAGAAAGGAACACAAGCAGCGCCAGGTCAAGGAATGAAAGGAGCGAATCCGTTATGAATACAGCCATCCTCTGCGGCCTGATTATCCTGGTGGTGCTGGTGGTGCTGCTGGTCGCCGGCGTCCCCATCGCGGCGGCCATCGCGGTGTCCTCCATCTGCGCCATTCTGCCCATCATGCCGCTGGATATCGCCGTTCTCACCGGCGCACAGCGCATTTTCTCCGGAATTTCGGTCTTTAACCTGCTGGCCATCCCCTTCTTCATCCTGGCCGGCAACATCATGAACAAGGGCGGCATCGCAGCCCGCCTCATCAACCTGGCCAAGCTCATCACCGGGCGCATCCCCGGCGCGCTGGCCCACACCAACGTGCTGGCCAATATGCTGTTCGGCGCCATCTCCGGCTCCGGCACCGCCGCCGCCTCCGCCATGGGTTCCATCATCGGCCCCATTGAGAAGGACGAGGGCTATGACCCGAACTTTTCCGCTGCGGCCAACATCGCCACCGCCCCCACCGGCCTGCTGATCCCTCCCAGCAACGTGATGATTACCTTTTCCCTGGTCAGCGGCGGCACCTCCGTGGCCGCCCTGTTTATGGCGGGCTACATCCCCGGCATCCTCTGGGGTCTGGCCTGTATGGTGGTCATCTATATCCTGGCCAAAAAGAACGGCTACCGCAGCACCGCCGCCTATGAGTTCAAGGCGGGCGTCAAGGTGGTGATCCAAGCCATCCCCTGCCTGCTGCTTATCGTCATCGTCATCGGCGGCATCATCGGCGGCGCGTTCACCGCGACGGAGGGCTCCGTGGTGGCGGTGGTCTACAGTCTGATTCTCTCCCTGTTCTTCTACAAGTCCATCAAGCCCAAGGACCTGCCCCAGATTTTCATCGACAGCGCGGAAATGACCGGCATCATCATTTTCCTCATCGGCGCCTCCGGTATTATGTCCTGGGTGATGGCGTTCACCAACATTCCCGAGGCCGTGTCCGCCGGTCTGCTGTCCATCAGCGACAACAAGTTTGTCATCCTATTTATGGTCAACGTGATCCTGCTGGTGGTGGGCACCTTTATGGACATGACCCCCGCCTGCCTGATCTTCACCCCCATTTTCCTGCCCGTGTGCTCCGCGCTGGGGATGGACACCATCCATTTCGGCATTATGATGATCTTCAACCTGTGTATCGGCACCATCACCCCGCCTGTGGGCACCACGCTGTTTGTGGGCGTCAAGGTGGGCGGCGTGACGATTGAATCGGTATTCAAGCAGCTCCTAGTCTATTTTGCCGCCATTTTCATCGTCTTGATGCTGATTACCTACGTGGCTCCCCTTTCCCTGTGGCTGCCCAGCCTGATGGGGTACACCTAAGACAAAACGGTCCGGCATTTTGCCGGACCGGGCGATTTCACACAGCGCGAGCGCTGCAATTTGAGCGAAGCTGTAATTCTTACCTCCGTCCGGTCAGGCGGCAGGGCGCGGGAGCCTGATGCCGTTTCAAAAAGCAAGGCCGCAAACTGTTCCACAGTTTGCGGTCTTGCTCTGCCCTGCGGAGGGCAGCTCCGGCGGCCGCCGCCGTGAGAACTGCCGCGCCGCAGGCTGTTATGGGGATATGGATGTGGGACGCCGAGCAATTGATGCTCCAAACCGTATAGGTTGTATTTTATTGGAAAAATAGTCTGTTTTGTTCCAATAATCTCAGTGAGCTCAGTGAGCTCAGTGAGCTCAAAAAAGGTATTGTCAAAAGGGACAAATCAGTATATAATTTTCTGCAAGCAGGTGAAGGAGAAGCAGCTGCCGCGGGGAGGAAGGGATTACACTGGACAACGCCCCAATGCGAATTATTTTGGGGCAAAGAGGACTGGCTGTAGGCAGTTAGAAGCCTGAGAAGCCCTTAAAATTGCATTAGGAATAAAAATATATCGCTGAAAGGCGGTTTGTTTTTGACCACATATATCGTGGTAAGCGGCGCCGTAGCCGTGCGGCGGCGTGGCCGGACGCACGCAGCAGCATCGTTTTCGTTGTGCTGTTGCGCGCCGGTTTGAACAGCAAGGATAAGGAGTGAGAATATGGAAAAAATTTTGATCGTTGACGACAGCCTCCTGCAAGCAACCCAATTAAAGGTTATTTTGGAGGACAAGTATGATGTTACCATCGCGCAGACGGCGGAGGATGGGCTTGGCAAAGCGCGCAACGAGGATTTTTCCCTGATTCTGTTGGACGTGGTGATGCCGGGGATGGATGGGTTCACGCTGTTGAAAAAATTGCAGGAGGAAATCATTACACAAAACGTCCCGGTCATTTTAATCAGCAGCCTCTCCGATGTGATGCACGAGCAGCAGGGACTGGTGCTGGGGGCGGTTGACTACATTACAAAGCCCTTTATTCCTCCGATTGTGGAGGCGAGAGTCAACACGCACGTCAAGCTCTACCAATACCGCAAGCAGATTGAGCAGCAGTCTATGACCGATCAGCTTACGGGAGTCGCCAACAGGCGCAGGTATGAACAATACAGCCTCAAAAAATGGGGAGAAGCAATTCGCCTGCACGTTCCATTCTCCATCTGCATGTTTGATATCGACCGCTTTAAGGTATATAACGACACGTTTGGCCATCCGGCTGGAGATAAGGTGATCGCCGCCGTTGCCCAAACCGCGGCTTCCCATTTGCAGCGCAGCACGGACTTTCTCGCCCGCTACGGCGGAGAGGAGTTTGTGGCGTTTTCCCTGGGTAGTTGCTCAGAGCAGATGTTTGGTCATTTGAAAAGGATCCGGCAGGCGGTGGAAGACCTTCACATTCCCCACGACCCATCCGTGGCCCAATGGGTTACGGTCAGCATCGGAGGCGTTACCGTGATTCCCGAACGGGAAAGCGCCTATGACTTTTATTTGAAGGTCGCGGATACGATGCTGTACGACGCAAAAAAGAACGGCCGAAACAGGGTGGTTTGGGCCGACGAGCGGATGAAGCAGCTGTGGGAATGATAACGGCGGCAGGTTCAAACCGGGAGGTACATTGTGAGTTTATTTAATCTGTTTGGAAGGAAGGCGAAGGAGCAGCCTTCACAGGAGCGCGAACGGGCGGATGACGTGGAGGAGCTCGAAATCTATTCCGGCATGCGGGTGGAGGTGACGACCTTTGAGGGGAATTTGCTCTTTGTGGCGAAGCTGCTGAACCTGCACGGGAAGGAGGCGGAGCTCCATCAATATTCTGAAACCGAGCTCTCCCAAACGGAGGAGCCTCTTCATGTCAGAATCCGCGGGTACAGCGATCATACCCGCAAGGCGGTTTATATGGAGGGCATTATTACGCCAACGCCCAAGCATATATGGAATGTCGAGGAATTGACCGTCACCCAAATCGGAAACGACCGCGCCTTTTTTCGTCTTGATACCAACCTTGACGCCACCGCCGCCATGTTCAGCGGGCTGAACATGGGAGAAAAGCCCTGCAAGCTGCTGAACATCAGCGTGGGCGGGGGTTGTATCAGCTCGGAGTACAGATACCACGCAGGGGATAAATTTTTGCTGAAGGTCAAGCTGATGGAGGACAGGCCGGAGTCCGTCATGTTTTGTCAGGTGCTGCGCGTCATAGAGAAGGGCGACCGGAAGTTTGAGTACGGATGCCAGTTTTTAGAGCTGACGGAGGAGGATCAGGAGAAAATTATACAAAACATATTTGCGGTCCAGCGTCAGCAGCGGGGGGCCTTTTAGTCATTTGCCAGAACATAGAGGCGCTGCGCGGGCAGGTCTATGTGCTGACGGATGGACGTTTGAGCCGCCTGCCCTATGAGAGCCGAAAGCGGTTGGCGTGCAGGCGGCTTTATTCGTCCAAAAGCAGGGTCTGCCGATGTATTGGCTTACCGGATGAAATTGGTGGCCTGCCGGGCCTCTTTTTGGGGCAGACCGTACTTTTCTTTGCCCAGCGCAATGCTTTTCATCAGGAACGTCATGTTCCGGGCCAGGGTGCGCATGGTCTGCATTCCCTCCGCGTCCTGCGCAGCCTCGCCGGGGAGCCTGCCGTGGACGCTGTTCCAGTACTGGCTGGAGGCCACCGGCATTCCGGAAATGGTGAAGAACTTGTTCAGTTCGTCGAAGGTGGCGGACAGGCCGCCCCGCCGGGCCGCCACCACACAGGCCCCCACCTTCATGGTCTTGTCAAAGGGCGTGCTGTAGAACAGCCGGGTGAGCAGCGCCACCAGGGTGGCGTTGGCCGAGGCGTAATACACCGGGCTGCCCGCCACCAGGCCGTCGCAGGCTTCAAATTTTGGGGCCAGCTCGTTGACGAGGTCGTCGAACACGCACCGGCCCAGCTTCACACAGCCGAGACAGCCCACACAGCCGCGAATCTCCCGGCCTCCCACCTGGACCAGCTCGGTCTCCACCCCTTCGGACTGGAAAACCTGCTCCATCTCGCGCAGGGCGAGGGCGGTATTGCCTTCTGGGCGGGGACTGCCGTTGAGCATAAGGACTTTCATAGGAACTGCGCCTCCTTTTGGAATGTTGTCACCATCAGTATATCATATTTTCCGGGGAATGGGGAGTATCTCCTGAAAAAAGAGCCGTCTTAAATCCGGTTTTCCGTCCCCCACGCGCACAGCTGGTCCAGCACGCCCATCAAGGATGTGCCCCGTGGGGTCAGGGTGTATTCCACCTTGGGCGGGATCTGAGGGTACGCCGTCCGCAGAATAAGCCCATCCGCCTCCAGTTCCTTCAGGTTCTGACTCAGCGTCTTGTCCGACACCCGGCCGATATACCGCTGGAGTTCGTTGAAGCGCACCGGCTGGTATTCCATCAGGCAGTACAAGATCACCATTTTGTACTTGCCCGAAATCAGGGACAGGGTGTACCGGAAGCCGGTATCCTCCCAATTGGCCTCCGCAATGCATTTGTGGCCCATAACATCCTCACTTTCCAAAACGTAAGTACCTAACATAAAAGTGGGTACTTGTTTTTGTCTCTGAAGCCATTATAATAGCCTTAGACGAAAAGTCCAGACACAATTTTGAAACGGAGGAAATTGTGATGAAAAAAGACCTTGGCATAAAGCCGTATACCTTTCCAATGCCCGTGCTGATGATCTCCACCTATAATGAGGACGGCACCGTGGACGTGATGAACATGGCTTGGGGCGGCGTGTGCGCCGCCAATATGGTGGCCCTGAACATTGACGAGGACCACAAGACCTCGGAGAACATCAAGAAGCGCGGCGCGTTTACCCTGAGCATCGCGGATATCCCCCACATTGAGGCGGCGGACTTCTTCGGCATTGCCAGCGGCAACAAAATGGCGGACAAATTTGAGCGCAGCGGCCTCCACGCCGTGAAGAGCGAGAAGGTGGACGCCCCCGTGGTGGAGGAGTTCCCCCTGACCCTGGAGTGCAGGGTGGCGGAGTGCCAGCACACCGCCTACGGCTTCCGGGTGCTGGGCGAGATTGTGGGCACGCTGGCGGAGGAGTCTGTGCTGGACGAGAAGGGCAAGGTGGACCCCACCAAGCTGAACGCCTTTGTGTTCGACCAGTTCCAGAGCGGTTATTACGCCGTCGGCGAGAAGGTGGGCCAGGCCTGGAGCACCGGCGCGAAGCTGATGAAGTGAACCCAGCGCAATCAAAACCTCCTGCGGCAGATTGCCGCAGGAGGTTTTGTCATGGATGATTGGACCGCTCCCTCATGCCTGTGCGCAGCCCAGGAGGCTCTGTATGGTGGAAAACAGCTTGTCCACGTCGATGGGCTTGCCCAGGTGGCCGTTCATACCGGCAGAGAGGACCCGCTGGCGGTCCTCCTCAAAGGCGTTGGCGGTCATGGCCACGATGGGCATACGGGCCAGCCGGGGGGCATCCAGGGCCCGGATGGCCTTGGCTGCCTCAATGCCATCCATTATGGGCATTTGGATGTCCATGAGGACCAGGTCGTAAGGATTGTCTGCGGCGCGCCGGACCTTCTCCACCGCCTCCGCGCCGTCTGAGGCCACCTCCACGGTGCAGCCGGCCTCCTCCAAAATGGTGACGGCGATCTCCTGGTTGAGCTCATTGTCCTCGGCCAGCAGAAGCCGCCAGCCGCCCAGCTGCCGGGGAGAAAGGTCGTCCGAAGCATCCGGCCTGCCGGGGTCATCGATGAAGCGGAAGGGGAAGGTGAACACGAAAACGCTGCCCTGGCCCTTCCGGCTTTCTACGGCAATCCGACCGTGCATCAGCTCCACTAGGTTTTTGGTGATGGACATGCCCAGTCCCGTCCCCTGAATGCCGCTGACGGTGGAGGTCCGCTCCCGCTCAAAGGGCTCGAAAATGTGCTCCAGAAACTCGGGAGCCATGCCGATGCCCGTGTCCTGAATGCGGAATTCATAGAGGGCGGTATGCTCGGCCTCCCCGGGCCGCTCCGTGACGGAGACGGAAATGCTCCCGCCGGCGGGGGTGAATTTCAGCGCGTTGCTCAGCACGTTCAGCAGCACCTGATTCAGCCGCAGCCGGTCACAGACCACATAGGGGTAGACCAGAGCGCTGTCGTCCAGGGAAAAGCTCAGCTCCTTGGCCGTCAGGTCGGCCTGGATAATGGACTGGAGATCCCGCAGGACCTGGGGCAGACTGCATGGGGTTTCGTCGATGACCACCTTGCCGCTTTCAATGCGGCTCATGTCCAGCACGTCGTTGATAAGGCTGAGCAGGTGCTTGGAGGAAGCGGTGATCTTGCCCAGATAGTCCCGCAGCAGCTCCGGGTCGTCCAAGTGGGTGGCCGCCAGGTTGGTAAAGCCGATGATGGCGTTCATAGGAGTGCGGATGTCGTGGGACATATTGTTGAGGAAGGCGGTTTTGGACTTGGAGGCCCGCTGGGCCTTGTCTAGGGCGTCCTCCAGAAGCCTGCGCTGCTCCCGGAGCTTTTCGTCGGTCTCCTTGCTCTGAGTGACGTCAACAAACATGCCCACATAGGTGATGGGCGTGCCGTCCGTCCGCCGGGAGAGCTTGCCCGTGGCCCGGAACCACCGGTAACCCTGGTTCTTGGTCAGCAGTCGGTACTCGGTGTTGTATATGCTTTTGCCGGAGTAATCGTCGATAACGGCATAGTAATGCTCCAGCACCCGGTCGTGGTCCTCCGGGTGGAGCAGGTCCGACCAGGAGGACAGGACGTTGGGAAAGTCCTCCTCGTCCCGGTAGCCGATCATGGCGCGGAACTCCTGGCTCCAAAAGACGCTGACCATCTGCCCCTGCCGGTCGAATTCCATGGTCCACATGCCCGAGTGCAGAATCTCGTGGACCAGCTTCAGCGCCGTGGTCTCATGCTCCAGCGCCTCCAGGGCCTCCAGACGCTCCTGGGCCAGCCGGGCGATGCGGGCGTCGTCGATGGCCTTGAGGCGCTTTTCCGTGGCGTCCTCCACAAACACATAAAAAAGGTCGCCGTAGCGCTCCGTGTGGACAAAATGCCCGTAGTCCTCGATCCACCGGATGGAGCCGTCCTTGCGCACGATGCGGTATTCCACATAATCCAGATCATTGCCGCAGGCATGGATTTGATGTGCAATGCTCTGTTCGGCGGTTTCCACATCCTCGGGATGAACCAGTCCGGGAAAGGTGCCGCCGGTGTATTCCTGAAACTCCTCCAGGGTTTCACAGCCGTACATCCAAAGCAGCGCCTGGTTGGCATAAATCAAGCGCTGGTCTCCATCAGCGTGGTAGATGAAAAACCCGCCGGGCATACCCGCAGTAATCTGTTCAATGATGGGGAACGTCTGCTCGCTGAGGATGAGAGAGCGCCGCTCCTTTCGCTGGTGCTTGTCCATAAAAGACCATCGTCCCTTCCGCCGTATCGGTTCCTGACATATAAATTTTACCATGTTCCAGACGTCTGTCAAGTGCGCGGCAAAAAGAAAGCCGGCCCGGACAGCCGGGAAATGGAGACGGCCCGGCTTCTTTTTCGATAGAAAAAGAACAAATCCTATTGTCAAAAACGGCAAAGCTGTGATATTATAGACCAGATATTACAAATTCTTGAAGGAGCGTGTGTGGAATGGTCGAACAGGTTTGGAGCAGCCCGACCGTACACTGTATCAAGGTGGGCCTGCCCCAGAATCCTCTGCGCAATTTGAATGTGTACGTCATTTGTACGCCGGAGCGAAACCTGGTGATCGATACCGGCTTCCGCCGCCCTGAATGCCGCAGCGCTTTGTGGGAGGGGATCGGGGAGCTTGGGTTGGATCTGTCCCGGACGTCGCTTTTTCTGACCCACCTTCACTCCGACCACACGGGACTGGTGTGGGATTTTGTGGAGCGGGGCGTCCCCATCTATATGGGGCGCGTCGACTGGGACTATCTCTCCGGCTCGGACCAGCGGATCAAGTGGGCCGGGATGGAGGAGAGATTCGGGCGGGAGGGCTTCCCCCCGGAGTGCCTGGCCCAGCAGGGGGAGGGAAACCAGGCCCGTCTCTACGCGGCCGCCCCCGGATTCCCCGCCGTGACCCTGGAGCACGGCGGCAGGATTCCCATGGAAGATTTGGAGGTGACGGCCCTCCACACCCCGGGCCACACTCCGGGGCATATGGTGCTCTATCTGCCCCAGGAGCAGCTGCTGTTCTGCGGCGACCATATTTTGTTCGACATCACTCCAAACATCAGCGTGTGGAATCAGGCGCCCAACTCGCTGAAGGACTATTTGAACAGCCTTGACGCCATAGACGAGCTGCCCATCCGGGCGGCATTTCCGGCGCACCGCGCCGGAGGCCGTGAACCGGACGCCGCCCACCGGCGGATCAAGGAGCTGAAGGCCCACCATGCCAAGCGTCTGGAAGAGATATACCAGGCCGTGGCCGCCGCTCCGGACAGCACCGCCTACCAGGTGGCGGGGAAGATCACATGGTCGGTCCGGGGGTTGCCGTGGGAGGAGTTCCCCCCGCACCAGCGGTGGTTTGCCATGGGAGAGACCCTGTCCCATCTTGACTACCTGACGGAGGAAAAAAGGATATCCCGGATCGAGCAGGCAGGCTGTGCCGTATACCGTGTGTGAATCAAAGGAGCGCCCCTGTAAGCTTCACAGGGGCGCTCCTTCAGGGAAGCGTGCCTGTGCGGGAGCTTGGCCTACCGCCGCAGACGCCCAAAAGCTTTCGTGCTTTACTGTGGGAAAATTTTCTTGAAAATGGGGGTTGACAAACGCCGCCTTCCCACATATAATAAGTACAACAATCAAACAGCACAAACCAGTGACGGAGAGAAGTACCCGGCGCGGCAGACCTTACAGAGAGCCCCCGATGGTGGGAACGGGGCGGCGAGCGGTCGGCGAATGGACTCCGGAGGGCGGACCGAACGGCTTTTATACCAAGTAGGGACCGACGGGTTTCCCACCCGTTATCCATCGGGGCGCGTATGATGGTACGCGTAAGCGAGAGGGCGTTTTATAACGTCAATTTGGGTGGTATCGCAGAAGCAGCAGCTTTTGTCCCATGTGTGGGGCAAGGGCTTTTTTATTTGCCTTTTCCTCCCCGGATTCCGGCAAAATCCGGGTCATCTGCCACTCAAAATCATATTATTGGAGGAAAAACTATGAAAACCCGGAACATCATTAAGAAATTCTTCGCATTGACCACCGCCGCGGCCATGACCCTGGCCCTGTGCGCCTGCTCCGGTGGAAACGACCAAAGCTCCCAGCCTCCCCAGGGAGAGCAGACCCAGGGCGTGACCGATTCCCAGCCGCCCGCAGGCGATACGACCTATAAGGTAGCCATCATAAAGCAGTTTGACCACCCCTCACTGGACGAGATCGCCGACGCTGTGGAGGCCGAGCTGAACCAGCTGGCCGCCGACAACGGCGTCACCATTGAGTACACCACCACCTCCGGCCAGCAGAACGACCAGACCGTGCTCAAGCAACTGGGCGACCAGGCCATTGCCGACCAGGTGGACGTCATCATCCCCATCGCCACTACCGCCGCCCAGATCGCCGCCACCTGCGCAGAGAGCACCAAAACCCCCGTGGTGTTCGCCGCAGTCTCCTACCCCGACGACGAAAAGGTGGCCCTTACCGGCATCGACTACGTCACCGGCACCAGCGACGCGCTGAACACCAGCTTTATCCTGAACATGATGCTGGCCCAGAACCCTAACGTGTCCAAGGTGGGCCTGCTGTACTGCCTGTCCGAGTCCAACTCCGCCCAGCCCATCGCGGACGCTAAGGCCTATCTGGACGGCAAGGGCATTGCCTATGTGGAGCAGACCGCCAGCACCAATGACGAGGTGGTTGCCGCCGCCTCCGCCCTGATTGCCGCCGGTGTGGACGCCGTGTTCACCCCCACCGACAACGTGATTGCCGCCGCTGAGCTGGCCATCTATGAGCCGCTGGCTAAGGCGGGCATCCCCCACTATACCGGGGCGGACTCCTTTGTGCGCAACGGAGCCTTTGCCACCTGCGGCGTGAACTACACCGAGCTGGGCGCCCGCACCGCCGACCTGGCCTATGAGGCCATCACCCAGGGCATGGGCGATATGCAGGACTACTATTTAATGGACGGCGGCATCATCACCGTGAACACCGAGACCGCCGTCGAGCTGGGCATTGACTATTCCGTGTTCCAGAACATGGGCACCGTGGTGGAGGTCCAGACCACGGAGGACTGACTTTTAGACCGCTGACGGCCGGAGCGGTAAAGATTTCGTTTCCCTCCGGCGGCGGGCTGTGAGTGATTTAGGTTTGTTTAAGCACAATAAGTTTATCCACCCCCGGCATAAGCCGGGGGTGGAGGTATGAGGGGAGCAGCACCCATGGGTTCCATATTATTGATATCTCAAACCGCCCTGAACCTGGGCTTCCAGTATGCCCTGGTGGCCATGGCCCTGTTTTTGAGCTACCGCATTTTGGACGTGGCCGACCTGACCACCGACGGCTGCTTTGTGCTGGGCGCGGCCGTGTCGGTGACCATGGCCGCGGCGGGACACCCCATCCTGGCCCTCCCGGCGGCGATGATCGCCGGGGCCTGCGCCGGGTTTGTCACCGCCTTTTTACAGACCCGCATGGGCGTGCCCTCCATTCTGGCGGGCATCATCACCAACACCGGGCTGTACACCGTGAACTTTTTCGCCATGGGCCGCAGCTCTAACGCCAGCCTGCTCCGGGTGGACACCATATTCACTCTGCTGCGGGACACCGGCGTGGGCGGCGGCTGGTACGAGCTGATTTTGTCCGGCGGCGTCACCGTCCTGATGGGCGTGTTGCTGTACCTGTTTTTGGGCACCCGGCTGGGGCTGTCCATCCGGGCCACCGGGGACAACCGGGACATGGTGCGGGCGTCCTCCGTCAACCCGGCCTATACGGTGACGGTGGGACTTTGCGTCTCCAACGCCCTCACCGCCCTGTCCGGAGCTGTGGTGGGGCAGTACCAGAAAACCGTGGACATCAACTTGGGCACGGGCATTGTAGTCATCGGTCTGGCCTGCCTCATCATCGGCGAGACCATACTGGGCCGCCGCACCATCGGCAAGGGCATCGTCGCCGTTATGGCGGGCTCCATCGTCTACCGCTTTATTTACGCCATCGTATTTTATACTAAGGTGGTGCCGGTGGAGTGCCTGAAGCTGTTCATTGCCCTGGTGGTGGCGCTTGCCATCGCCGCCCCCACCATCAAGGAGGGTGTGGGCTTTGAGCGGCGCAAGCTCACCGCCGGAAGGAAGGGGGAACGCTGACATGCTGAACATCGTGGACGTCTCCAAGACCTTCAACCCCGGCACCGTCAACGAAAAGACAGCGCTGTCCCATCTGTCGCTCCATCTTCAGCCCGGGGACTTCGCCTCTATCATCGGCTCCAACGGAGCGGGCAAATCCACGCTTTTGAACGCCATCGCAGGCAGCTTTTATGTGGACAGCGGTTCCATCGCGCTGGATGGCCGTGACATCACCTTTATCCCCGACCACAAGCGCAGCAAGGTGATTGGGCGGCTGTTTCAGGACCCGCTCCGGGGCACCGCTCCCACCATGACCATTGAGGAAAATCTGGCCCTGGCCTATCTGCGCTCGGCCCACGGCAAGGCCCCATTCAGCCGGATCACCAGGAAGGACAAGGAGTTTTTTGCCGAACAGGTCAAGCTGCTGGATATGGGGCTGGAAAACCGGATGCGCCAGCCGGTGGGGCTGCTATCCGGCGGGCAGCGGCAGGCGCTGACCCTGCTGATGGCTACTTTAGTGACGCCCAAGCTGCTGCTGCTGGACGAGCACACCGCCGCCCTGGACCCGGGCACGGCTGAAAAGGTACTGGAGCTCACCCGGACCATCATTTCGGACCACCACATCACCTGCCTGATGGTCACCCACAACATGAAGCAGGCCCTGGAGCTGGGAAACCGCACATTGATGATGGCCGACGGACAGATCGTGCTGGACGTGTCCGGCCAGGAGCGGGCGGGCATGACGGTGGACGACCTGCTCCGCCGGTTCAAGGCGGGCACAGGCAGGGACCTGGACAACGACCGCATCCTGCTGTCCGACTGAAAAAATGCCAAAACCGGTCTTCACCTGCGGCAGGAGCTGGTTTTGTGCGCGTTTGAGGGAAAGAATACAGCCCGCACCATCAGGTGCGGGCTGTATTCTGGTTCGAAACATTGGAAACATTGGAGGAGAAAGCGTTTTGGTTTGCGTTGGCTAACTGCTGGTATTAAGATAGCATAGGCTAACCAATTTGTCAAGAGAAAAATGAAAATTTCCCGAAATTTCCTTTTCCGCCCCCAGCGCTTCTCAAACGGCGGAAAGTGTGATATACTCTAAGCTAAGGCGGAGCGCCGTTGAGGGCCCTCCGCCGTCACAGTACAGCGAGGAGCGATCACAATGACGAGAAAAGAAGATATGGCCGCCCTGCGGGCGGATACCCAGGTTCATTACAACTGCGCCCAGGCGGTGGTGGTTCCCTTTGCCCAGGACATGGGCATCAGCCGGGAGCAGGCCTATGACATGGCGCTGAACTTCGGCGGCGGCATGGGCTGCGGAGCCACTTGCGGCGCACTGGTGGGCGCACTCACCGCCCTGGGCGGGCTGGGCCTGCCCCAGGAGAAGCGTCTGGATCTGATCCGGCAGTTCCGCACGGAGAACGGCTCCATCGACTGCGCCGCTCTGCTGAGGGCGGCCTATGAGCGGGGGGAGGAGAAAAAGCCCCACTGCGACCGTATGGTGCAGCAGTGCGTGGACTTTGTGTGCCGGGAGACCGGTCTGGAGTAAAACCGATAACGAGGAGACATAAATGGAGACAATAATACAAATTCTGGCCCGGGAACTGAACCACCCGGAGCAGCATATCGAAAATATCATCACCCTGCTGGACGAGGGCAACACGGTCCCCTTCATCGCCCGCTACCGCAAGGAGATGCACGGGGCCATGGACGACCAGCTGATCCGGCAATTGGCGGACCGGCTGCAATACCTGCGCAATCTACAGACCCGCCGGGACGAGGTGAAGCAGTCCATTGAGGGACAGGGCAAGCTGACGGAGGAGCTGTCCGCCGCCATCGACGCCGCCTCCACCCTGGCGGAGGTGGAGGACCTTTACAGGCCCTATAAGCAAAAGCGCCGCACCCGCGCCACCATGGCCAAGGAAAAGGGGCTGGAGCCCCTGGCCGACCTGCTGTTCGCAAAGGGCGCGCCCTGCCCCGACCCGCTGGCTGAGGCGGCGAACTTCATCGACCCGGAAAAGGGCGTGGAAACGGCAGAGGACGCCTTACAGGGGGCGTCCGACATCGTGGCAGAGCTTATTTCCGACGACGCCGACGTGCGGAAAATGCTTCGCGAGCTGTACTGGCGGCGGGCGGGGATCAGCTCCAAGGCGGCGGCCAAGGAGCCGGAGGACAGCGTGTACCGCCTTTACTATGAGTTTTCAAGCCAGCTGTCCAAAACGCAGGGGTATCAGGTGCTGGCCATGAACCGGGGAGAGCGGGAGGAGATTTTAAGGGTTTCCGTGGACATGGACCGGGAGACCGCCCTGGCGGCGCTGTGCCGGAGGGTGGCGCCGGGCCGTGCGGCCGTGGAGTTCGTCAAGGCTGCCGCTGAGGACGCCTACGACCGGTTGATCGCTCCCTCTCTGGAACGGGAGGTGCGCTCCGAGCTGACGGACAGGGCCAGCGAAGGGGCCATCGGTCAGTTTGCGCTGAATTTGAAGCCCCTGCTTATGCAGCCGCCGGTGAAGGGTTTTGTCACCATGGGCCTGGACCCGGGCTACCGCATGGGGTGTAAAGTGGCGGTAGTTGACCCCACGGGGAAAGTGCTGGATACCACGGTGGTCTACCCCACCCACGGCGAGCGGGGGAAGTACGAGGCCATCGAAAAGCTGGCTGTCCTCATCAAAAAGCACAAGGTGGCCCACATCGCCATCGGCAACGGCACCGCCAGCCGGGAGACCGAGCAGATGGCGGTGGAGCTTATCCGTAAGGTGGGCGGCGGGGTCAGTTATGCCATCGTCAACGAGGCGGGGGCGTCGGTGTATTCCGCCTCCAAGCTGGCCGCCGAGGAGTTCCCCGAGTTTGACGTGAATCTGCGCTCCGCCGTGTCCATCGCCCGGCGGCTCCAGGACCCGCTGGCGGAGCTGGTGAAGATCGACCCCAAATCCATCGGCGTGGGCCAGTACCAGCACGACATGCCCCAGGCCCGGCTGGGCGAGGCCCTGGACGGCGTGGTGGAGGACTGCGTCAACGCCGTGGGGGTGGACGTGAACACCGCTTCCGCGCCGCTGCTCACCCGTGTTGCGGGGCTGAACGGGACCACGGCCAAAAACATTGTGAAGTACCGGGAGGAAAACGGCCCCTTTACCACCCGAAAGCAGATTTTGAAGGTGCCCAAGCTGGGGCCCAAGGCGTTTCAGCAGTCGGCGGGCTTTCTGCGGGTGCCGGAGAGCAATTCTCCCCTGGACAACACCGCCGTCCACCCGGAGAGCTACGCCGCAGCGGAAAAGCTGCTGGCCCTGTGCGGCCACGATATGGCAGACGTAAAGGCGGGCAGGCTTAGGGATTTGAAGGGCCGTCTGGCCGCCTACGGCCAGGATAAGGCGGCGGCTGAGTGCGGCGTGGGCGTGCCCACCCTGCTGGACGTGGCCGCCGAGCTGGTCAAGCCGGGCCGGGACCCCCGGGACGAGCTGCCCGCCCCCGTGCTGCGCACCGACGTGATGGACATGAAGGACCTGAAGCCCGGCATGGAGCTGAAGGGCACCGTGCGCAACGTCATCGACTTCGGAGCCTTTGTGGACGTCGGCGTCCACCAGGACGGGCTGGTCCACATCAGCCAGATCTGCGACCGCTATTTGAAACACCCCTCCGAGGTGCTCAGCGTGGGGGATGTGGTGACGGTGTGGGTCAAGGAAGTGGACGAGAAGAAAAAGCGTATCTCGCTGACCATGCGCAAGGACAGGATTGCTTTTTCTTGAAAGAAAAAGCAATCAAAAAGAACTTTTAGTTTGCTTCCAAAGTGCTGCGTGGTTTTGAACTTGCGCCCGGCGGCGGAGCCGCATCAAGCTGCTGGACACTGAAATTTTGCTCTTTTTCCAAAAAACGCTTGACTGTCAAGCAGCTTTACAGGTTAGGATGGCTCTGGGAGGTGGCTGTATGACCATCAAGGAGTTAGAGAACAAAACAGGTATGACCAGAGCAAACATCCGCTTTTACGAGGGAGAGGGCCTGGTGTCCCCCAAGCGCCTGGAAAACGGCTACCGGGACTACTCGGAGGAGGATGTGCGCACGCTGGAAAAGATCAAGCTGCTGCGGCAGCTCCAGCTGGATATTGGGACCATCCGCAGGGTCCAGCAGGGAACGCTCACCCTGGAGCAGGCCCTGTTTGCCCAGCTGACCAGGCTGGAGGGGGACAAGACCATCATTGAGCGGGCGGTTCAGGTGTGCCGGGAGCTGGAGCGGTCCGGAGTGGAGTACACCGTCCTGGACCCTCAGCCCTGGCTGGGGCGGCTCCAGGCGCCGGAGCGGCCCCAGATTCCGGAGCCGCCGACTCCGGCCTCCAAAACAGACAAGTTCGGCGCGCCCCGGGCCTGCTATCACCCCTGGCAGCGGCTGTTTGCCCGGGCGATGGATGTGACGCTCTACGACACGCTCATCAATGTGACCTGGCTGCTCCTGACCCGGGACCCAGGCTTTGTGCGTTTCCAGACGGGTGGCCCCGTTGTGAAGTTCCTGTTTGGTTTGGCGGCGCTGGTACTTGCCCTGGCGTTGGAGCCGCTGTGGCTTCATTTCTGGGGCTGGACTCCGGGGAAATGGGTGTTCGGCCTGACGCTCCGGGATGAGGACGGCGATAAGCTGACGCTGGCCCAGGGCTATCAGCGCAGCTATGCCGTATTTCGGGACGGCTACGGCTGGTATATCCCCATTTGGGGCTGGTGGAAGATGTGGCAGGCCCGGAAACTGGGGCTGGAGCAGGGACAGGATTGCTATTGGGACCATGACGAGGGCTACCGCTACACCAAAGCCCTGCGGAAGATGAAGGACGACCGGCTGGACTACACCGAGGCGGAGCGGGAAACCGGCGGCGGATGGCTCTTTGTGGGCGTGCAGATTGTGTGCTGTGTGGCGCTGCAGGCAGCCATGCTGTGGTGCTTCGTGCCTCCCTGCCTGGGTGAGCTGACCGTGGCGGAATTTGCCCGGAATTACAACCACAGCCTGCGGGCACAGACGGCGGGCCGCGATTACGATGAACCCACGCTGGACGAGGAGGGACACTGGAAGAAGCGGGAGGCTTCCATTGGCCAAACGGTGATCCTCTTGGACGACACGAGCTACACGGAGCCCGAGTTCACCGTGACGGACGGCCGCGTGACGGCGGTCGCACTCCATATGGAGAGCCGGTACGCCTATGTGGGCAGCGGTTTCCGGGAGACCATTGCGGTAATGGCGCTGATCGGGTCCGCCGATGGGGTAAACCCGCTGAACGTCCTGTCAACCATGGAGGCCGCAAATAAGCTGCTGAGCACCTGGGAGGACCTGGAGGCGGATTTCCGGGGCCTGCATATCAGCCAGCAGGCGGAGTATACCGGCTATGAGTACGCGAGCGGGATTGGCCAACTGTGGCTGGAGGACGCAAAGACGCCCCGCCACTGTGAAAAAACGGTGACTATTTCGCTGATCGAATAACAAATGAGGCCCGTCTCGAAACAGAGACCGGTCCGCAAAGGAGTTTTGAAGCATGGCCGGGAAGCTCTATTTGGTGCCCACCCCCATCGGGAACCTGGGCGACGTCAGCCGCCGGGCGGCGGAGACGCTGGAGTCCGTGGATTTCATCGCCGCCGAGGACACCCGGGTGACGGTGAAGCTGCTCAACCACCTGGAGCTGAAAAAGCCCATGGTGACCTACCACCGCCACAACTGCGATACGGCGGGCCCCGGCATTTTGCGGCGGCTGGAGGCGGGAGAAAACTGCGCCCTTGTCACCGACGCGGGCACTCCGGCCATCTCCGACCCCGGCGAGGACCTGGTGGCCCTGTGCGCCGCGAACGGGGTGGCGGTGGAGGCCGTCCCCGGCCCCTGCGCGCTGACGGTGGCGCTGTCCGTGTCCGGCCTGCCCACGGGACGGTTCACCTTTGAGGGCTTCCTTCCCCTGAACAAAAAGAACCGAAAGGCCCAGCTGGACAACCTAACCACAGAAGAGCGCACCATGATTTTCTACGAGGCCCCTCACAAGTTGCGCACTACATTGGACGACCTGTCGTCCACCTTCGGCCCGGACCGCCCCATGGCGGTGTGCCGGGAGCTGACAAAGCTCCACGAGGAGATTTTGCGCCTGACCATCCGGGAGGCCCAAAGCCACTATGCGGCGCAGGAGCCCCGGGGAGAATTTGTGCTGGTGGTGGCGGGGTGTCCGCCTCAAAAAGCGGAAGGCGGCGAAACCGCCGCCCTGGTCCGGGCGGAGCAGCTGCGGGAAGGAGGCCTGTCGTTAAAGCAGGCGGCGGCCCAAGCGGCTGAAGAATTTGGCGTAAAAAAGCGATGGATCTACAATCAAATTGCGGAGAAAGCGGATGAATCCTTATGATTTGTCCGAATCGCGCCAAGAAAATGCAAAATAGAAGCGCCAGCGTCGAAAGCCGCTGGCGCCGGAACACTTCCCCTGCACCCGCATATAGCATCCCCGTAAAAAGGGGTCCTTATGGGGCGGCCCGCCCAGGCCGCCCCATAAGTGTGTCTTTGTCTACTTTAGGCACAAGCAAAAAACAGGCCGCCGAAGACTCTCGAGGGGGACTGCGGGGGGGCGCTCCCCTGCTATCTTTTGCCTGTGTTGCCAGTGCTTGGAAATGATAACATATGGTATAATGTTTCTGGAAAATACTGCAGGAAAAATGGCGCACAAAATTTGTCGAAAAAAGAAACCGCACAAAAAATTTTTGCAGCAAAAAAGCCGCCTGGCAGGCGGCTTTTCGTACAACAACCGGAGCAGGGGAACTATTTGCCGCCCAGGTCTTTCAGGCAGCCAGTGCAGATGTTTTTCCCCTTGAAGGACGTGATCTCCCGGGAATCCCCGCAGAAAATGCAGGCGGGCTGGTACTTGTTCAGAATGATGGAAGGGCCGTCAACATAAATCTCCAGTGGGTCGCGCTCCGCGATGTCCAGGGTTCGGCGCAGCTCGATAGGCAGCACAATGCGCCCCAGCTCATCGACTTTTCGGACAATTCCGGTCGCTTTCATGTTCGAAATCCTCCTTGCGCCATGCAATGAATTTGGGTGCAGCTCATACTTCCTCTCTATTATAACATAACGTATAATTTTGTCAATCAAAAAATTGGGGAAAAAGCGTATTTATTGGGATTGCTGTCGGAATATGCCATGGGGCCCCCTGATGAGGACATGATTTCAGGCGTTCTGCCGTATATATAGGGGGACGAGCAAAGGAGGGACCAAAATATGGCGATGTCACTGATCTGGACGGCGATGGTGGGCGCGGCGATTTTGTGCGGTTTGGCCACGGGAAACGGTCCGGCGGTGGCCAAGGGAGCCCTGGACGGCGCTGCCGCCGGGGTGGAGCTGTGCCTTTCCATGATGGGTGTGCTGTGTCTGTGGATGGGTGTGATGGAGGTGATGGAGCGCACCGGGATAGCCCGGGGGCTGTCCTGCCTGCTCCGGCCCGCCATCAAGCGGCTGTACCCGGACTTCGCCCGCGACGGCCGGGTGATGGACGCAGTGAGCGCCAACCTGTCGGCCAACCTGCTGGGGCTGGGCAACGCGGCCACGCCCCTGGGGCTGGAGGCGGCCCGCCTCATGGCGGAGCGCACCCCCGGCATAGCTTCTGATGGGCTTTGTATGCTGGTGGTGACAAACACAGCGTCTCTCCAGCTCATCCCCACCACGGTGGCAAGCTTGAGGGCGGCAGCGGGGAGCGCCAATCCCTTTGATATCCTGCCCGCAGTTTGGCTGGCCTCCACAGTGTCTATTGTGGTGGGCGTGACAGCGGCGAAGCTGTTCGCCCGCCTGTGGAGGTGAGGAGATGGACCTGATCTTCACCATGCTGGTCCCCCTCCTCATGCTGGCGGTGGCCCTGTGGGGGCTGGTCAAGCGGGTAGACCTGTGGACCGCCCTCACCGACGGGGCGGAGAAGGGACTGAAGGTGTCCCTGCGCATCATGCCGCCCCTCATCGGCCTGCTGACGGCAGTTTATATGCTGCGGGCCTCCGGTGCGCTGGAGCTGCTGGGGGAGGCGGTGGGTCCGCTGCTGTCGGCGGTAGGCATTCCGGCGGAGACCATTGGCCTGCTGCTGGTGCGCCCAGTGAGCGGCTCCGCCGCCCTGGGGGTGGGGGCGGAGCTCATCGAGACCTACGGGCCCGACTCCCTGGTGGGCCGGACGGCGGCGGTGATGCTGGGGTCCACGGAGACCACCTTTTACACCATCGCGGTGTACTTCGGCGCAGCCAAAGTGGGCAAAACCCGGTACGCCGTCCCGGCGGCGCTGTGCGCGGACATCGCCGGGTTTCTGGCCGCGTCCTGGGCGGTACGGCTGCTGTTTTGACGGAAAAAGGCCGCTGTCTGGAGGAATTCCAGACAGCGGCCCTTGGGGTGGCGGGACTGCACATTGCTTAAAGCTTCATTTCATATCCGTATTCATGCAATACAAGGGTTTCGTCAATCATTTCGTCATAGACGCCGCTCACCTGCGTAAAGCCGTGTCTGGCGTATAGCCGCCTGGCAGGCCCGTTGACATCCACCACAAACAGCCGCAGATATTCAGCGCCCAGGGCTTTTGCGGCTTGCGTTGCCCTTTTCAACATCAGGCCCCCGATTCCCCGCCTGGAATAGTCCACATTTACTCCTAAGCGGTCAAGGTACAGGGCCTTTGCATGACGGTCCGCCCATTTCACATGATTTTCGCCGGAATTCTCATCACACAAAGCAAACGCGGAATAGATAACGGCTCCATCCAGCAAAATGTAAAGCTGTCCATGTTTGATGTCCGCCTCAAAAAATTCGCAGGGATAAATATCATCCCAAATTGAAATTTGCATTTCGTCCATCCGCTGGATGATTTTTTGAAACATCGCCTTGAGTTGTGGAAGATCCTGCATCGTGGCTAGCCTAAACTCCATATTCATTCCTTTCTGCATCCTGATTGGATATCACCGGCCGGAGGGATCATCCTCCGGCCGCTGTTTTATAGCCTGTCTTTCATGCGCTGGCGCTGCATGGCGTCCAAAGTGTCCGCCAATGTGTTGAATATGCCGTAGCGCCTATTGTTTGCATCCAATGCCGGATTGGGGCTTCCGACAAGCTTCCACAGACTCATCTCCTTGGCCCAGGCCAGCACATTGGTGGTGTCCGGGCGGACATCCAAAGCGGCATAGGAGGGACAAGAGTCGCCGGTCCAGGAGGAGGCGCTGATAAAGCCGCCTCCGTTTTCCCATAGCGACGGGTCCGCGGAGCCGAGACTGACGAACTGTCCGTTGGGGATCAGGTCCCCGCGATAGTCGATATACTTCAGGTCCTCTTTTTCCATGACGCCTTTTTCGATCAGATCGCCGAGGAAGGCATCGTACTCCTCCTGGGTCATGTTGTCGGGGGCATATTTTGCGGCAAGTTCTTTGATGTCCTCTTGGGTCAACTCCGCGCGGGTAAAAGGCTCGGCGGCGGCCTCTTCGGCTTTCCGCTGCTCCTGCGCGGCCCTCGCCCTCTCCGCCATCATGGCCCGGAACTCGTGGCCCCAGCGCATCGCGGGTTTGTCCGAGCCTGGGAGATACCCAAAGTAGCCCTCGCCTGGCTTGTAAGTCGTACGGATCGAAAAATCACTCATGTCTGTCACCTCTATATTGGGCTGAGCGCAGTCCCTTGCGGCCCTTATTTCAGATTAGGCGCAGTCCGTTGCCTCCTTACGCAATTTATCGGAAGTTCACAGATAAAAATAACCAATCCCCCAAAATTTTTACAAAAAGAGGGACGCTTCATCAGAAGCGTCCCTCTTTTATCAGCGTTTGGCTTATTCCTCCGCCATAGCCTTGGCGGCGGCGATGGCCTTCTCCTGAGCGGGGCCCGGGCACTCCTCGTACCGCACGAAGTGCAGGGTGAAGGAGCCGCGGGACTGGGTCATGGCCCGCAGGTCGATGGCATAGGTCATCATCTCGGCCATGGGCACCTCGGCGTCCAGCGTCTGATAGCCGTTGCCGGCGGAGTTCATACCCATCACGCGGCCGCGGCGCTTGGTGATGTCGCCCATGACGTCGCCCATGTTGCTATCGGGGATGGTGACCTTCAGCTCGCCCACCGGTTCCAGCAGCACGGGGGAGGCCTCGGGCAAAGCGGCCTTATAGGCCAGCTGAGCGGCGGTCTTGAAAGCGATTTCGGAGGAGTCAACGGGGTGGTAGCTTCCGTCGTACAGCGTGGCCTTCAGGTTGACCATGGGATAGCCCGCCAGCACGCCGTGCACGCAGGCCTCGCGTAGGCCCTTCTCCACGGCGGGGAAGAAGTTTTTGGGCACCGCGCCGCCCACGACCTCCTCGCAGAACTCCAGCGACTCGCTGTCGCAGGGCTCGAAGCGAATCCACACGTCGCCGAACTGGCCGGAGCCGCCGGTCTGCTTTTTGTGGCGGCCCTGCTTGGAAACGCTCTTGCGGATTTTCTCCCGGTAGGCCACCCGGGGCTCGGACAGCTCGGCCTCCACGTTGAAGCGGCTTTTGAGCTTGCTCACCAGCACGTCCATTTGGATGTCGCCGGCGGTAGTGACCACCATCTGGTGGGTCTCGGCGTTGTTGACCACGTTGAAGGTGGGGTCCTCCTCGTTCAGACGGCCCAGACCGGCGGCAATCTTGTCCTCCTGGCCCCGGGTCTTGGGGGCGATGGCCTTGGAGAAGTTGGGCTCGGCGAAGGGAATCGGGTCCAGCTTGATAAACTTACGCTGGTCGCACAGGGTATCGCCGGTCTTGAGCCGATCCATTTTGCCGATGGCGCCGATGTCGCCGCAGCCCAGCTCCTTGACCTCCTCGCTCTTTTTGCCGCGCATGATATACAGACGGCCCAGCTTCTCGTTGGCGCCGGTGGCGGCGTTTACCAGCGTCATATCGGAGGTAATATTGCCGGAGATGACCTTGACATAGGAGAACTTGCCGTACTGGTCGGCCACGGTCTTAAACACGAAGGCGGCGGGAACCGCGCCCTGGGAGACGATGAAGTCCTCGTGCTCGCCGTCCTTGTCGGTGCCGGAGGCGGGGATACCCTCCAGGGGGTTGGGCAGCAGATCCACAATCAGGTCCAGCAGCATCAGGGTGCCCAGACCGGTGAAGGAGGAGCCGCACACCACGGGGACCAGGGAGCAGTCCCGCACGCCGGCCCGCAGGCCCTGCATGATCTCGGCATAGGTGAACTCCTCGCCGCCGAAGAACTTCTCCATAAACTCCTCGCTGGTCTCGGCCACGGACTCCATCAGCTGGCCGTAGATCTCCTCGATGACGGATACCTTGTCCTCGGGGATGGGGATCTCCTTGCGCTTGTTGCCGGCGGGCTCAAAGGCGCGCTTGTGGAGCACGTCCACCACGCCGGTGACCTTCTTGCTGGCGTCCCAGATGGGGACCACCAGGGGGGCCACGCTCTTGCCGAAGCGCTCCCGCAAGGCGTCAAAAGCGGCGTTGAAGTCGATGTTGTCCTCGTCCATCTTGGAGATGTAGACGATGCGGGGCAGCTTGCGGTCCTCCAGCAGCTGCCAGCCCCGCTCGGTGCCCACGGACATGCCGCCCTTGGCGGCGCACACCAGCACGCCCGCGTCGGCCACGGACAGGCACTCGGCCACCTCGCCGGCAAAGTCGAAGTTGCCGGGAGCGTCCAGCACGTTGATCTTGCAGCCGTTGTACTCCACGGGAGCTACGGCGGCGGAAATGGAGATCTGGCGCTTGATCTCCTCGGGGTCGTAATCACAAACGGTGTTGCCGTCGGTGGTCTTGCCCAGACGGTCGATGACACCGGTCATGCGCAGAAAGCTCTCGACCAGGGTGGTCTTGCCGTTGCCGCCATGGCCCAGCAGGCAGATGTTGCGGATATTGTGGGGAGAATAGCTCATAGTTGTTTCCACTCCTTAAACGATTAGTGCTCGGGCCCGACAGACGGCCAAAGCGTCACTGAAAACAATTATACAATAATCCCCGCCGTTTGGCAACGGTTATTTGAGGAATTTGACGAATCTTTTTTGCCCTATTACTTTTTGCGCCGCCGCAGTCCTGCTCTCTAAGCTATTCCTTGCAACGCAGGCAGACCGCCGCTGTTTTGAGCAAAATAAAACGTCGCCTTTCTATGAAAACAGAGGAATGTTTCCCTCATAGTTTTCAGACCTCTCCAACTATTCATCTGTGGCATCACAGTTTACCTCCATAGATTAAGATTTGGCAAGGACTCTTTTTCCAGGGTGGAGGGGAAAAGGGCCGGACCGCAGACGCGGCCCGGCCTCACCTTTATTTTTTGCAGTACGCGGCAATGGCGGCGCTCATTTTCTGAGCGGTGCCGGGGCCGTACTTGTCCAGGTTCTCCCGAAAACGGGGGTCGCTGACGTAGCTCTCCCCCAGACAGGCCAGGATGCCGTCGGTGCAGTTGTAGTGGTACTGGGTGATGTGTGCCTGCCAGCGCTTCACCAGCTCTTGAGCCTCCGCGCTTTCAGGGTCAGCGCACCGGCCGAACGCGGTGAAAATCTCCTCCATTTCGGCATTGATCTGCGCCTCCTGCTCGGGGGTGTAGTCCTTGTGCTTCTCCCGGCTCTCCAGGAACGCCTCGGTGTTGCCCCAGCGCTCCGCCGCCTCCTGGGCGTACTGCTCCTTCACGGCCTCCCAGTCCGCCTGGGTGGGCTTCGGTCTTTCATCGTACATTGCGATACCTCCTATCGTCTCATCCACCAGCCGCAGCATGTCGTCCAGCCGCTGCCGCTTCATCAGCAGCAGCGTCCGGTGCTTTTGCAGGGCCTCGGTGCGGTCGTGATCGGGGGCGTTCAGGATGCGTCCGATCTGCTCCAGCGGCACGTCCAGCTCACGGTAAAACAGGATCTGCTGCAAAGACGCCATGGCCGAGTCATCGTAAAAACGGTATCCGGCCTGGGTGGTCTCCGACGGTTTCAGCAGCCCGATCTCATCGTAATAGTGCAGTGTCCGCACACTGACGCCGGCGCGCTTTGCCGCCTCGCTGACCGATAATCTCATCTTGTTCGCCTCCTCGAAACAGACTGTACCCTATGACGCGGCGTGAGAGTCAAGGGGTTTTCAAAAAATTTTTCTGTACACGGACAGGGCGCTGTGGTACAATACCACCGACCGACCTCCACTTCGGTCCAAACGGCGGACAGAGAGCCGCGAACGGGAAAGCGCGTTCCCGTTCGGAAGGAACGCCCGCCGCTGTGCCAATGCGCTGGCACTCTAAACATAAATTGGAGGTATTTTTATGCGCAAGCTTACCACCCGCGACCTGACCCTTGCCGCCATGGTGGCGGCGCTGTACGCCCTGCTGGGCTACTTCGGCGACATCCTGAGCCTGACCTTCGGCCCGGTGCAGATCCGCTTTGCCGAGGCCCTCACCGTCCTGCCCTTCCTGTTCCCGGCCACCGCGCCGGGGCTGGCGCTGGGCTGTCTCATCACCAATCTGCTCTCCCCCTATGGACCCATTGATGTAATCTTCGGCACCCTGGCGACGGCCATCGCCGCTTGGCTCACGGTGAAGATGCCCCGCTGGTATCTGGCGGCCCTGCCCCCCATCCTTGTCAACGCCGTCATCCTGCCCCCCATGTGGGCCTGGGCGGAGGTTGGGGCGGTGAACTCCGCCTTTTGGGCGGCCTGCGGGTTCAACGCCCTCACGTTCATTCCCGGCGAGGCGCTGGCCTGTTACGTGCTGGGTACGGTGCTGCTCAAGGCCCTGCCCCAAATCGGCTATTTCAAGCCTGCGATGCGTCAGGCCGCACAGCAATAGGAAACGCTGTACTCAAAGCCCCGGACGGTGGAGCGTCCGGGGCTTTTTATGCCCACGCCTCCTTTAACAGCGCGGCGGCCCGGACCAGCTCCTCCGAGCTCAGCCCCGCGAAGCCCAGCACTACCGTGGAGGGCTTGGGCTCCACGCTGTGGCAGTAGCGGCTCAGGGGGTGGATGCCCACCGATTTTGCCGCGGCCCGCTCCACCAGCTCCGATTCCGAAAGCCGGGGAAGCGTCACCAAAAAATGCAGTCCCGCCTCCGCGCCGGAGACCGTCACGCCGGGGATTTCCATTAGCGCCTCCGTGAACAGCGCGCACTTTCTGCGGTACAGGTTGCCCGTCCGCCGCAGGTGCCGCCCGTAAAGCCCCTGGGTCAGAAAGCGCCGCAGGCTCTCCTGCTCAAACCGGGAGACGGTGCACGCTCCATGGGAAAAGGTGCTTCGGTAGCGCTCCAGCAGCTCGGGGGGCAAAATCATGTAGGCCACGCGGATGGCTGGGGCGATGGACCGGGAAAAGGTACCCATATACACCACCCGTCCAGCCCGGTCCAGCCCCTGAAGGGCAGGAATGGGCCGGGAGGAGTATCTGAATTCGCTGTCGTAGTCGTCCTCAATGAGCCAGCGGTCCGGGGCCGACGCCGCCCAGTGGAGCAGACGGCTGCGCCGGACCGCCGGCATGGTAACCCCCAGGGGAAACTGGTGGGAGGGAGTGAGGTAGGCCAGCCCCGCGCCGGACTGCTCCAGCGCCGACCGGTCCATCCCTTCGCCGTCCACCGGGATGGGGAGGGCCTGGCGCCCATGGAGGGCTGCTGCGGCATAGGCGGCGGGGTAGCCTGGGTCCTCCAAGGCGATGGTTTTTTGCTCCGGGAGCAGCTGGAGGAGCAGAGTCAGCAGGTAATCCGCGCCCGCCCCCACCACCACCTGCTCCGGAGAGCACCGCACTCCCCGGTACTGGGCCAGCAGCGACCCCAGAGCCGAGCGCAGGGGAAAATCGCCCTGGGGATGGCCCCGCTGGAGCAGGCCGGGGTTTTCATACACCGCCTCTTTGGTGATCCGTGCCCAGGAGGAGAAGGGGAATACCGACGTGTCCACCCCCGAGGTGGAGCAGTCGTAGACCCATCGGGAGGGGGAGAGAACGGGGGCGGTCTCCAACACCGGCGCGGGCGGGTCTGAGTCTGGGAGCAGCAGATGAGCGCAGACATATCCGCTGCGGGGCTTGGCCAGCACATAGCCCTCCGCGGCCAGGAGGGAGTAGGCGGCCTCCACGGTGCTCATGCTCACCCCGGCAAGGGCGCACAGCCGCCGCTTGGAGGGCAGCCTGCTCCCAGGGGACAGCGTCCCGGACTGAATGGCGGCGGCGATGTGCCGGTAGAGCTGATGGTACAGGGGGGCGTCTCCCCCGAACACGGGGAGGGGGAAGGAATCTGCCATGGAGTTCACCTCACAGAAAACTGACCACATAAAAAAGATGAAAACTGGGACTGGAAGCAATGCCAGTTTTGCTTATAATAACACCATAGCAAGGGGCGGTCAAGGCCCCGGAGGGAGTTGGAAACGATGAATCAATCTAAAAACAGGGCAATGGTGCTGAGGCTCTGCGTCGCGGCCATGATGACGGCGCTGGTCTGCGCGGGCAATTTCGCACGGATCGTGATGCCTCTTTCAGTGGGCGGCGTCACCGCGTTCACCCTGGGCAATATCATGTGCACGCTGTCCGGGCTGCTGATGGGGCCCTGGTGGGGCTTTGCGGCGGCAGGGCTGGGGTCCCTGCTCTATGACCTGACCCAGGGGTACTATGCCCACGAAGCCTTCATCACCTTCTTTGTCAAGGGCGTTTACGGCCTGGTGTCGGGGCTGGTGCTCTATTATGTGTTTGTCAGGCTGCTGAAAAAGGAGAAGAACAGCTATCCGGCCATGCTGGTATCCTCCGTCTGCGCGGCGCTGGCTTTCCTCGTGGTGTACTCGGTGAAGGTCTATTTTTACAACGGGATGCTCTTAGAGGGCTTCACCACGCCGGTCCAGTGCTGGGCGCTGATCGTGGGCAAGCTGCCCGCCACGCTGTTCAACGGCGTGCTCGCCGTGGTCTTTGCCCCGGTCCTGGGCGTCGCGATTCGTAAGGCCCTGAAAGAGGCGCACCTGGAGATAGGTCTGACGTAAGCCGTATGGTCCCCCATTCCCCGCGCCCCCCGCAAAGAAAAAATGAAATCCCCCCGGCTTACGCCGGGGGGATTTCATTTTTTGAGAAAAGAGAGAGGGAGGAGATTGTCTGGTTTTGTACCTGACGTGATTATAATACCAGGGTATGCGGGAGAAATGTTGGACGATTTGAGAACCTTTTGTGAAGATTCCATGAACGCTGTGACAGAATCGTGAACAGCGTCAAAAATGCGTCATGAGTCGGGAAAATTCCCGAAAATCAGCGCCGCCCGCGATAGTTGGAGCTGGGCCTCCGTCCGCCTCCGGTCCGGCTGTAGCGCCGCCGCGCCTTCCGCTTGGGAAGGACTACCGTCACAAACACAATAAGCGCCGCGACTGCCGCCGCACCTACCCCAACCAGGGCCTTCACCCACCACTGGGCCCAATAGTATTCGATCTGCTGGACG
The DNA here is from genome assembly GCA_948469375.1 of uncultured bacterium. Taxonomy (GTDB): domain Bacteria; phylum Bacillota; class Clostridia; order Oscillospirales; family Oscillospiraceae; genus Enterenecus. The sequence continues at coordinate 6,228 of CAOKLO010000004.1, read as the reverse complement.
GTGTACAGAAAGTCGGACCGCTCCACGTCGTCCGTGGCCACCATGTCCAGCGTGCCGTATTCCACGTCGTTGTACCACAAAGTGACGGTGCCCAGCTTGTCCCCCGCGGTTACCGGGGCCTCGATGCTGTCGGGCAGCACGATGTCCAGCTTTGCCTGCTTGATGTCAAAGTCGGAGGGCACGGTGGCCTGAATCTCCCCCTTGGGAATGGCCTGCACATAGTCCGCCTCGTCGGACAGGGTGACGGCCACCTCCCGCATCACGTTTTCCGTGTCCTGGTCCAGCAGGGTGATCCGGTGGAAGTTGTCGAAGGCCCACTCCAGCAGCCGCTTGCTTTCCGTAAAGGACAGGCGGCGCTTGACCCCGCTTTCGTCCTCGATATCCTCGGTGCCCAGCACCACGCAGTAGAAGGTGCGGCCCAGCTCGTCCACTGCGGCGGAGGCCAGACAGCGGCCCGCCTCGCCGGTATAGCCCGTCTTGATGCCGATGGCCTTGCCGTATGTATAGCCGATGTTGTAGAAGCTGCTCAAAAAGCCGTTGGAGCTGTAAATGGTCCGCTCCGGCTGGAGGTTGGTGGCCGGGAGGGTGTAGGAGGGGGAGCGGACAATGGTGCGGAAGGTCTCGTTCTGCATGGCGGCGTAGGCCATAAGGTAGATGTCATAGGCGGTGGTGTAATGCTCCGGGTCGTGGAGGCCGTGGGGGTTGGCAAAGTGGGTGTCCACCATGCCAAGCTCCTGAGCCTTGGCGTTCATCCGGGCCACAAACTCCGCCGAGGTCCCCCCCACCGCCTCGGCCAGAATGTTGCACGCGTCGTTGCCGGAGGGCAGCAGGTCGCAGTACAGCAAGGAGAGGATGGACAGCGTCTCCCCCGCCTTGATCTCCGCCGTGGAGCTATCCCAGGGCAGATCCACCGCCTGGGGGGAGGCCGTGATCTGGGAGTCCAGGGAGATCTGGCCGCTGCCCACCGCGTCCAGCACCACCAGGGAGGTCATGATCTTGGTGATGGAGGCGGGATACATCCGCTGGTGGGCGTTGAGCTCATACAGGATTTCGCCGTTGTCCCCGTCCACAATGATGACGGCCTTGGCCTGGGGCTGCGGGTCGTCCAGCGCCAGGGCGGGACAGGTGAGGGACAGGGCCATGAGGCCGGCCAAAAGCAGGGAAAGAAAACGATATTTTTTCATAGGAATCTCCCGTATTCTATGATATAATAGGCTCACCGCAGTAAGGCGGCCTGTTTCAAAAGCGATATACTATTGATTATATCAGAAAGTTTACCCTCACGCAACTGGGGAAAACAGGGTTTTGGTCGAATTTGGAGGGAGAAGCGTGAAAGTGACGAGGGCGGACCGTTGGATGTGGGCAGTGACCATGGCGGCCGGGGCCGCCATGGCGCTGTGCTTCGCCCTGCGAAGCACAGCAATGACCTTTCCCGACAGGCTTCCCTATGAGCCGCCCGCGGCGGTCCAGGAGGCGGAGGAGGGGCTGGTGAACATAAACACCGCCGGGCTGGAGGAGCTGATGACCCTCCACGGCATCGGCCAGGTCAAGGCCCAGGCCATCATAGACGACCGGGAGGCCAACGGCCCCTTTCTCTACCCGGAGGACCTGACCCGGGTAAAGGGGATCGGGGAGGGGACCCTCTCCGGCATTTTGGACCAGATCACAACAGGAGGATAGTCACATGCCCAAAATATTGGTGGTTGACGATGAGCGCGTCATGGTAAAGGGGATCAAATTCAATCTGGAAAACGAGGGCTACCAGGTGGACACCGGCTCCGACGGCGAGGAGGCGGTGGACAAGGCCCGCATGGGGCAGTACGACCTCATTATACTGGACTTGATGATGCCCAAGATCGACGGCTTGCAGGCGTGCATGAAAATCAGGGAGTTCTCCAACGTGCCCGTCATCATGCTGACGGCCAAGGGGGAGGACGCGGACAAGATCATCGGCTTTGAGTGCGGGGCGGACGACTACATCACCAAGCCCTTCAACATTTTGGAGCTGAAGGCGCGCATCCGCGCCCTGCTGCGACGGGCGGGGGCCGCCGCCCAGCAGCAGCGGGAGGCCGACCGGCTGACCCAGGGGTCCATCACCCTGGACCTGTCCGAACGGGCGGCCTGGCGGGACGGCGACCCAGTGGACCTGACCGCCAAGGAATTTGACCTGATGGCCCTGCTGATGCAGAACCCGGGCCGGGTGTACAGCCGGGAAAATTTGCTGAACCTGGTGTGGGGGTACGAGTACATCGGCGAGTTCCGCACAGTGGACGTGCACATCCGCCGTCTGCGGGAGAAGCTGGAGCCCGACCCCGCCAATCCGGAGCACATCCTCACCAAATGGGGCGTGGGTTATTACCTGGCGAATAATTCCTAACGGAAGATGGGAAAGGAAAGAAGGAGGTGGGGCGTATGACGGCGGCCAGACAGAAGGGCGTACCCTTTTACCGCAGCATTCAGACCAAATATGCCCTCACCTACCTGCTGGTGGTGGCGGCCATTCTCGTCGTCATGAACACCTACCCGGTGCTTATGGCGGAGAACATGGTGTTCACCTCCAAGGAGAGCACCTTGAAGCGGCAGGCCCTGGTCATCGGCTCCACCCTGGCGGTGTCCGAAACCCTGACCCGGGAGGGTGTGGAGCAGACCATGGCCCTGCTGGAGGAGGCCCAGGGCACCCGGGTCCTGGTGACCGACGCCTCCGGCCTCATCCTGTATGACAACTCCACCCTGGACAACCGGCTGGGGGGGTACGCCCTCATGGGAGAGGTGGCGGCGGCCCTGCGGGGCAGCGACGCCTCCCGGTCCGAATACCGGGACGGCGCCATTCGCACCAGGGCGGCGGTGCCCATCATGTACCACGGCATGACCCTGGGGGCGGTGTATCTTTACGAGTACGACACCGAGCAGGCGGACGTGCTGCGCTCCATTCTGGCCAACCTGCGGTATATCTCCATCGTCATCTGTGTGGTGGCCCTGGTGCTGGTGGTACTGCTGTCCAAGACGCTGACAAGAAATACCGTCCGCCTGCTGTCCGCTATCCGGCATGTGCGGGAGGGCGAATACAACCACCGGGTGGAGTCCCAGGGCCGGGACGAGATGGCTCAGCTGGCCGACGAGTTCAACCAGCTCACCGACCGCCTTCAGACCACCGAAGAGGCCCGGCGGCGGTTCGTGTCCGACGCATCCCACGAGCTGAAAACGCCCTTGGCCTCCATCCGCCTGCTCACCGACTCCATTTTGCAGAATGAGTCGGTGGATATGGCCACCGTGCGGGAGTTCGTGGCCGACATCGGCGAGGAGGCGGACCGCCTCACCCGCATCAGCGAGCACCTGCTGGCCCTGACCCGGCTGGACGCCGGGGCGGAGCGGCCCTCCGAACCGGTGGAGCTGGGCCGGGTGGCGGAAAAGGTGGCCCACCTGCTCTCCCCCGTGGCCCAGACGGCCCGGGTGGAGCTGAAAACCAGCCTGGAGCCCGCCTGCGCCCTGCTGGCCAACGAGGACGATATCTATCAGGTGGCTTTCAACCTCATGGAGAACGCCATCAAATATAATGTGTCCGGAGGCCGGGTGGATGTACGGGTGCGCCGTCGGGGGGACAAGGTGGTGCTCACTGTCACCGACACCGGCCTGGGCATTCCGGAGGAGGACCTGCCCCGGATTTTCGACCGCTTCTACCGGGTGGACAAGGCCCGGTCTCGGGGGCTGGGAGGGACGGGCTTGGGGCTGTCCATCGCCCGGGACACCGCCCGCATCCACGGCGGCGACATCACCGCAGGCCCCAACCCCGCCGGACGGGGCACCCGGTTTGAGGCGGAATTCCCCGCCCTGCGAGAGGGGGACGGCCCATGAAACGAACAATGGCCCGGCTGCTGCTGGCCGTGCTGGTGCTGCTGCTGGCCTTCGGCTGCATGCCGGAGGATGAGGCGGACCAGGGCGTCAAGCTGTGGTTTCCGGTAAATCCGGCGCTGGGGAAGGTGTCCGCCGCCCTGGACGCCTGTCCCTACCAGGGCGAGGACCGGTCCATCCCCGGCCTGCTGGAGGCGCTGCTGGACGGCCCTCCGGCGGAGGAGCTGGAGCTGTCCGCCCTGGCCCCGGAGGGAACCCGCCTGCTCAGCTGGTCGCTGGAGGATCAGGTGGCCAATGTGGAGCTGTCCGCCGCTTATGCGGAGCTGGTAGGAGTGGAGCTGACTCTGGCGGACTACTGCATCACTCTAACCCTTACCCAGCTGGCCGGCGTGGAGGGCGTGCGCATCACCGTCAACGGCGGCGGGCAGTCCTACCGGGAGCGGCAGGCCCTCTATCCCGGGGACGTGCTGTTCTCCGGGGCGGAGGAGACGCCGGTGGAGGTCACCGCGGCCCTCTACTTCCGCCGGGAGGGCGGGGGCTCCCTGGGCTTTGAGTGGCGCCGGTTCCGCTTGGCGGAGGGCAGCGTCCCCGCCAAGGAGGTACTCGCCGCCCTGATTGCCGGACCGGAGGACAAGGGGCTGATGGCCCTGCTGCCAAGTGAGCTGACGGTGCGCTCCGCCTGGGTGGACGAGGGCCTTTGCACCGCCGACCTGTCCGCCCACCTGCTGGAGCTTCCGGAGGAGGAGCGGGCGCTGGCGGTCTCGTCCATTGTGGAAACGCTGTGCAGCCTGGACGCGGTGGAGCAGGTGCAGATTTTGATTGAGGGCGAGCCCGTGGAGGGGCTGAACGGGCTGGGACCGTCCGCGTCCCTGCCGGCCCCCTCGCCCTGAGCGGCTGTTCCTGAGATATCCTCCGCAAACTGAAATCATAATAGATGCTAAAGGAGAGACAAACTATGAATTTTGACACCAACTGCCTCCACGCGGGCTACCGCCCCGGCAACGGCGAACCCCGGAACATCCCCATCATCCAGTCCACCACCTTCCGCTATGAGACCAGCGCGGACATGGGCAAGCTGTTCGACCTGGAGGCCGAGGGCTATTTTTACACCCGTCTGCAAAACCCCACCAACGACATGGTGGCGGCGCGGCTGTGCGCCCTGGAGGGAGGGACGGCGGCCATGCTGCTGTCCTCGGGACAGGCGGCCAATTTCTTTGCCATCTTCAACATCGCCTCCGCCGGGGACCACATCGTGGCCTCCTCCGCCATCTACGGCGGGACCTATAACCTGTTCGCCGTCACCATGAAGCGTATGGGCATCCAGTTCACCTTTGTGGACCCGGACTGCCCGGAGGACGAGCTGAACGCCGCCTTCCAGCCCAACACAAAAGCCCTGTTTGGCGAGACCATCGCCAACCCGGCGCTGACGGTGCTGGACATTGAGAAGTTTGCCCGGGCCGCCCACGCCCACGGTGTGCCGCTGATCGTGGACAACACCTTTGCTACGCCCGCCCTGTGCCGTCCCTTCCAGTGGGGTGTGGACATCGTGACCCACTCCACCACCAAGTACCTGGACGGACACGCGGCCACCGTGGGCGGAGCCATCGTGGACTCGGGCAGCTTCGACTGGAATGCCCACGCGGATAAATACCCTGGCCTCACCACCCCGGACGACAGCTACCACGGGGTGACCTACACCCAGCGCTTCGGACAGGGCGGGGCCTATATCACCAAGGCGGTGGTCCAGCTGATGAGGGACTTCGGCTCCACCCCCGCGCCCATGAACGCCTGGCTGCTGGGCATGGGCATGGAGACCCTCCCCCTGCGCATGGCAAAGCACTGCTCCAACGCCCAAGGAGTGGCGGAGTGGCTGCAAAAACAGGAAAAGGTGGCCTGGGTGCGGTATGCGGGCCTGCCTGGCGACAAATACTATGAGCTGGCGCAGAAATACCTGCCCCACGGCTGCTGCGGTGTGGTGTCCTTCGGCGTGAAGGGCGGGCGGGCCGCCGCCGAGCGGTTTATGGCGGGGCTCAAGCTGGCCTCCATCGCCACCCATGTGGCGGACGCCAAAACCTGCGTGCTCCACCCCGCCTCCGCCACCCACCGGCAGATGAACGACGCGGAGCTGGCCGCCGCCGGGGTGTCTCCCGACCTGGTGCGCTTCTCGGTGGGGCTGGAGGCCCTGAACGACCTCATCGCCGATTTGAGCCAGGCGTTGGACCGGGTGTAAGCTTTGTGACCGGAAAACGGAGCGGCCACGCCGCTCCGTTTTTTTGAATTTTTTCAAAAACCCCTTGACCTTCCACCTGCTGGAGGGTGTAAGTTTGACACAAGGAGGGAGGAAAGTCCATGAAGATCAACCAGGTGGAGCAGCTGGTG
>CAOKLO010000003.1 GCA_948469375.1 uncultured bacterium | reverse complement strand
GAAAACATGCTTCCGGCTATTCAAAAATTCCCTACCTATAGTGAATGGCGTCGGCACCCTCATCGGCGATTCCAACGGCATTTTCCGCAGCGATGAGAACGGCGAGGTGCGCATTTCCGGCCTCAAGCCCGACAAGACTGTGATCGTCACCGAGGTCACCGCCCCGCCGGGATTCATCAAGGACACGCAGAGCCAAAGTATTCAAATCAAGGCGGGGAAAACTGTCACCCTCACCTTCAAAAACCAGCCGAAAGGTAAACTGATTATTCAGAAAAGGGATTCTGCCACCAATAAGCCTTTGAGCGGGGCCGAGTTCAGGATCACCACCGTCGCTGGCTGTGAGGTGGGTCTGGACGGCGTGATCGGCACATCCACGCTCACCCAAAACGGCATCTTTGTGACCGATTCCCAGGGCGAAATCAGGATCACCAACTTGGCGCCGGGCGCGTATGTACTGACCGAGATCAAAGCGCCGGACGGCGGGTACGTCATCGACACGCCCAGCACCAACGTGGTCATCGGCCAGGGCGGCGACACCCAGACTGTGGTCATCAAAAACTCCAAGGCCGGTTCGTTGGTCATCCTGAAACAGAGCTCCCTGGATGGGAAACCGCTGGAGGGCGTGGAATTTAAGGTCACCACCTCGACGGGCGAGTTCGTCCCCGATGCCAATGGCCAGATCAGCTCCAACGGTCTCTATTACACGGACAAGGACGGCAAAATCACCATCAACGGGGTGGTGGGCACGCTTGTTGTGACCGAAACCCGCAGCATCCCCGGCTATTCCATCGACCCCAACACCAAGACCCAGACGGTGGTGGTAAACCCCAACGACACCCAAACCCTGCGGTTTTACAACACGCCCTCGACGACCCTCGTGATCGAGAAGTACATCGAGGGCACCACCACCCCCATCAAGGGCGTGACCTTCCTGGTCACCGATTCCAGCGGGGCGGTCATCGGCAATTCCAACGGCGAGTTCATCACCGATGAAAATGGCCGCATCGTTCTGGAGGGCCTGGAGCCCGGCGCTACCGTCACCGCGAAGGAGATCAAGACGGTGGAAGGGTTCGTTTTGGACACCACGCCTAAATCCATCAAGATCCAGGCCGGCGAGGTGCAGACGCTCCGTTTCTACAACCAGCGGCAGGGCGGGCTCGTGATCAAAAAGCTGGATTCGATCACGAAAAAGCCCCTCAGCGGGGTGCAGTTCCAGTTGACCTACGCCGACGGCTCCTACGTGGACGCAGACAACGGCCATCTGTCCAGCAAGGGTCTCTACACCACTGACGCCAACGGCGAGATCCGCCTGACCGGGATCGTGGGCACCATCATCATTTCCGAAACCAAGCCCCTGGATGGCTATGTGGTCGATCCGGCCACGCAAAATCAGACGGTGCAGGTGAACGCATCCGACACCCAGTATATCACGGTTTATAACACGCCCATCGGCGGCGCCGAGATTATCAAGGTGGACGCGGCGGACAAGACGAAACGGCTGGGCGGCGTCACCTTTGAAATCAGGAAAATGGACGGCGGGCTGGTGCAGACCGTGACCACCGGCAGCGATGGCCGGGTGCACATCAAGCTGGACGCCGGGGACTACTACGCCCTGGAGACCGAGGCAAAGTCGGGTTATAAACTGGATCCCACGCCTCATTATTTCACTGTGGTGGACGGCAAGACTGCCAGCGTGACCATCACCAATGAGGCGTTCTCCGGCGTCATCCTCCATAAGATCAATTCCGTCACCAAAGAGGGGATTTATGGGGTGAAGTTCCTGGTCTACGATCAGAACAAGAATCCCATCGGTGAGTACACCACCGACGACAACGGCTACATTTACATCGACGACCTCACCGTGCAGGGCAAGGGCCGGCTGTATATCCGCGAACTGGAGGCCGCCCCTGGATACGAGTTGGACAAGGAATACAAGACCGTCTATGTCCAGCCGGGCAAGACCATTGAGGTGGAGTGGGAAAACACCCCCATCACCGGCCAGTTCCAGATCCGCAAGTACGCCGCCGAGTACAACGAGGTCACCGGCACCCCGGCGGGCGCTCCCCTGAAGGGTGCGGTCTACGAGATCAGTGAGGCCCGCAGCGGCAAAGTGGTGGACTACATCACCACCGACGCCCGGGGCGTGGCGGCGTCCAAGCCCCTGCCTTTGGGCCGCTACCTCATCAAAGAGGTGACTGCCCCGGCGTACTGGCAGCTCAGCGGCATCACCTTTGACGAAACCTTGGAGTATTCGGGCCAGATCATCAAGCTGTCCGACTATGACAAGCCCTCCAATCTGGGGGTCACCATCACCAAGCGGGGCAATGCCCAGGTGCTGGCGGGCAGCCAGATGCGGTACGACATCACGGTGGCCAACACCTCCAACGTGCCACTCTCTGAGTTCTACTGGCATGACCGCATTCCCACCGACGCCACCCGGGCCACGGTGCTGACCACCGGCACCTACAGCGCACGGCTTAACTACCGGGTGCTGTATAAGACCAACTACCGCACCGGCTATCAGGTGCTGGCGTCCAATCTGGTGACCAGCAGCAACTACTCCTTCAGCCTGAACGCCATCCCCATGCAGGCGGGGGAGTATGTCACCGATGTCTACTTCGACTTCGGCAAGGTGCCCGTGGGCTTCCAGTCCACCACCAGCCCCACCCTGACGGTGCAGGTACTGGGCACTGTTGCCAACAACTATCAGATCATCAATCGGGCCGACGTGGGCGGCAAGTACCAGGGCACCTGGCAGACCGCCCAGGCCACCTGGCTCACCATCGTGCGCAGGCTGGGGCCTGTGCCCACCCTGCCCCAGACGGGGTACTAAAACCAACAGCGGGACGGCTCTTTTTTGAGGGCCGTCCCGCCTGTCTAATGCCTGATAAATTGTGTATCTGCGGAAGGGATGCCATCTTCATCCGTAACATACCGCTCCACCCGCATATGCAGATCATATTTTTCCCGGAGCTGGGCGATCATCGCCATCATCGGGGACGCATGGTGCGCATCAATGGCTGCCTGGTCTCTCCAGGCGTCGATCAGCAAAACCGTTTCGGGATCGTCCATGGGGAAGAAATAACGGTACTGCTCATTCCCGTTCTCCTTGCGGATCAAATCAGCCGTCCCGCTGGCTTCCATTTCCTCCGCAAATCTGCGGGCGCTCCCATCTGTTCCCGTGTAATACAGGTTCACCACAATGCTCATACGGGCACTCCTCCATTTCCTCTCCGTTGCGGCGGGGACGCTGTGCGGCTACTCGCGATCCATGCGGGGGTTCAAAGGGAATGTCTCATGTCTGCCATTACTTCCAGATCTTGACCGCCTTCTCGTCCTCGGCCAGACATTGCTCCCGCAGCTTCTCCAGCTCGGCGGTGTGATCGTCCTCGGGATTTTCATAGTCCAGGATCTTGAGTACCGACCATTCAAAGCCTTCCTCGCCGTACTGCTCCCACAGGGCTGCCAGACGCTTGTTGGGATGGCTGCCCATGGAGAGCTTGGCCCGGTTGCTGTTGAAGTCGGCTTTGGTATCCTTTGACGCCCCTAAAAACGCTTCGCCGGTGGCCTTGCACCGGATTGAGATGACCCCCATCTCCGGGCGGCGGAGCTTCCATTGCTCAACCATCGCTTTTCTCTGCGCTTTGTCCATCTTCTGCGCCTCCTTACATCTTCGGCTGTTGGACGATGAAATCAAACAGCTTTGTCCTGAAGGCATCGTCCCCGTTCAACGAGGCAAATATGCGGTTCACCTGTTCCTTCGGTGCTTCGTCCGGTTTCACGGGCAGATGGACGGACATGAGGAAGGCGGCGGAACGCCCGCCCTCCTGCCGCACCCACGCATTCCCGACCAACTCGCTGCGGTTCGCAGGATTTTCGCCGTATTCCACTGCGATGTCTACGATCATGCCGCTGTCGATTTGCAGGGCTGTGGCGGGAAGGCGGAAGGAAAAGGAGCTGAACATGGAGAGCTCGGTGTCCTCCATGTCGGGGATACGGGGCTGCTCTGAATGCTCGCTCCGGCTCAACTCCGCCATACGCTGGGCAAATTCTTGCTGTTCTTCTTCGCTGGCAGGGCGGACTTCGTATTTTCCGCAGTCCGGGCACTGCTCCGTTTCCTCACTGCGACTGAAAATAAAGCCGCAGTTGTCACAGGTAAATATCATTTCAATCACCGCTCATCATTATAGCAGGGGCGGTGCGCTTTGACAAGGACGTGATTTCCATAGACCCTACCTACCCCGCCCTGGATCGTGCCGCGTTCCTGATTGAACGCACTTGCGTGCCCAGGTATTATCCCCCACGCTACTGCGCCGAGGCCGCCCAGCTGCTGGCCATGCTGGAGGCGGCCCAGCAGAGGAGGAACCCGCAGGAAAACAGGCCGCACTCGATGCAGCGCACCCTATAGCACGCACTCCAGCTGGCAGTCAAAGGGCTCCGCATCAACGTGGCGCTGGTTATACTCCAACGCCTCAACGCACCCCATTCTCTGATAAAACGCCTGGCTTTCCACAGCAGAATGGGCGGAGATATACAGCTTTTTCGCCCCTTTTTCCCTGGCCCATTCCTTTGCCATGAAAAACAGGGCTTTCCCGATTCCCGAACCTCTGGCATCCTCGGACACATGGATGCTGGACAAGTCGAGATATTGGCCGCCGCTGCCCAAAAAGTCAGGCTCCACGGAGGCGAAGCCCTTCAGCGTGCCATCCACAAAAGCGCCGTACACCACGCCCCCTGTGGCCAGTGTATTTTGCAGGCAGGAAACCAGCGTCCGATAGTCCGCTTCGGACCAGTCATCAATGAACGGGTCGTCCCGGATGACCCATTTGCCATCTTCCCGCCGCCAGCACTTAGTCACGACCTGACGCCGGATGAAACCGCGAAAGAGCTCCCGGCACAGCTCGTCCGGGCGGAGGGTTCTGTACTGCACCACGCAAATCACCTCAAAATCATTTTCGCCATTATAGCAAATCCGCCGCCTGCCATCAAGCGGCGCACCAAGGAGGACAAATGAAAACGAAAAACTTCTGGGGCCGTTTGTGCCCCAAGCTCCCTCGCGTTTACATCCACACTATGGCGGCGGTGCTGCTGTGCGCCGCCCTTGCCATGCCCGCCATGGCCGCCACCAACACCGGCGGCAACGATATGTGGACGGTGGCCCAGAATATCATTGTGGACGTATACAACCACATCGCCGGAATCAGCACCGTGCTGGCGGGTCTCATGTCCACCGTGGCGGTCATCGGCGTAAAGCTCACCGGCAACCAGCACAAGGCGGATCAGGCGTGGGACTGGCTCAAGCGCATTTGGGTGGCCTGGGCCATCATCAACGGCATCGGGGCCTTCATCGCCTACATCACCCCGCAGTTCTCCGGCTTCAACACCCTGACGCCGTGACGCCATGCTGGAGCTTTTATTTCGCGGCTTCTTCGAGTGGATCTACAGCCTGATCGTAGACATCTGGGGATTCATCGCCGGAGGGCTGCTGGACATCATGGGGCTGGATTTTGCCTACATCCAGTCCCACATCCCCATCATGGACGACATGGCCCGGGTGCTGATGGCGGCGGGCTGGGCGCTGCTGCTGGGCAATCTGGTGTTCCAGGCGCTGAAAAGCATGGCGGCGGGCCTGGGCTTTGAGGGGGAAGACCCCAAGCTGCTGTTTGCCCGCACCTTTGTGTTTGCCTTCCTGCTGCTGGCCAGCCCCCAGATCTGCCGTATTGGGTTGGATCTCACCTCCAGCATCATGGATCTGCTGAGCATCCCGGACGCCACCAACGTGTCCCTGGTGGATGAAAGCGTCTTTGGGACGCTCACCGCCTCCTGGCTCATGGCCATCATTTGCAGTGTCATCGTCATGTTCAAGGTGCTGGGGCTGCTCATTGAGATCGCCGAGCGGTATGTGATCCTGGCCATGCTTACCCTCACCGCGCCCCTGGCCTTTGCCATGGGCGGCAGCAAAAATACCGCGTCCATTTTCACCGGCTGGTGCCGGATGTTCGGCTCCATGTGCCTGCTGATGGTCACCAATCTGGTTTGCTTCAAAATGCTGTTCTCGGTGGTGTCCACAGTGCCCTCCGGGCTGGACGTTTTGCCCTGGATGGTGCTCATCTTCGCCATCGTGAAGGTGGCAAAAAAGTCGGACGCCATCATCACCCGCATCGGCCTGAACCCGGCCATCACCGGCGGCCCCGGGCGAACCCTGCCCGGTATGCTGGCCTACACGGTGGTGCGCACAGCGGTGAGCGGCGTGGCAAAGGGCTTCACAGGTGGCGGCTTTGGCGGCGGGAGAACTGCTGGCGCGTCCGCTTCCGGCACGAGAACCGGCAGCGGGTTCAGCGGTTCCCGGTTCGGTTCCCGCTTTTCCGCCGGCGGCGGAGGACGCTTCGGCAGCGCCCGGGGCGGCGGACGCTCCAGCGGTGGCCCGACTTCCGGGAACGAAGCGCAAGGCGGCGAGAGGCCCGGCGGCTCCTTTGGCGGCGGGCGAGGCGGGGGCCGTTCCAGCGGCAGTCAGACTTCCGGGGACAGTTCCCAGAACTTCGGCGGATCGCGTGGCGGCGGCAGGTATACATACCACAGCACCGGCCAGCAAAGTTCCGCCCAGCAGACCAGCACCCGGCAGGAAAATTCCTCCCAGGCATCCGCCCAGCAGAAACATACCAGCAGCGCCGCGGCGAATACTGCCCGGGGCGGCGGGCGACCCCAGCAGACCCGGAGAAGCTCTGTGCCCCCTGGAACCGGCCACCCCCACAGCTATGTGCCGCCCTCCGGCGCGGCCAACACGCCTGCGCCTGGTGCGGCGGGGTCAGGCAGTTCCCAGCGGCCCGGTGTGTCCCATTCCGGCGCGGCAGGAACGGCACCGAAAGCCACCGCGCCGAAGCAACCCAACAGCCCTCGGCCCGGCGCGGCAGGAACGGGAACGCACTCCCAGTCCACCCGATCTACCCATTCCGCGGGCGGCAGCACGGTGAACAGCACCAGCCAGACATCAGCCCAGACCAATGTGACCACGAACGGCGGCAGAGCGGGTGCGTCCGGCGGGAAAGCACCGCCCACCGCGCCCAGACCGCCCCATCCCGGCGGCCCGGCGGCATCCAAGTCCCCGCCCAAGCCGGGCGATACCCGCGCCACCCGCCGGGGAGATTCGGGCGTTGCCCCGAAAACACCCGGCACTCCGGCGGCTTCCGGCGCGTCCCAGGCCGGCAACCCAGGAAAACCGACCCGCAGTACCCAGCGGCCCGCTGAATCTGCATCCCGGCCCGGCAGGAATGCTCCCCCGGCCACAGCGGCGCCCCCGGCAGGAGGCACATCTCCCAGCACGGCTCGGCAGGAACTGCGCACATCTGCCAAACCTGCGTCTACCCCGGTAAAGGGTGGCGCTCCCACGGTTCGCCCCGGCGGTGCAGGAACCGCGCCCGCCGGCAAACAGGCGGCGGGACAGCCCCGGACGGCCAAAGCCCGGACGACGCGGGCGAAGCCCGTCCACCGTCCACCGCCCAACAGGAGAGGAGGGAACAGTCATGGGTGAAAACGAAAACCGGGCCGGCGGTGCGGCCAGGGCGGCGGCGCATATCGCAGCTGCCCTGGCAACCACCGGGGCCAAGGGTGCGGCCCTCGCCGCCGCCCAGGAGTCAGCCCCTTACCTGATTAAAATAATTGCCGGGGCATTGGCCCTGCTGCTCCTCATTCCCATGCTGTTGTTCACCGTCCTGCCCAACATCTTTTTCGGCTATGACAGCTCCACCACGCCTGATGTCATGGATTTTACCGCGTCAGCCCATGGGCTGGAAACGATCTATCAGAACATCGACCGGAAAAACCAATCCATCATCGACCGGCTGGTGGAGAGCATTCTCCCGAATTTCATGACGGAGGATGTGCCCGACTACGATGATTATGAGGTGGAAAAGTCCCTGGGCAATGTGAACCACTACTGGCTCATCGCCATCGGCTCCGTCCGATACAAGCAGGATCTCAACGTCATGGATGAACCCACCATTGAAAAGCTACTTTCCGACAAGCTGACCTATACCGCTTCCATCACAGACCGCGTCCTGCACATCTCAGTTCGGGATCTGACGCCGGACGCGTACATGGACAAGCTGGGTTTCACCCAGGAGGAAAAGGACTGGGCGGCCCTGCTCTACTCGGTGCTGGCGGACGGCCAGAGCATCAGCCCCGGCGACACCGACGGCCCGGGCAAGTACAACACCGACTACGGCGATATCGTCTTTTCCAGCACCGACACCCCCGTGGTCTACTACAACCAGACGGACGCCCGGTGGGGCAATAAGCTCTATGGCCGTACCGGCACCATCGGCTGGGAGGGCTGCGGCCCCACCGCCCTGGCCATGGTGGTGGCGTCCATGACGGACAACAAGGTAACGCCCTATGACGTGGCCCAGTGGTCCGCCCAGAATGGCTACCGCTGTGAGGGCAACGGGAGCTACCACAGCCTGATCCCCAACGGCGGCGAGCACTACGGCCTCACCGTTGACAAAATCGGCAAGGACAGCAAAAAGCTGGTGGAGGCGCTGGAATCGGGCAAGCTGGTCATCGCCATTATGGCCCCGGGCCATTTCACCACCACCGGCCACTTCATCGTCCTGCGGGGCATCACCGAGGAGGGCAAGGTGCTGGTGGCCGACCCCGCCAGCGTGAAGCGGAGCGATCAGGAGTGGCCCCTTCGCACCGTCGTCAACGAGGCGGCCTCCCGGGCCGGCGCGGGCGGGCCCTTCTGGGCGTTCTCGCGGTAGGCGGCGGATGAAATCAACTGTTTGGAGTGAAGCGTATGGAACATGAAACCAATCTGCGCGCCCTGCGGCACCGGCACGGCGTCTGTCTCACCGAGCTGGCCGACGCCTGCGGGCTGTCCAATCAATACCTCAGCCGGGCAGAGCTGGGCCTGATCCCGCCCACCCCCCGGCTGGAGCGGCAGCTGTTGTCGGCGCTGGAGGTGGTGATCTCCCACCGGGCCAGCACGGCTCAGGCCCTGGAGCGGGAGCTGAAGCCCCTCCGGGGTCGTCTGCTGGAAAAGGTGGTGGAACAGCGTGAATGAGACCTACTACATCCCCGCCAACTTCACCGACGCGGGCCGGGTGATAGGCCTGTTCGAGCTGCGCAACCTGGTGGAGGCTGTGATCCTGGTGCTGCCGGTACTGTACTTCTGTCTCGTGCTGCTGCCCCTGGAACTGACCGCCAAGATTACGGTGACGCTCATCATCGTGGTTCCCCTGGGGGGCTTCGGGCTCATTGGCGTGCGGGACGACAGCCTCACCCGCTGGATCGCCGCCTGGTGGCGCTGGCGGAAAAAACGCCGGCTTATGACATACAGAGGAGGAAAAAACTGAACCATGGATTTGAAACAACTGCTGTTCGTCGGCGGGGCAAAGGCTCCCGCCGACGAACCCTTTCGGGACAGCATCCAGGCATGGCTTCCTATCAAGAACGTCGTAGGCGGCGTGGTGGTTACCAAGGATGGCCGCTTCGTGAAGATCCTGGAGGTGCTGCCGGTGAACATCTATCTGAAATCCCCCAATGACCGGGAGAACATCATCTCCAGCTATGCCGCCTGGCTGAAGATCGCGCCGGATGATTTGCAGATCGAGGCCCGTACCCTGCCCGCCGATACGGCGGACTACGTGGAGCGGATGAAGGAGTTCGCCGCCCATGAGCCCAACCAGTCCTGCCGGGAGATGATCGAGGACAACATCAAGGAGATTGGCCAGGGGGTTGCCAGCGATGCCCTGCGGCACCGCTTCTTTCTCATATTCCAGTATGAGGGGCGGATGTACGCCAAGGGCCGCACCACCGCCGCCATCGTCCAACGGCTCAACGAGGAGGCGGACACCGCCCGGCGGTATCTGGACGGCTGTGAGCTTGAGGTGCTGGAGCCCAGCTTCATGGACGACTTCATTTTGAAGCTGCTGTACGAGATCATCAATAAGCGGACCAGCCGCCGGGTGCAGCTCCCGGAGGGCGTGTTCGACATGACCACCGCCGTCCACGGACTTTATGAGGAATAGCGCAAAAACAGGCGGCTGTCCGATGTTGACAGCCGCCTGCTGAACTGAAAGTTGTTTAATTCAAATCGAAAGCGGCATTTTCGTAGTCCTTCACATAGTACCGAATGTTTTTCCGCCCCTTTTGAATAATAATATGTCCTTCCGCTTCCAGCTTTGCCTTTTGTGCCTCAACGCCCCCGGGATACTTTGCGTTTAATTCGCCGTCCGCTTTCAGCGTCCTCCAATAAGGCGTTTCGTCGGTAGTCCGCTGATAGCTCGCCCATGCCGCGATAGACACAAAAATCCCTGCTGTAATTGGCTCCGTAAAATCCGCACCGCTCAACGCGGCAAAGTATTCCCGTATTTTTCCGACAGTGGTTACTTTCCCATACGGGACTCGCTTCATTACCTTGTCATACTCGATTGGCGGCGCAAAATACATTCTGTCTCCGCCATATTTTTCAATGCTTTTTGCGTCAGTGATCGTCTGAAATTTTGGCATATCTTTGCTGTCATGCAGCATAGCATTGAAATCTTTTTTATCTTCATTCGCCATATTCGTCACCTCCTACGTTAAGCATACCCCGTTTTAGCGTGTGGTGCAATGAGGCTGTTTTTAAAAATATCTTACCGCACACGATAATTTTAGGCAAGCGTTTTCAAATTTCATTAAGTGAGGAACAACTCGATGCAAAAGAAAGCAACAAAGGCCCCAGTCAAGCGGGCCAAAAAGAAAACGGACACCGCCGAACCCAAGCAAAACCCCATTAAGCGGCTACTATTTGGCGAGGAAAAGCCCGACCTGTCCGAGCTGGAGGCGGGCTCCACTACCATCCTGGATATCCTGTCCCCTACCGCCATCGACACCAAGAACCGGGACTATATCCTGGTGGACGGGGTGTACCACGCCTACCTCTATGTGGCAGGCTACGGCTACTCCACCACCGTGGGTTCCTGCTGGCTGGCCCCGCTGGTGGAGGCCGGGGAGGGCGTCAGCCTCAGTTTTACGGTGAAACGTCAGAGTAAAGAAAAAATCCTCTCGAAGATTTCCCAGACCACCATGGTGAACCGCTCCCGGATGCGGGATGTGGGGGACACCCGCCAGGACTTCGAGGAGTTGGACAGCGCCATCAACTCCGGGCTGTATCTGAAGGATGCCATGAATCGGCAAAACGAGGACTTTTACTATATGCACACCCTGGTGGAGGTGACGGCGGACGACCCGGAAACCCTGGAACAGCGGGTGACGGCGGTGGAAAAGCTGTGCGTGTCCATCGACATGATCGCCCGCCGCTGCGACTACCGAAACGAGCAGGCATTCCTCTCGGCGCTCCCCCTGCTGGCCCTGGACGCGGACGTGGAGCGCAAATCCCGGCGCAACGCCCTCACCTCCGGCGTGGCGGCGGCGTTTCCCTTTGCCTCCTACGAGCTCAGCGACCGCAACGGCATCTTCCTGGGGCTGAACCTCTACAACCGATCCCCCGTGTTTCTTGACCCCTATGACGACTACAAGTACACCAACGGCAACTGCTGGATCGGCGGCTCCTCCGGCGCGGGTAAGACCTTCACGCTTCAGTGCCTGGGCGGGCGGCTGCGCCAGCAGGGGAGAAGGGTGATCTTCATCGTGCCCAAGAAGGGCCACGAGTTCCGCCCCCTGTGCGAGCTGCTGGGCGGGCTGTACCTCCGCCTGTCCCCGTCCTCCAAGGACTGCCCCAACATCATGGCCGTCCGGCGCAAATCGCTGGACAGCTATGCCGGTCTGCGGGACATGGCCGCTCGGGATGATTCGGTGCTGGCGGACAAGATATCCCGGCTGATTATCTGGTATTCGCTCCAGAAACGTGACCTCTCTGATGAGGACAAAAACCTGCTGGATTCCTCCCTGGTGGAGTGCTACCGGCGGTATGGGATCACCTTTGACAACGCTACCATCACCGATGAAAACGGCCGGTTTGTGGAAATGCCCATCCTGCCGGACTGGTACGATGTGCTCTCCCAGAACCCGGACACCAAGCACCTGGCTGTGGTGCTGGCCCGCTATGTTACCGGCTCGGCCTCCGCCATGGGCCAGCGCAACGAGATCGACCTGGACAACAAGTACATCGTGCTGGACACCTCCGGGATGCCGGACGATTTGCTGCTCCCCGGCATCTTCTGGGCCACCGACATTGCCAACGATCTCATCATGGACGCGGGCAGCGACCTGTCCGCCCTCATCGCCGATGAGCTGTGGTCCCTGGTGGGGGCCAACTCCAACCCCTTAGCGGCAGGCTTTGTGCAAGAAATGGTCAAGACTATTCGCGGCTTGGGCGGCATCGCCATCACCTCCACCCAGGGGATGCAGGATCTGTTTGGGCTGGACGGCGGCAAATACGGCAAGGGCATTCTGGACTCCAGCCGGATCAAGCTGGTGATGCAGATGGAGGAACAGGAGGCCCGGCTCATCCAAGGGGTGCTGAACCTGTCTGAGGATGAGGTGCGGCAAATCACCCGGTTCCGCCGGGGGGAGGGCCTGCTGTGCATCGGGTACAATCATGTGCCGGTGCAGTTCCATGCCACCGAGAAAGAGTATGATGCCATCACCACCTCCCCCACCGACCTGCGCGTCCGGCGGAAGGAGGGCGGCAAATGAGTTTTCGGCAGGATGCCGCCCACCTCCAGAAGCTGGCCAACAACGCCTTTTGCCAAACAGGGGTGCTGGCCGCGCTGGCGGACGGCGGAACACCAGACCCGGACAAGCTCCAAAAGGCGTTGGAGCAGACGGCGGCGCAGTTTGAGAGCGCGGCGCTGGAGGTTCGGAAGCTGTGTGAGCGGTACAGCACAGGCACCGGGGGCTACGGCTCCCGGCCCGTCCTCCCGCCCATGGAGATTGCCGGGTCGGTGGAGCTGCTGGGGTATAACTGGCTCCACATCACGCTGAACACCCTGCTGCCCCACTGCCGGTTCCAGCCCCCGGAGTGGCTCAGCGACACCATCCGCCGCCTGCTGGACGACTACGAGGCGCAGGGCTGCAAGCTGCCCTTTTTCAACCGGGCGCTGCTGGTGATCGACGAGTTCACCAGCGCCAAGGGCCGCCACATTTTCGACCAGGACAACAAGGGGTGGAAGGCGGTGAGCAACGCCATCAAGGGCAGGCTCATCCCGGACGACGACCAGCACACCCTGGGCCTGGCGCTGCTGTCCGGGCGTAGCGAGTTGGACGTGTGTCACATCACCCTGTTGGATCTGTCCGACGCGGCGGACTTCTTCGCGTTCCACTCCGGGGACTACGAGGTGAAGCATTTTTACAATGGAGGCTGGAGCTGAAGTGCCCTAAAAAGTGACCGGGACACCCATCAGGTTTTGGTTCAGTTTGGGCCATTTTCGACCGGTTGGCGGGTTTGTAAAAATCTGATGGGTGTCCGCCGCTCCAAGCCGCTGAAAACAAAGGCTTTCGGGGCGGCGGCAAAAACGCGGTAAGCGAAAAAAGCTGACTTCTATGGGGAGCCATCAGATTGGCTCCCCATAGGAGGCTTGGGAAAGCGCCGAAAAAGTTCTTGCGCCGATACCGGCGCAAGGGCGTTTTCGGCGCACGCAGGAATATGGAGGGAGGCGCGGTATGCGTGATTTTCAGCCATCGGGACGTTGACATTTTGAAGCTGCTGTGTTGGTGCCAGTTCATCCAACCCAGGGACTTGAGGGGGATCGCCTCAGATGCCGAGCGGAAAAACCTCATGGGCCTGGGCCTCATCCGGCGGCACGAAAAGAGCGGGGCGCTGCTGCTCACCAGCAAGGGGCAGCTCCTTCTGGAACATCTGCTGGACGGCGCGGTTCCCCAGACCACCCGGGCCTACCATCCGCCGCTGATCGAGCGGCGTGTCCGGGTGTCTCGGCTGGTGGTGACCGCCTACCACGGCGGGGTCGATCCCTTCACCCTCGGGCCGGAGGAGTTGGACAGTGCCGCTTCTTTGTTTCTTCCGACCATTGCCCGGAGCCGTGGCTCCAACCCCTGGGGCAGCACCCGGGTGGCCGCCCTGGCCCGCTTGGGGGACAGTCTGTACGCCATGCACTACGTCTGCCCCGGCATCGGCAAGCTGGCGCTGATGGATGAGCTGGCGGCGTTCTCCAACCAAACCGCCCGGTTCCGAGACATGAACCGCGCTTTTATGTTTGCTGGGGACAGTTACAAGAGCGTCCTCAGCGAGCTGGACCGCCCCATGGAGCGGAAGGACACCAAACTGCTCACCTACAGCGGCGCGTACCGCTGCCTTCAGCTCCCCGTCCATCTGCTGTCCTGCGACGCCACCGGAGCGGTGCAGCTCCAGATCATGGCCGTGCCGGACTACCGCAGGAAGCTCACCCAGGCGGCGCTGAAAGGCCAGTACCGCCCGCCCCCTGATGACGTGCCCGAGTGGGACGCCATGTTCCAGGGTGTGCCCTTCGTCTTGGCGGCGGATATGGATCTGCGCCGGATCAACGCAGCCATCCGCACAGCCAGAAGCCAGGGCTTCCCCCAGATCGCCATGGCCGCTCTGGAGGGGCAGGCGGAGCAGGTGCTGTTCCCCCGCTGCCGGGACAAAAATCTGGCACGGGTGTTTGTACTCACCCCCGAGGCGATCTCCGCCGTCACCGGTAGAAAGCCCTCGCCCTATGTTCCCCCGCGCACCCAATTCACAACCTCGAAAGGAGATGTGGCGGATGCCCCGCTTATCCAAGCTCATCGAAAAACTGGAAGATCGCCTTGAACCCCAAATCGGCCCCTGGTATGAGCGCCATAAAAAGAAGCTGCCATTCTACGCCGCCGCAGGGCTGGCAGGCTGGTATCTCTATGGAATGCTGCTGAACTCCATCCGACTTGGCATCGCCTCAACCTTCCACAAGGCGGGGGATGAAGTGGTGGAGAGCATCTGGGTGTTCAACCCCTTCCGCAACTGGTTTGTGCTGTTCACGCCCTTCGGCCTGGGGGCCACCGCCGTCATTGCCCTGCTGGTATGTCTGTTCACTGGGACGGGGTACAAGTGGTTTTCCGGCTACAAGGCCACCCGGGACAGCCGGGGCTTCGACATCCTGCCCGACGGCACCCATGGTTCCTCTGGCTTCCTGACCCGGAAGGAGATGGGGGAGTTTCTGGAGGTGGGGAGTGTGGCTGAGGTAAAGGGCATGATGCTGGGCAAGTACAAAAAGCGCCCGGATGACCCGGACAAGTACGCCCTCTATGCCGCCCACCGCATGGTGCCGGGGGACAACAACAATCTGCTGTGCATCGGCGCTCCCGGCAGCGGGAAATCCCGTGGCTTCATCATCCCGTTTTTGATGGGCTGTGCCCAGCGCAGAGAATCAGTTTACATAACAGATCCCAAGGGCGAGCTTTTTGAAAAGCTGTCCCCCTACTTCAAGGAGCACGGCCACTACGTCAAGGCGGTGAATTTTCTGGATATGGCCCACTCCGATGGCTGGAACTGCCTGTATGGGCTGGACAAGGAGCCTCAGCTGGCCCAGACGGTGGCCAACACCATCATCCAGAACACCTCCGGCCCACGGGAGGCGGACGACTTCTGGAGCCGCGCGGAGCTGAACCTGCTCATGGCGCTGATCCATTATGTGGTGAACCTGAAGGACAGCAAAGGTAATCTGCTCCCCATCGAAAAGCGGGGGCTGGGAGATGTGTACCAAATGCTGGCCCATCAGAGTATCCAGGACATCAACCGCACCCTGGCCCAGCTTCCCCCGGATCATCCGGCCAAGGGCCACCACGGTCTGTTTCTCAAGGCCAAGGAAAACCTGTGGGGGAGCATCGCCATCGGCCTGGGCAACCGTCTGGCCATCTTCCAAAACAAGCTGGTGGACGCCATCACCCGGAACCACGATGTGGATCTGCTGCTGCCGGGGCAGAAGCCCTGCGCCTATTTTGTTATCATCTCCGCCCAGGACAGCGCCTACCGCTTCCTCAGCTCCCTGTTTTTCTCCTTGGCCCTGCCCCGGCTGTCTGACTACGCCCGGCTGGAGGGGAAGGGCGGCCGCCTGCCGGTGCTGGTAAACTTCTGTCTGGACGAATACTGCAACATCGGTTACATGGACGGCATCGCCGACGCGCTGAACAGCATTCGTGGCTTCAACATGAGCTGCCAGGTAGTGGTGCAGAGCCTGTCCCAGTGGCAGGAAAAGTACCCCGGCAAGGAGTGGGAGAACCAACTGGCCACCTTCGATCAGACACTTTACATGGGGTGCAACGACTGGACCTCGGCGGACTACATCTCCAAAAAGTGCGGCAAGGTGACCATTTCCCTCACCAGCCAATCCAAGCCCCAGCCGCCGCTCTACGGCTTCGTCTACGGCAACACCCGGCCCTATTCCCAGACCCGCAGCAACACCCAGCGGGAGCTGATGCAGCCGGATGAAATATTACGTCTGGATCGCCGCCAGTGTATCGCCCTGTTCCAGGGCAGGAAGCCCGCGCTGCTTTATAAGCTGTCGCCGGAGGAGCTGCCGGGGTACAGTGAGTTGAAGTCCTGCCGGGTGGCAGACTACACGCCGGAGTGGAGATTGCGGGAGGAACAGGAGCAGGTCAAAGCGTCAAAAAAGGCGGTCCCGCCGGATGTACCCGGACAGGAGCCGCCCGCGCCGCCAAAGCAGCCGGATCCGGAGGATGGGCCCAACCCGTCCCAGGGTGTGGAATATCAGTTCACCGACCAAGGCCAGGGCCTGGGTATGGTGGAGCTGGGGCCTGACGGCGTAGTGGGCGGGGATGTTGAGGACGAAGAAATCCCGCCGGGGAGGTAAACCCCGGCGGGCCGCTTCAAATCAGATCTTTCAAATTGCGCCGGCTGTAAATCATGCGGCGCACTTCCATGGTATTGCCGATCACCACGTAAAAGATGGAGAAATTCTTGACCTGGATGCGGTAATAGGGGCATTTGCGCTCACGGCTGGAGCGGTACGGTTCAAAGGATTCCGCACAGTCCAGCCGATCCTCAATGGCCCTTTCCACCTCGTCCACCAGGTGTTCCGCAGCCAGGGGATTCCTCAAACGATAGGTGATATAATCCACGATCTCATTCAAGTCATCCTCAAACAGGGGGAGAATATTCAGCTTATAGCGCCTTCCGTTCACGGATACGCCCCCTTATCCGGCTGAATACTTCCTGGCCGGTATAGCGTGCGTCGGAAAGCTCCGCCGCCTTATCCGCCTCATCCAACGCCAGTTCCACATCATCAGTCAGCGCGGCGTACTGTTCCAAACTGAGAAGCACCATGGAACCGTAGCCGTTTTTTGTCAAGTAAACGGGTTCCCCGTTCTTCAATACTGTCTGTTCAATTTCGGGAAACTTGTTTCTCAAATCTGAGACAGGACGAATGTGCATCATAAGAACCCCTCCTTTTACTGCCTTTATTTTATCAGAATTTTATCAAAATATCAAGGGCCAGTTGGCCCGCCGAATGGAGGTATTTTCATGAGGGCCGCGACCATGAAAGAGCGCCCGTCCTTCCCGCTGATGCGGCAGACGGACGTGCAAAGTATTTACCATATGCAGATGCCCCGCTGGTTGTTTTCCGATCCGCGCTATGCCGACATGAGTTTGGACGCCAAGGTGGCCTACACCTTTTTACTCAACCGCTTCCAGCTCTCCCGCAGGAACGGCTGGGTGAATGATTTCGGGGAGGTGTTCGTCATCTTCCCCCGGAAGGAGTTGGCGCGGGAGCTGCGGGTGTGTGAGCAGCGGGTGACGGCGGCCTTCCGCACACTGAAGGAGCTGAACCTGATCTGGGAGAAGCGGTGCGGCCGGGGCGATGCCAACCAAATTTACCTGGCTACCGTGGATCCTCAGGACGACCCGGACTACACCAGCGCCCCCTTTGTAGACCCGGCTGGCGGTGCCTCAAGAACCGCCGATTCCGAGGTTCTTGACGGCCCGGACTTTCCCACGTCCTCCCAAGAACCGCAGGATATGGGCGGCAAGAACCGCGAAAGCTGCGGCTCAAGAACCGCAAATGCCGAGGTTTCAGAACCGCAGAAAGTGCGGCCAAGTTATAAAGATCTTAGTCATACTTACCCCAGTCAACCTGATGTCAGTCCGTCTGTCCCGCGCGGGGACGGGCCGACGGACGGGGAAGCGGAGCTCACGGGCATTTTGGACGCCTGTGAGCTCCAGTGTTTCTCCAGCGAAACCGCCCGGGTGTTTGAGAACGCCATTGAGCGGCTTTTTTACGCGGACAGCTTTCGGGTGGGCAACGCTACGCTCCCTCAAAGCCGGGTGCGGGCCAGGCTGAAGCTGCTGGACTACACGATTTTGCAGACCGCCGAGGCCAAGCTCCACGCCAACCTGGACAGGCCGGTGAAAAACTCCACCGCCTACACCATGGCCACGATTTTCAACTGCATTGCGGAAAGCGAGAGTGACCTGATGGTAGACCCATATTTGAACGGCCTTCGACAACCGCCTGGGAGGTGACGGCCATGTTTTTGTCCATACAGCAGAAATTTATCCTGGACACGCTGAAAAAGCTGAACTGTGTCCGGCGGCGGCAGCTCCATGCCCTGGTGCGGGGACGGTTCCAGCAGGACGGCTTTGAAGTCACCCAGGCCCGCATGGACGCCATGCTTCGGCAGCTGCGTGCGGGCACCGCCGATGTTCGACTGGACGATGGGCTGGTTTGGCTGTCCAATGCCCAGCCGGACGCCCGCCGCCTGGAGGCCATTGACGTGATGATCGAGCTCACCGGGGGCAAGCCCCAGGAGTTCAGCGCCAGCCGGGAGCCGCCCCGGCAGCTGTGCTTTGCCTACGGGGATGATGGGATCCGGCCCTTCACTGTGGCCTCGCTGGACGCCGCGCCCGCCGAACTGCTGGAGCGGGGTAAGGCGGAGCGCATCGTTTGGATTGCAGACAGCGGCGAGCCACCCAAAGGGCTGATGCTGCCGCCCAAGCACTTTTTTGCCGCCCGTCAGCCGGACGGGACACATCGCTTTTATGGCTCTAACGGGCCGTAAAAAATAAATTTTTGGAGGAAATCAGTATGCCTAAAAAGAAAGTCAATCCCGCAGAGGAACCCGAGCAGACTGCCGCCATGACGGTGGAGCAAGCCGGGGAGGAAGCCACCGCCCCACCGGGGGAACTGCCCAAGGACATGGGCGCGCCCGATGGCAGCCCGCCCCCGGAGTTTGGGGAACCGGGCAATGCTGTGTCCGGCGATGTCCCCGACCTGCCGAGGGACGGCGATGGAAAGGCCGAGGAGGTGATGGCGGTGGACGCGGCCACACCCCCGGGCCCGCCGGACAGCGGCCCGGAGGAAGCTCCCCCCATGGAGCCGCCCGACACCGCACCGGGGGATGGGCAGCCTTTGGACACGCAGGAACCGGGGCCCGATGGGGGTAAGCCGACGGAGGATGATCCGTCCACCCGCGCCGTTTCTGCCCAGGCCGGGGACGATGCCCCGCCCCCGGAGCCGCCGGACGGGGATGCCCCCCCTGTGCCGTCCCTGACGGAGCGCCAGAGCTTCTTCGCCCTGGACTTCCACGAGCTGGATCGGGGGCTTTCCCAGGAGGAACGGCAGGCGTGGAACTCCATCTATGCCTCCTTCCGCGGCCACAGTGCCCTGTCCGGCACGGTCATCGGCGCGGATCCCCACTCCATGAATGTGCGAAACCGGGAGACCGGCCGGGTGGAACGGCGCACCATGTACTGCGTGATGGTGCTGGTCTACCGGGTGCCGGTTTACATCCCCGGCACCGAGATGTGGATGGGGGAGGCCCGCCCGGACTACGTCCTTCAGAACATGATGGGCGCCAGCATCGACTTCATCATCACCAAGGTGGATCGCGAGGGGGGCTACGCCATCGCGTCCCGGCGGCAGGCATCCCGTGCCCAGCGGTATTTCTTTGCCCACCGGCCCGACCTGTGCCGGGAGGGTTCCCGGGTGAAGTGCCGCCTGCTGGCGGTGGGGCCGCGCCGCTGTCTGGCGGAGTGCTACGGCCATGACGTGGATCTCACCCAGCGTGATCTGAGCTACACCGCCATCGCCGATCTTCGGGCGGAGTACCATCCCGGCGATGAGCTGGACTGCATCGTGAAGGGCTATGACGCCGCCCAGCGGAATTTGCTGATCTCGGTGAAGGAGACGGAGGCCAACCCCTTCGAGGGCGCGGAGCAGCGCCATCCCGTGGGCAGCCGCCGGTACGCGGTGATCGCCGGGAAGTACGGCGGCGGGGTGTTCTGCAATCTGCCCGACGGCACGGTGTGTATGTGCAACTACTCCTACCAGCATGAGGACTCCGAGTTCCAGTCCGGGGATCACGTCACGCTGGTGGTGCAGCGGTTTGAGCGGGACAAGCGGCAGATGTACGGCAAAATTTTGAGCAAGTGGTGACAGAAAAGGGCCCGGATCGTCAGTTTTTGACGGTCCGGGCCTTTTCCTTTAGACTGCGGAGGTCTCCCCGCTCCAGCATCTGCACTGCTCAATGCGTTTGCCGCCGTCCCCCTGCTTCTCATCATAGGCAAACTGATGGAGCAGCCCGCAGGGAAATTCCCCGCATTCCCCACAGTGGCGGTGCCCTTTGCCCTCGCAGCAGGCTTTTAC
Source organism: uncultured bacterium (assembly GCA_948469375.1). Classification (GTDB taxonomy): domain Bacteria; phylum Bacillota; class Clostridia; order Oscillospirales; family Oscillospiraceae; genus Enterenecus. The sequence continues at coordinate 86,183 of CAOKLO010000003.1, read as the reverse complement.
CGGGCAGCTGTCCCCCCAGAAGGGCTTGTCCATATGTACGCAGCCGGGGCAGTTCATCTGCTCCCGGTAGGCACACTGGGCGCACAGCAGGCCGCACCTTGATTCGATCATGGCAATCTCCCCTTTCTGCGCCTATTGTACCAAAAGGGACACGACATCAGTATGTCATGTCCCTCGGTATTTTTTCAGCATGGCCTCCGCCTGCCGCAGCAGATCCGTCCGCAGTTCATCCGGCTCCAGCACCTCCGCCCGCCCCCCAAAGCTGAGCACCCATTCCCGCATATTGGATCGGCTGGCGAACTCCCGCTCCAGTAGCAGCCCATCCGGGGTTTCCCGGTAACATTCTGGGCCGTATTCCTCAATGAGCCGGTACTTCTCGCCCTTATCAAACAAGGCCTTGAGGCGGTATGCCCCGGCGGAAAAGCGGCGGTCAAAGTCCATCTCCTCCGGGGGGGAGCTCCCGGGCCGCAAAGGGCCCCGCCCCCAGTTCCAGCTCCCAGAGTCGGTTCAGCTTGAACAGGCGAAACGCTTCACGGTCCAGGCACCAGCCCCACACATACCAGGCAGACCACTGATATACCAGCTTATAGGGCTCCATGGTGCGGCGGCACTCGCCCTTTTCGTAGTAGTAGTCAAATGAGAGGAGCCGCCTGTCCCGGATGGCCGTTCGGATGACGGCGATTTTTTGCGTCAGCGGCTCCTGGTAATAGGAGGCCAGGTCGATGAGGATATCGTCAGGGAGTCCGCCGGACAGCTTTTCGGCCAGCGCGGGGAACCGGGGCGCGTCCCATACACTGTCCAGCCCTTTCACCCCGGAGAGGATCGCCTGGAGCTCGTCCCTGGTGAGCAGCGCCCGGTTCAGGGTGAACCCCTCCGCGATGGACACGCCGCCCCCATAGCCCCGGATGGTGACCAAGGGGATGCCCGCCCGGCAGATGTCCTCGATGTCCCGGTTGATGGTGCGCCGGGACACCTCGAAGCGCCGGGCCAGCTCCGGCGCAGTAACTTTGCCCTGTTGCAGCAGGATCGTGACGATCCCCATCAGGCGGTCGATTTTCATAGCCGCTGTTTTATGGTATATCGGAAAGGCCCAGAAGCCACAATGGATCAACTCCCAATGCTTCTGCCAACAATGGTATTTCGTAATCCGGCACAACACGGACTCCAGTTTCAATCCGACTGACTGCTTTTTGTGTCAGTGAATGCCCTTTTAACTGCACCTTTGCCGCTAGTGCCTCTTGAGAAAGCCCTGTTTTTTCCCGTGCCAGACGAACTCGATCCCCACAGGCATTGCATTTCCCGTCCATAGCCAATAATTTCATCCACATTCATCCTATCCTTAACATGACTACTTTGGTATTGACAGTAGCATATATTTTTTGATAGGATTATCCCAAAGATGACTAATTATTGCGAGCAGCGAGAAAGAGAGAGAATGAAATGGACGAAGAACTTCTGTCAGCATTGCGATACGAATTGGGCGAGGTCACAGGCTGGGAGGAATTATGCCCCGGCGTCTACTCCCTCACCGTCCAGCCAGACCCGGACAGCGCATACCCTTGCAGCGAATACTACCTGGTCTTGCCGGACGCGCCCATCTCCCGGGAAGCCCTCGCCCTGGGCACGGCCTTGGACGGCATACCCGGCCTGCTGTACGCCATCGACCCGCCGGATGAGGGTGGGTGGACGGCCATCCTATACGAGCTGTGCAAAAACCAATCCCGCCATGGCAGCCCACCCCTTGAGGGCTGGTCGCTGGCTGATGCCGCCATGGAGGGCATGGAGCTGTGTCCCACATACTTCGGCTCATTCCCTGTGCCGCCCTACACCCCCTGGGGGTGGACACTTCGGTACAGGGTGCTGGACAATGGGGTATACTGGCTGGAAACCAGCCAATGCAAAACTGCTTTAGCGGTCTGCCACCCGGTTTGGACTACGGAATTTTCAGACGGCATAGTCCAGGCCGGGAAGAAATTGATCCACAGCAAAGCCGATGATGTGGAGCTGAGTTACCTGTTTTTTGAAGAAAGGGCCAGCTGTACCGCGATTTTTGAGCTGCTGAAGGTGCGCCCTGAGTGGTTGGAAACGGGCCTGATCCGCAGGCCGGAGCTGATGAACGCCATCTGGAAGTATGCCCCCATGTATGCCGCGGCCTACAACGCCCAGGAACAGGCGGGGCTGCACGACGGACTGGGCATCCTTTTGAAAATGATGGGAGAGGACAGCGAACCCCAGGGATCGCCGGAGCATATGATCTCCCTGGTTCCGGATACCGGGACAGAGTTCATCGGGTTCTGGAAATAGCGCCGCCATGGTGAAAGCCTTCCGCTTATCAGGGGAAAAAGAACGGTTCCGCGCTTCCTGTTTTTTGAAGTGCAGAACCGTTTCCCATTTTGAAAGCGGGCAGTTTTCAGGTATCAGAGGCTGCATTCATATAGCAGTATCTCATAATCGTCGCCGGACACGGGCGTTTTATGGTAGGAGGAATACGACAGCACAGCGGAAAAACCGCTTTCCCGCAGGTACTGTTCCATTTCTCCAGCTTGGTACAGATGGGTCTGAAAATCCATCCGTTCCTGGCTCAGGAGCTCCCCCTCCCGATACAGTTCATAGATCCCCGGCGAAAATTGCGTTTGGCTGCGCTCATCATAATGGTTTTTGCTCTTTAAGATCAGGTCAAAGCCCTCCCGCGTTTTTACCGAAGCCGTGGTCTGATAATCGCCGTCATCCGTACACCTGCTTGCGATGGTATCCACAGAAAAAACCAGCCTGCCGCCCTTTGCCAGCAGCGCGTTCAATTTGCGCAGGACTTGTTTGCACTGCTTGATATCGGTGAACAGGGATATGGAGCAGGATGGGACGAAAATGTAATCATAGGTCTCCCGGCCCGAATACGTGGTAATGTCCGCCCGGAAAGCCTGTGCGCCAGGAGCTCTCTGTCTCAGCTTAGCCAGCATCTCCTCGGACAGGTCAAGTCCGGTGATATCAAAGCCCTGTTCCAGGAACGGCACAAGGAAGCGGCCGTTTCCGCATAAGGGCTCCAGAATCTTCTGCCCCTTTTCCGCATAGGAGAGGTAAAACGCAAGTTCATCCGCTGGGGCTGTCCTGTGCAGGATATCATACATCTCAGCACACAAGCTGCCATAATAATTTTGTCCCAGTCCACTCAATTCCGGCACCTCCATGGGCAAAAGATATCGAGCTAAAGCATTATAGTATAAATCCTCTTTTTTTGCAACAGCAGCCCGCATATGCTCATCCTACAAAAGGTGGAACCCCTCCACCTATCCGCCCGCGCCCCGGCATGGTACAATGAACCTGTATTTCAGGGCGGAGTAAGTTAGGGCGGAGTAAGCGAGGGAGGACTGGCGTGGAAAGGGGTGAAGTCTGCCCTCCGCCGGACTAAAGCGGCCTGGAAGAACAAAATACGGACCATGAAGACTGTGAATTGCCCAGCAGGGTAGTCACGGTCTTTTTTTGCGTCCAGAAGGGAAGTGCGCAGATGAATGTCAAGCAGATTGATTGAGCTATCCTATTTCGATCCCAAATCAAATGTCCGGCTCACCGCATACGCCGACACCATTATGGTGGAAAGCGCCGGAGGGAGCAGCACCATCACCGCCATCCGCTTCGGCGGCTACCCGGAGATGGTGCGGGCCATGGCGGACGCCATCTACGGCGGGGCCACCATTGAGACCGTGCAGAACGACAAAAAGCGGAATCTGAAGAGCATCCCGAAGAAGTACCGGCGGCAGCTGGCCCACGACGGTGTTTATGCCACCGCCACGCTGATGGCCGGCGACGACGCCCTCACCGCCGAGCCCCAGGACGATGGGGAGGACAGTGAAGCGGAAGCCGGAACCCAGCAGGAGATCCAGCCCCGGAAGTGCTACCTGTTCTGTCCCGCCGGAGACCGGAACAGCCTGTTTCGTGAGCTGGACAGCAAGACCGCCGCGCCCCTCATCCCCGAGTTCCGGGACTATGTGCTGGACACACTGATCGCCCGTGGAGACCTGCGGCAGCTGGAGGTGTTCTCGCTGAAGGAGAAGCTGGACGCCTATGTGCTGAACCTGAAGCCGGAGGATGCCAACATGGTGGAAATTTTGGAGGACGGCCTGAAAAGCGGGGCCATCGCCATCCCTGGCACTGTGCCCGGCCAGCCGGACGGCTTCGACGGCGTGGAGAACGTCACCGGCTACCTCAACACCTTTGGCGCCACCGTGGCCCAGCGCATCCGGGGGCAGTTCAAGCCCCTGTTCGACCCGGCAGCGGAGCCGCTGTCCGAGGAGGTGCTGGCGGTAAACGACACCATCCAGGCCAACGCGGGCTATTCCCTGTATGACGCCCAGCTGGCGGTGGCGGAGGCCGTCAAGCGTCAGTTGAAGCGTAAAAAAACCGCCTTGATCGTGGCGGAATGTGGCAGTGGCAAAACGAAAATCGGCGCTACCGCCCTGGGTGCGCTCCAGGGAATGCACGCCGCCCTTTCTCCCAGAAGCAAGACCTTCAACCTCGTGATGGCCCCGTCCCACGTCACAAAAAAGTGGGTGCGGGAGATCGGAGAGACCCTGCCCAACACCTTCGCCATGGTGGTCAAGAGCATTACGGACTTTGACCGGCTGTACCGGGCCTATGAGGCCGGCGATAAAAACGTGTACGCCGTGTTCAGCAAGGAGAAGGCCCGGGATGGCTATATGCGCTATCCCGCCGTCACCTATGACCGCATGGCCGGGGGCTTCCGCTGCCCGGACTGCGGTGAGGTGGTGCAGATGACCATCAGCGATGACGGCACAAAATACGAAGTGAACGCGGACCAGTTCTATTTTCAGCGGGAGCACCGGGGCAACCACATCTGCAAAAGCTGCGGAAGCCAGCTGTGGTCCGCTATCAATCCGGGACGCCAGATCAAATGGGCCAAGATTACCGATTACGGCTGGGTGTACCGGGAAATGGCCGCGCAGCACAAAAGCCGGACAAAAAATGAGCGTATCCTGTCCCGGCTGGAGGAAATCGCGGCACACCCGGACGGCTATGAGCCGGTGCAGGGCGCCTGCCGCCGGTACGCGCTGAGCACCTACATCAAAAAGAAGTACCGGGGCCGCATCGACGGCCTGCTCTGTGACGAGCTCCACGAATACAACAATGCCAGCGGCCAGGGGGACGCCATGGGTGAGCTGTACGGCGTGTCCAAGATGTTCGTGGGCATGACCGCCACCCTCATCAACGGGTACAGCTCGGGCATTTTCCACCTGTTGTACCGCCTGGTGCCCGGTCTGATGCGGAAGGACGACAAGCCCTACAACAAGCCCGCCTGGTTCGATGAGGAGTACGGCGTGGTGGAGAACATCTACGAGATCGTGGAGTCCGATTACAACTCCAACCGCCGCACCATCAAACACAAGCTCAGGAGCAAAAAGCTGCCCGGGGTGTCGCCGCTGGTGTACTCCCGGTTCCTGCTGGAGTACACGGCGTTCCTGTCCCTGTCCGACATGGGGAAGGATCTGCCGGACTATGAGGAGATCCCTGTGCCGCTGGATATGCCGGAGAAGGTGCGGGAGGGCTACGAATACGCGGAGCACATTTTGCAGAAGGTGTTGAAATCTGACCGCAAGGCGGCCAATAAGCTGCTGTCCGCTTACTTGAACCTGCTCACCGTCTACCCGGATCAGCCCTATGACCAGCCGGAGATCGTCCACCCCATTGACGGCGATGTGATCGTGAAGCCCGCCAACGCGGCCTGTTTTGAGGACATCCTGCCCAAAGAGGAAAAGGTGCTGGAAATCGTCCGGGACAAGGTCGCCGCCGGGGGCCGGGTGCTGGTCTACACCAGCTGGACGCGCACCGATTCCCAGCAGAAGCTGCTCAAGCTGCTCACCCAGGCCGGCTACCGGACGGAGATCCTCGCCACCACCGTCCCGCCAAACAAGCGGGAGGAATGGGTGGAGAAGCGGGTGCGCTCAGGGCTTCAGGTGCTGATCACCAATCAAAAATGTGTGGAAACAGGGCTGGATTTGAATGATTTCACCACCCTCATTTTTTACAGCATGGGATTCAACCTGTTCACCCTGCGGCAGGCGTCGCGCCGGAGCTGGCGCATCAACCAGGCCGCGCCCCGGGTGGAGGTCTATCTGCTGTACTACAAGGACACCATGCAGGCCAAGGCCATGAAGCTGATGGCGTCCAAGCTGGCGGTGGCGGGCATCATCGAGGGCACCCTGTCCGAGGAGGGGCTTGCCGCCATGAGCGACGTGCGCGACCTGACCTCCCAGATGGCGAAGGAGCTGTCCCTGGGCATCAAGGACAATGTGGAGGATATCGCCGCCGCGTTCAAAAAGATGGCGGTCATCAACCCCGAGCGGCGTGCGCGGCCCGCGGCCCAGCCTGTGACGGAAGCCCCGGCCCTGGAGGCGCCTACCATCAGAACTGAGAGCGCCCGTGTGCAGCGCCAGACCTACGACGGCCTGTTGGAACGGACGCTGGAAGAACAAAAGAAGAAAAAGAAACCGAAGAAGCCTGTCGTGGACGAAAATCAATTTACCCTCGACGGCTTTGCCGCGTAAAGGAGGCAATTTTGAACATCACAATAAACCGGGCGGAGCTGTTGAGCGCCGTCCAGAAGGCCTCGGCCATCGCGTCGGAGGACGCCCCCCTGGAACCGCTGAAGGGGGTGCTTTTGGAGGCGGACGCTGCCGCAGGCACGCTTACCCTCACCGCCACCAACATTGAGACTTCCCTGGAGCAGAAGCTGGCTTGTACGGCTGGAGAGGATGATGCTGTCGTTATGAACGCCAAGCTGCTGGCGGGGATGCTGGGGCTGATGTCCGGCGAGACGGCGCAGCTGCGCCGCAAGCCTGGAACCCGCGTGCTCACGCTGAACAGCGGGGAGACAGTCTACAACTGGAGCATCGGGGAACGGGGCGAGTTCCCCAAAATAGAACTCCCGTTCCCGGAGGACACGGTAAAGCTGTCCGGCATCCCGTCTATGGCGAGACAAACCATGTTCGCCACAAAGGAAGATAAGGACAGGCCCTTGATGCGCTGTGTGAACCTGATGTTCACCCAGGAGGGGCTGAAGGGCGTGGGCTACAACGGCCGGTGCCTGGTCACCGCCAAGGGCGACGACAAATCCACCGGGAACATCAGCCTGCTGCTGCCCGCCAACTCTCTGGAAAAGCTGGCCGGGCTGTGTTCGGACGGAGATGAGTTCTATGTGGGCGTGGCCGGGAGGTTCCTGGTGTTCCAGCGCCCGGGGCTCACGTTCGGGGCCATGCTGATGGAGGGCGACTACATGGACACGGACCGGCTGATGAACAACATCCGCAACCAGTTCACGCTGCTCACCGACGTGGCCGACCTGCGCCGGACGCTGAAAACCGTGGCGGCGGTAGACCCCAAGGGCCGGGTGAAGCTGGCCTTTGACGGCGGGCGGATCACCTTTTCCTGCAAGGGGGAGCTGGGCGCGGCCAGCGAACAGCTGGACACGGTGCCGCTGACCGGGACGCCCTGGGGCGAATACTGGTATCTGATCGAGGATCTGACGGCCTGCCTGCGCTCGCTGTCCGGCACCGCCACCTTGGGCATCGCCCAGGCTGGGATGCTGGATCTGTCCACCGAAGGGGCCTACTATATGCAGACCGCCATGCGGGAACCCGCTGCCACCCCGGTGGTGGTGCAGGAGACGCCAAAAGCCAAGCCGGAGAAGGCGGCAAAGGCCAAATCTCCCAAAGCCAAATCCTCTAAAGCTAAAACCGTCAAAAAGGCGGCGTAGGGGGTGAGGAGTTTGAAGGATAAAAAAATGGGGCCCCCGCCGGAGCCCAGCGAAGCGGGTCCGGTGGGGAGAGGAGGAAGGAATGAAGCGGGCGCAGTCCCTGCCGCAACGCGGCAAGGACGCAGCAGAGCGGAATTTCTTCCGACGATCTGCCGCTACTGCGGCGGCGTCATCAAGCTGATCCCCGCCAAAATGGTCTACGGCGAATCCACCCGGCGGCTGGGCATGGAGGGCGAGTACCTCTACCAGTGCCAGAACTGCAACGCCCGGGTGGGCTGCCACAAGGGCACGACCCGGCCCCTGGGCAATGTGGCCAACGAGGTGCTGCGGCTGAAGCGGATGGAGGCCCACCGTGTGTTCGACGCCCTCTGGAAAAGTGGGCGCATGACCCGGACGGGGGCGTACCGCTGGCTGGCGGGAGAACTCCATCTGCGGCCAGACCGCGCCCACATCGGCGGGTTCGAGATGGATCAGTGCCAGAAGGTGATCGAACTGTGTGAAAAAACAAACAACGAGGAGGCAGCGTGATGCGGGGCTGTGATCGCGAGGAGCTGTTGTGTACCTGTGTTGACTGGGGAAAGGACGATCTGGCCGCACGGATACACCATATTATTTGCAATTTTGAGTTTACAGGCTTTGAGCTGGAGTATACCACATTGGAGCGGCCGGAAGGCCGCCGCCTGTGCCGGATTGGGCGGTGCCGCGCCTGCGGGAAGCGCCTGTGCTACGGGGATGATCTGCCCGCCCAGGGCACACCGGATGAGCTGCTGTCGGAGGTTTTCCGCCGGACGTTCCAGATGTGGCGCGATGCCCCCGAACATCTTCCGGCTGGCGCGGAGTGTTTCACCGATCTGTTTGTGTCGTTGTTCCATGAGGCCGACCGGGAGCGTGTGAACAAATGGCTGGCCCATCATGGCACTGACACCGGAGAGGGAACATAAATGGCGAAGATGGAATATACCTTCCCGGGGCCGACCTGCCCTGGCTGCCAGTACCACCAAACTGTAGGTGAGGCTGTGGGCCAAACGCGTTATTGCAACGGATTCCCAAAGCAACGGAAGTCCAAGCGGTTCAAGCGGTCTGACCCGAAGTACAAACCGCCCAAGTGGTGCCTCAGGCTGATCTCTCCGCCAATGTGCCGCGTCTACGGCTTTGTGAACCAGGAGAGCGAGTTCCTGGAATGGTGTCTCAACCGACGGGACTACAAGCCGGGCGCGCATATCTCCCCCTCAGAACGCCGTTATAAACTGCGCTGTGAAGCGGATCTCCGCATGACCGCCAAGCAGCTTTATGACGCCATGCAAAGGGAACCTGTGGAACAGATTTTTTCCGACGCTGGGATGGAGCTGGAATATGGAGAGGTCATTGAAATCGACGACGGTCTGAAACCCTACTATTTTTATTATTTGAACTATGACAGGCTAATTCCCCTGTACTCTTTTGACCGTTCGCGGGTGCAGTCGTCTGAACCTGACCCGTCTGCGGAAGGCGGTGAGCAGGGATGAGTGAGCGTTGGTGTGAGTGCCCGGGGCATCGGAGCCGTGATTTTGGCGACCTCACGGATTTTTACTCCACACATTTTGTCCCCACCGGCTGGAGGCTGGAATACACCACCCTGCTGGAGCGGGAAGAACGGCGGACGCTGTACATCACCGGGGAGTGCAGCCAGTGCGGCGGCTTTATGCGTACGGGCGAGGATATTGCCGGCAGCAGCACCCACGACAGCCTTCTGCGGGAGGTATGCGTATCCATGCTGCGGTACCGGCCCTACGCCGGACAGGATGCCTACGGCATTTACCGGGGCGGTGTTCCCCCGCGGCTGGAATGGTACTGGCGTCAGGATCAGATGACGAAAGCGGAGCGTGTCGAGCAGTTTGCCGGTCTTTTCCACGAGGGTGTGGATCAGCTGATTGCCCGGCGCTGGGCAAAGGAGCATATGCCCGCCCAGGATGCGCCCAGGGAGACCACAACAGAGTTTTTCTACGGAGTGATCAAGCTGGTGCAGTCCGCCGGCGTCTGGCCCCAACAGAGTGCCTTTATCACCTGTGAACCGGTCTGCCCCACCTGGCCGCCGGAGCTGGCGATCTGCCACCCTCAGTTCAGCTTTGTACCTGAGTTAAAGGCCGGAGCGAGCGGCGGGTTGTGTATTGAGTGCTGTCTCGACGGGGTTTTCGACAGGGCAGGCAGCCACAAGCTGTTGGCCGGAACCGTCAAGACTGCGTGTGATGACCGCGATACCAGCCTTGTCATGGGTTCGTTGACCGGGGCCTTGCTGTATTACGGCAAAGTCTACCGCAGAAGCAACCTGGACCGCTACGTTCCGTACAAACCTTTGAAACGACCGAAGCGGCAACCTGAGAAGGAGAATGAAAATGGTAAATAGATACTGCAAATGCTGCTATCATCTGGCGGGCCGGCCCGATGCCGCCGCCAATTTCTACAACGACCACTTTATTCCCGACCGCTGGGCGCTGTCCTATTTCAATCTCAGCGAGTGCTGGGGTGTCAGCCTGATGGGCCGCTGTAAGGACTGCGATGGTGAGTTGGAGGAGGTTATCCCGCTGCCGAAGGGGCTGACCGGGGACGCCCTGTTCCAGGCCATCTATGACACGGTGCAGACGGCCCACCCCTATGACAAATTTTTGAAGCAGGTGGGCTACTACGGTCGATGTGAGGAACGCAGCAGATTTTATGCGAGCCGGGATGAGCGGCATCAGTTCCAGCGCAGCCGGCAATTCTTTAGGTTGTTCCATGACTGGGATCGGGAGCAGGCCCGGCTCTGGCTGGAAAAGAACTTCCCGCCGGAGAAGCCCACCGAGGTCTTTCGGGACACCGGCGGCGGCCTGTTCAGCAGCGTCATCCGCGTGGCAAAAGCGAGCGGTGATTTTGACAGGGCCGGGGCCATCCTGGACTACTATCTGCCCTGCGAGCACGAAAGCGGCATCAGGGAAGGGGTGACGCTCACCGCCTATGAGTTTGACTTTGTGCCCATCCTCAGCTACGGCAGCGAAGGCATCTATATCGACTGCTACCTCCAGGGAAAGTTCGACGGATCCCAGCGGTATTCCCTTCATGTGGGCACGCTGAAAACGCTGAAGCGGGATCTGGAGAGCGCCAAGGTCATGGGTGAACTGTGCGGCACGCTGATGCACCACGCCGGCGAATATGTCAATCAGAATCTGCATCGCTATACCCCGCAGAAAGAACTGGAAGCGGAATACCAGCGGCAGCTTGAACAGAAAAACGCCGGGGAGGCCAGCAGCCATGAATGAGCCTGACGGCGGCATGAGGAGCGGCCTGACATTTTTGGAATGCTGTGAGATCGTGCGGGCCGAGGGCCTGCACATGGTTCGCCCCAGCAGCGACGCGTCCGGGCGGTACGACCTGTGCGAACCCTTTGAACAAGGTAGCGGTTGGATCTGGCTGGACGCCGTGACGGCGAATGTGGTCTGTCAGGTGTATGGCGCCCTTTCCCCGGAACGGCAGGAGCAGTTTAAGAACCTGCCCGCGGGTGTAATTCTGAATTTCTGCTGGAAGATCGTTGAAAAAGCACCATAGAGGCAAAGAAAGGAAGCTAAACATGACGCTAAACAAATTTAAGAGGATCACACAGGAGCGGCCCATTTTCCTGGAGTTGCTCTGGCGCAACGGGGAAACGTCGGGCTTCGCGCCTTGGCTGTGCGGCCCCCGCCGCATCGCCGCTGTGCGCAGTTATGGCTTTGACCTGGCGCTCAATACCACGGAAGGACTGAATGATCCCAACCAGAAAACGTCCCAGCTTCGGGTGGAGCGGGCCGCTCAGTTTGAGCTGGACGGCGATATTCTCTCCATTTATAAGGGCGGATGCCGCCCGGCTACGGAGGACGAACAGGAAGCCATGGACGGCTGGGCTCGCAAAGCGGCCAAGTCCCCGAACGCCGGTTATTGGAGCATGGTGGGCTTTTTTCGGAGCTTTTCCAGCAGCGCCGGGCGGCAGAATGCCCGCCGTCACAGGGGAAGCAGGGGATATGAGTACCTGATTCGTGATCGGCGTAGGCAGATCGACCCCGGCACCGGGCGGGAGCTCGTCTTTGATAAAAGCGTCAGGGGCGAGCTGGCGCTGAAATACCGGGTTATCGCGGCTTGATACAGGCCGGCAATCAAATTGGGCCTGTGTTTAGGGCACAGGCCCCCAAATACAAAGGAGCTAAACAAAATGAAAGACAATATTTCTTATGAGCTTCGCAACCGTATCGTGGAGGAGCACCTTCACTGCATCAACACCGTGATCTGGCAGAACTGGTCGCTGATTCAGGCCGCCCGCTTGGAGCGGGACGATGTGTACCAGCAGCTGGCCATCCGGCTGATCCGCTGTGTGGACACCTACGACCCGTCCAAAGGGCCGCTGAAAAAGCGCATCTACGCCCAGCTGAAGTATGAGCTGCTCAACTGCAAAGAGGTGCGCCGCCTGACCGGCATGACCGGGGCCCCGAAGGAGTTCCGCAAGGGGAACATTATCTCCCTGGATGCCATTCGGGAGGACAGCGAGTTGTACCGGCAGCTGGAGGCGGCGTGAGTGATGGCGACTTCGATTGTCCGGCGTATGCGCGAGGCGCTACGTTGGCTGTTCACACTGGACGAACCCCAATGGGCGGACGCGGAGCAAATGGATGACAGCTTGGAACAGGACGTCAGGTTCCTGCGCTTCCAGCTGACCAAGACGCGCTCGGAACTCACGGAGCTGAGCCAACGGCCGGACAGCTTTCCACAGAGGTTCGCGGCGCTATTCCATATGCCGGAGGAAGTGCTGTGCCGACTGCCCTGCCGCTATGAGATCGGGCGGTCTGGCGGAAACTGGGCCGTGGTGCTGGAGCGATGCGTGTTCTGCGGCTGCGCGGCAAAAACGGAGGCTTTCCAAAGTGAGCGGGACGCCCTGTTGTATACGGCGCTCTTGCAAACAGCGGGATTTCGCCGGAGAAACAACCTGTCGTGCTCACAGTGCTACAGCGAATATCTGAAATCCAGCGGACTATCAGTAGAATGAGAGGAGCAAAAAACCATGCCGAATCAAAATACCCAGACCCTGTGTGACCGTATGCTGGCCGTCATGGCCGACGTAAATGCCCAGGTCGCGGAGCGGGAGGAGCTGGTGGAGGCCATCGCCATCGCCCTGCTCACCCGGAAGAACTTGTTCATCCTGGGCGCGCCCGGCCAGGCCAAGAGCTACGCCATCAACCAGTTCCGCGCCCGCATCACCGGGGCCCGGCAGTTTGAACGCCTATTGTCCAAGCAGACCGACGAGGAACAGCTTTTTGGGCGCGTGGATCTGTCCAGCCTGCTTCCCGGCTCCGTCCCGGAGTCCGTTGTGAGCGGTGATGAGCTCTACCAGCATCTGCGTTCAAAGCTGGAGTGCTTTGTAGAAAGCTTTTCCAGCCAAAAGGATTCGCCGTCAACTTATGAACTGCTGAGGGCGCACACGGCGGCGCTGGCGGATTATCGGGCGGCGCTGGCGGCGCTCCATGTCGGTGAGCCCCAGGTGAACACTTCGGGCAAGCTGCCGGAGGCGGACATCGCATTCCTGGATGAGATCTTCAAGTGCAATGACGGGGTACTCAACTCCCTGCTCACCGCCCTCAACGAGCGCAAGTACACCAACGAGGGCCGTACTTATCCCATACCCACCATCTCCTTCTTTGCGGCGTCCAACGAGATCCCCAACTTCAGCGATCCCCAAGAGAAGATCCTGGAAGCCCTCTATGACCGGCTGGAGCTGAAGGTGGTGACGGACAACATCTCAGGCCGCACCAAGCGGCTGGCGGTGCTGGCGGACAAGCAGGCGGGGCGCGCCGGACAAATTACTGCGTCCATCACGCTGGATGAACTGGGGCAGATGCAGGCGGAGGTGGCGGCGATCCCGGTGCCCGATGCCGCCAATGAGCTGGCGGACGATATCCTGTGCCAGCTCCGCAAGGACGGCATTCCGGTGTCTGACCGAAAGTATCTCAACTACTATCCCATCGCCCAGGCCAAGGCGTGGCTGTCCGGCCATGCCCAGGTGGAGTCCCAGGATCTGCTGGCGCTGAAGAACTACCTCTGGCAGAAGCCCGCTGACCGTCCTGTGGTGGAATCGACGCTGAACCGTATGTGCGTCAACCCCATGCAGGACAAGGTGAGCGGCGTCCGGGCCATGGCCATGGATGTGCAGACGGAGTTTGACGCCAACCGCGCTGACACCAACAAGCCCAATGCGGGCAGCAAGGCCCTCATCAAGCTGCGGGGCGAGCTGGTGCGTCTGTACGGCGAGCAGCAGAAGCTGGCTGCGTCCGCCCAGTCGGACGGCGAAACGGCGCTGACGGATGAACTGCTGGCGGATATGGAGCGGATCAACAAGCAGGCCCACGAAGCCGTGGGTTTCACCTATACGCCGCTGGGGCAGCTGGCGGCGCTGCAATAAAAATACAAGGAGGACAAAATCATGTTGAACCACATCGTAATTATGGGCCGTCTGACCCGAGATCCGGAACTGCGGCACACCCAAGCGGGCACAGCCGTAGCCAGCTTCACCGTGGCGGTGGATCGGGATTTCAAGGACAAGGAGACCGGCGAACGCAAGACCGACTTCATCGACTGCGTGGCCTGGCGCTCCACCGGCGAATTTGTGGACAAGTATTTCGCCAAGGGCCGCATGGCCGTGGTGGAGGGCAGGCTGCAGCTCCGGGACTGGACGGACAAGGAGGGGAATAAGCGCCGCAGCGCGGAGGTGCTGGTGTCCAGCGTCTATTTCGGCGACAGCAAGCCCAAGGACGGCGACAGCGCCGGGGGCAAGGCCAAGGCGGGGAAGGATGACGATTTCCAGCTGCCTGGTGATTTCGGCGCCGGCTCTGACAATGGCTTTGCGGATCTGGCGGATGACGATGGCGATCTGCCGTTCTGAGAAACAGCGGCGGGAGGGGGCAACCCTCCCGCCGTATCTTAAAGAAGGAGAATAAGCTATGGCAACCTGTTTACTGTGCAAGAAAGATGTAACGTCCGGCTATGTGGTATGCGGCGACTGCGCCGGGAAAATAAAACCTGAAACGATGAGCCCAGTCCTGAGTGATTTTGCTGCGTGGCTGGGAGAAAATATGGCTCAAAACTATACTTCGGCACCATGTCTTATGTGCGAGTTTGCAAAATCAAGTGCGTGTCTTAACCCAGAAATGTGCTGTAAGGGAACTACCGCCTGGCTTTGGGGCAAAGTGGACGAATTCCTGGATACTTCTGCCTGTGGCGGTATTCTGGGGCAGCTGGAAACTACGTGCCCTTTCCCCTATGTGTTCACGGACATGGACGACTCTTATATTTCCGGGAAGGACGATCCCCGCAATCCCCGATGGGAAGTTGGAGATCTTCATGCGGATCATGATGGGAGACATGGCTGGAAAATTCTATGGTATGGTTACTGGAAAAAGGCGACAGCGGAAATGAAGTCCGAAATGGATCGCGTCTACAGGGCTTTGACCGCCAACGATGCGTTACGTGATTGGACTGCCCTGCGCCGGTTCTGCTGGTCTCATCCTGAGGCGCAGGCAAACTTACGGTCAGAGGATGAATCCAATTTCTATTTGGTAGGTGAGGTATGTAATTTCTGGATTAGGCTCATCGCTCAACCCAAAGAGTGCAGCCTGTATCTGCATATGTTTACGAAGGATGAGGAAACGAAATGAAACAATACTTTGACTACTTAGATGCCCTGCGGGAATCCGGTGTCACCAATATGTACGGCGCGGTTCCCTATCTCCAGCAGGAGTTCCCGGAGCTGGGCTTCAACCACGCTCAGGCCGTCTATGTCCTGCGGGAGTGGATCTACAGCCATCGGCAGGAAGGCGGGGATGCGTAATGCGCAAGCCCTACCGCACGATTGAAGATGTACTGCGTTCCCCCTGGGCGGCTATTGAGCCGTCCAGGGAGCGGGCCGCCACCGACCGGGTACTGCACTCCACCAAGCTGGAAGACAGCATCTATGCCGACCTGCGGGATGGGGATGACGACCTGGAGCAGACCGAGGGGGAGGCGGCAAAAAAGCTGTCATCCTTCCCAGCCCTGTCCCGGGACGTGTTCCAGTCCTTTTACTCTCTAATGCCCAGGAGGAACGACAATAAACTGCTGTCTACGGCCGCCCGGAAATTCAATGGCCCGATTTTGGAGTACATCACTCAGAGCGAGGACTACCCCACGCTGAAAGCGGTGTGCGAGGGCCGGGAGCTGCCCGCCTATGAGGCGGCGTCCGAGTTTGTGGCCCGCGCCGCCGGGGAGCTGGACAGCCTGCTCTCCAACATCAGCGGGGAGAAAAACGCGCTGAGCACGTTGGAGAAGCTGGAAAACGCTGAGCAGGAAGCGCGGAAAGATCTGGCCAGTCTGTTGGAACGAATGCAGGCCATGAAGGGACGCGATCAGCTATTGGAGCAGTCCGTGGTGGATGCCGCCAACCAGGCGGAGGGCAAGCGCCGCCAGGTGGAGGCCGTGGGCAAACTGGTGGATGCCAGCACGGCCAGGAACGAAGACGATGTGGCCGCTGTGGTAGCCATGGCGGTGAACGCCGCCGCTGAAAAGGCGGAAGAAGTACGGAGCATCATCGGCGCCTGGAGCGACGAGCCCGGCAACATGGTAAAGAACGAGGCCAACGCTGAACTGCTGGCGCTGGTTCGCAAAAGCACGGTTCTGCGGGATATCTCCAAGTATCTGGGCCGGTTCCGGGAGATCTTCGCCCAGGGCAAGCGCAACGGCTACGCCTATGGCCGGGGCGAGAAATACTCCCTGGAGCTGGGCAGGGATCTGTCCCGGGCCCTTACCTCGGAGCTTGCCATGCTGGCCTCACCCCAGACCACCCCGCTGTTCCTGCGCAAGTATCAGCGGGGGCAGATCAAGCAGTACCAGCGCCGGGAGCCCATCTACAAAGGCATGGGGGATATCATCTGCTGTCTGGATGAGTCCGACTCCACCGAGGGCGACCCCGCTGCTTGGGGGAAAGCCGTGGCGCTGACCCTGCTGGAGATTGCGGCGGACAGCGGGCGGCGCTTCGCCCTGATCCACTTTTCTGGACCGGGGAGCTTCAAAACGGAGGTGTTCCGGCCCGGGGGCTATGCCATGGCGGAAAAGGTAGACGCTGCGGAAACCTTTTTAGGCGGCGGCACCGACTTCCAGACGCCCATGAATGACGCCATGCGCCTGATGGATGAGGAAGACCTTGAAAACGCCGACATCATTTTTATCACGGACGGCGAGTGTGCTTTGCCGGACGCTTATGTGGAGCGGCTTCGGACTGAGCAGGCCAATCGGCGGTTCACTGTCACCGGGGTGCTGCTGGACAAGGGCAGTCCGGGAATGACGTTCAGCCTGGAGAAATTCTGCCAAAATATCTACCGCACCAGCGAGCTGCTGGGAGATGAGATCGTGCGGGAGCTGGTACGCAGCCGGGTGTAAAATAAATATGGTTGCGAATGCGGATAAAAACGGCTATAATAGGAACTGCCGAAGGGATGGTGGCGCTTGATGCGTACCTTGTTTCATGGAAGCCGGATTGAGGTAAGATACCCGGAGATCCGGGTCCAAAAATTCCATAAGGATTTCTTCTGGGGCTTCTACTGCACCGAGATGGAGGAGCAGGCGGCCCGCTGGTCTGTGCGGTTCGGAGGAAAGGGTGTGGTCAATGTCTATTCCTTCGATGATTGCGCAGAGCTAACGGCTAAACGATTCCCGGAGATGTCGGACGAATGGCTGAGCTTTATCGCAGCCTGCCGCAGCGGTGTGCCTCACGGATACGATGTAGTGGAAGGCCCCATGGCGGACGACACAATTTTTAACTATGTCCAGAGTTTTCTGGATGGGGAGATCAGCCGTGCGGCTTTCTGGGAGTTGGCGAGGTTTAAGCACCCAACCCATCAGATTAGTTTTCACACCGCCAAAGCGCTGGCCGCCCTGCGGTTCGAGAGGAGTTATGTTGTCGATGGGAAAGCGAAATGACAGCGCGCTGTTTTTCACCTGCTCCCTGATAGAGCAGCTTGGCCGCATCCTTCACAGGAAGCGGGGGGATATCGCGGCGGATCTGGGCAAAAACGGTGTGCGGATCATCTATGAGCACGCCGATGTTCTCCACTGTGAGCCGATTGCAAAGGTGGCGGACGACGCTATCGGAGAGTTTGACCTGACCGCCGGGGACTATGACAATGTAAGCGAGTCCTGCTACGCCGTGCCCGATGTGTGGACGATGGGCAAGGTGTACGCCCGGCTGATCGAGGACGTGTCTGGGGAGGACGACGTGGTGGAGACGCTGCTGGCGGTCTATACCTCATGGATCGACGAGCGGCTTTCCGATTACAACGCCGCGTTTTATTACCAGCCCCGGGACTATCTGGCGGAGTGCTGCCGCCAGGGGATTGTGCTGGACGGATAATTAAGAACGTACGAAAATGAAGCCCCACAATGCTGTTTGCATTGTGGGGCTTCACGCGTTTCTGACAATACCGGGTTTACTGAAAGGATATGCTTCCCCTGAACTTCTCGTTCACCACATAGTAGGCCGTGCGCTCCTCCGGTTTGACGTACAGCTTCAAGTCGGTGATGGGCGTGCGCTTCTTTTCCTGCCGGAAGTCGGCTTTCGCCGCCTCCACCAGCGCGTCGAGCTCCACCTCACTGCCCTGGAACTGCACGATGACAGCGGGCTTGAGGTTGTCCGCCTTTGCCTTGCTCTCAGCGCGGGCTTTCGCGGCGGACGCCTTTTCCTCCGCCGACATGGGCTTTCTGCCGCCCTTCTTTTTTGCCGCTGGCTCGGTGGCTGTGCTGACTGTCTTTTCCTTATCCATGATAATCACCTTTGTTTGATAATTTGCTGGGTCAAGTTTCCAGCACATTATATATGGTGATAACCAAAAAGGCAAGAGAATATGCTTCTTTATTCGCTTTCAGTTTGAACCCAGTCCACTGGCATCCCATTGACCTCCAGCCCTTCCCCGGCGGGAATGAGCAGATACTTTTTCCCGTCGATCATCCGTGTCTCCACCAGGTAGCTCTGCTCCGGCGGCATGGCGATGGTCACGTCAGCAGTCTTGACCTCGAACCGTTTGCTGTCGATGAGGTTGGCGGGGCTGAGGGCCGCGCCCTCGCCGAACAGCTCCACGCACTTTTCGCAGAATGCGGTAATCTGCGGTTCCGCTGCGCCGCAGTCCCGCAGAATGGCGGCCACGTCCTTGGCGGTGACGGCCAGGGGCTCCGGGTCTTTGGTCTCCCGGTGCTCCTCAATTTTAGCGGTCAGCTGTTCGTGGACCGCCTGCACCACCTCCAGGCCGCAGGCTCCTTCCAGCCCCTCCCGGAGGGCAGTCTGGAACGCCTCCCGCTGTTCCCCGGCGGACATAGGCGGCTCGGTATGGAAGATGGCGTCCAAAAACTCCTGGTGCAGCTCGTCCGGCTTGCGGGCATAGGCGAGGGCGTTGTAGATGTTGGCCGCCCTATCGTCGAAGGCCGGGAACAGAAAGCCCAGCTCCGGCGGCGCGACGATCTGGCTGGGGGCGCTGTTGTGGAACTCGTTCTCCCCAGCGCAGTAGCCCAGCTCCGGCTTGCCGTCCTTCACCGGGCAGACGCAGCACACGATGTAAGAAAATACGGTGTCGCCCTCGTCCGCCCGATCCTCGCCGTCCCTGCCCCGGTGGGGCACATCGTAGGCGTCATGGGCCAGCAGGATGAGGTAATTGCTCTCCCCCATGTCCAGTGTGTCGATGACAGTCTGATAGAACTCCTGCCGCACTTCGCTGTCCTTCAGCTTGGAGTCCCGCAGGGCCATAAGCCGCCGGTGCTCGTCGCTGTCCGCCACCTGCTGGGTGGAGAACACAATGTCGATGAGGTTCCGGCCCAGGGTACCGGACAGGGCCTTTTTCAGCAAAGTTAAGTATTTCTCCGCCTCCTCCTCGGGCATCCGGTCTAACGGTTCGTTCAGGTAGGAAACGATCTCCTTTTTGCTGTTCACATAGCAGCCGCAGATATGGCTGATGGCGTTCTTGCCCAGCCGGAAGCGGCGCTTCAGTTCGCTGATCTCTTTCTGATTCATGGTGACCTCGCAGTTTAAAATGGATTTTGCGCGGTGATGAAACTATGGAGCCGCGCAATTAAAATGACCGCCTTATTATACACCGGGGGAATCAAACTGTCCATATGTTCGATTAAAATAGGTGGAACCCCTCCACCTATCCGCCCGCGCCCCGGCATGGTACAATGAACCTGTATTTCAGGGCGGAGTAAGTTAGGGCGGAGTAAGCGAGGGAGGAACGGCGTGGAAAGGGGTGAAGTCTGCCCTCCGCCGGACTGAAGCGGCCTGGAAGAACAAAATATCTGGACAAGAAGACTGTGAGTTGCCCCATTGGGCGGTTCGCGGTCTTTTTTTGTCCCCAAAAACGAGAGGAGAAAAGACTATGAGTGAACAAAGCAACAGCGGATTCCCCTTTGCGGAGCTGTCCGGCGGCGAGGGCCTAGACATCAATGCCATCTTCGGCGGCGCGCCTGACGGCGGAACCCCCGGCGAAGTGAACCCCTTTGAAGCGGCGCTGGCTCAGCAGGCCGCGCCCGCCGCATCCATCCCGCAGGGACAGCCCCAGACGGCTACGCCCGCCGAGCAGGCGCAGCCCGCAGCATCTGCGCCGCCCCCGTTTCAGAGCGTCCAGCCTGTGCAGCCCGCCCCGGCCCCTGCGCCTGCGGCGGCTTCCGCAGCCCCGGCGACCCAGCCCCCGCTGGACATCGACCCCCTGGCCGCCGCCATGGCGGAGCAGGAGGCCAAGACCGAGCAAAAGGCGGCCAAATCTCTGTTCGAGAAGGCCCCGGTGTTCCACTACGGCAGCGCCCGAGAGGACATCACCGACCCCGGCATGACTTTTGAGGAGCTTCGCATCGCCAAGTCGGCGGATTTCCCCGAGCTGGGCGAGGGCAAGAAGGTGTCCTGGACGGTGGAGTACGGCAAGACGGTCAAAACCATCACCGACCCCAAGGGCACCACCATCTCCTCCGTCAAGTCGGAGATCGAGCTGTCCAAGGCGTTTCTGGACAACCTCAAGAAGGCCAAGGACAAGAACCCGGACTGCCTGGTGAAGCCCCGTGTCACCGCCCAAAGCAAGGGCATCGCCGCCTATAAGGGCGTGTTCGCCTCGCTGGAGGAGGCCCGGGCGTCGGACAAGGCCATCTGCACCATCCCCTGCGCAGACGGCAGGGTGTACGAGCTGCGCAAAAACGAGCTGGGCGAGTTCATCGCCCCGAAAGACAGCGTGATCGACCTGGAATCGGTCAGGGCCGGGTTTACCCCGGCCCTCCCGCTGGTTCCTATGGAGCTGCTGGCCCAGATCATCTCCTTCTTTCGGTGCTGCATGACCGGCCCCGAGGAATTTGAGGCGCTGGCCCACATCCTATGGGACAAGCAGGAGCAGGAATTTGTGGTGCGCGTCCCTGAGCAGACGGTGACCAAAGCCCACATCGACGCCAAACTGAACCGGGACGATCTGCCGGAGGAGCGGTATCTCCACTACATCGACATACACAGCCACAACAGCATGGAGGCCAAGTTCTCCCCCGTGGACGATGAGGACGAACGGGCCACCCGCATCTACATCGTGGTGGGCCGCCTGGACAAGTTCTTCCCCGATATCACGGTGCGGATGTCCTGCGGCGGCACCTACCTGACGCTGCCCCCGGGGTGCGTGCTGGAGAGCTTTGGCGCGGCGTTCCCCGCCGAGTGGCGCACTCAGGTGAAGCTGCTGCGCAGAAGCGCCCCGCCGGTGCTGCATCCTTTGGCTGAGCGGCTTCGGTGTCAGGGGATTGTCTAATGAAGTTTTCTATGACCCGCCCAGTGAAGATCGTCATGCTGGGCGCGGGCGGCACCGGGGGGCACATCGCGCCCCACCTGTACCGCCTGCTGTACTCGCTGAAACGCCCGGTTCGGTTCATCCTCTGCGACGGCGACGTGGTGGAGGAAAAGAACCTGGTGCGGCAGAACTTCACCCCCGCCGACCTGGGGGAGAACAAGGCCAGGGTGCTGGCGGAGCGGTATTCCGCCGTGTTCGGCATGGAGACGGAGTATGTGCCCTCTTTCGTGGAGGATGAGGTGCAGCTTCGCGGCCTGCTGAAACCGGAGCATCTCTGGATGCGCCAGCCCGGCCACGAATACAACGTGCGGACGCCGGAATTGGTCATCCTCATCGGCGCCGTGGACAACAACAAGTCCCGGCAGATGTGCCACCGGGTGTTCTACCAATCCGAAGAACTGATCTACATCGACAGCGGCAACGGCGAGTTCACCGGGCAGGTGGTGTGCGGCGTGCGCCGGGGCGGCAGAACCTACTACCCGCCCATCGGCATCGTCTACCCGGACGTGCTGGAGGAAACGGACAAGTTCCCCACGGAGCTGTCCTGCTCCGAGGCGTCGGTGTCTGCCCCCCAGAGCATGGCGGCCAACATCACGGCGGCCATGGCGGTGGTGGACATGATCTACAACATCCTGGCCACGGGCAGCAGCACCGTGCGGCAGGTGACCTTTTCCACCCAGACCGTCAATGTGCGGCCTGAGCTGCAAAAAACAAGTACAAGGAGGAAGAAAGCGGCATGAGAGCAACGGTAAACGCAAAAACCTTCGCCCAGGCATTGGATCAGGTGAGCGGCCTGATCCACAAATCGGTTATCCCGGTGCTGAACGCGGTGCTGGTTCGGTTCGAGGAGGGCCGCTGCACCTTGGCCTCCACCAACCTGAACACCTGGCTGTCCGTAGGGATGCCGGCCCAGGGCGACAGCTTTGCCTTTTTGCTGGATCGGCCCCGCGAGAGCGCCCGGGCCTTCCGGCAGTTTGAGGGCGAATTGGCCATGGAGCAGACGGAAACGGGGGAAGGCGACCGGCGGCGGATCAAGCTGGCGCTGTCCTGCGGGCCCCGGTCTGCGGAGCTGCACCCGTTCCTACCCGATGATTTTCCTGAGCAGCAGGCGTGGGAGCCTATGCACAGCTTCAACGTCAACGCCGCCAGGCTGTACGCCCGTGTGGAGCGGGTGAAGTACGCTGTGGGGATTCCTCGCAAAGAGGAGGCCAGGGCCTGCCTGATCAGCGTGCAGTTCAGCGGGAACCGTGTCTACACCCTGGACGGCTGCCGTATGGCCTGGGACACCGACCCGGAGCTGGAGGTACCCGCGCCCTTCATGGCGGCCCCGGACGCGCTGGAGCATTTGAAGCTGTTCGGGGATCAGGAGGTCTCCGTCCAGCTGGGGGAGCGGTTCGCCAGGGTGACCGACGGCATGACGTCGCTGGTGTTCTGTCTGCCCGAGGGCGAGCTGTATAAGCTGGACAGTGCCCTCACGGACAAGTTCCGGGCGGAGTTCCAGGTGTCCCCGAAGGAGTTCCTGGCGGAGCTGAAGTATCTGAAGCAGTCCCTGCGGGGAAACCGCGCCCACCTGGTGCGCTTCAGCGGCGGCGCGCTGCTGGCCGAGAGCATGGGGGAGCGGTACGCCACGAAAATCTCCGCCATCGGCTGCGAAGGCGTGGAATTTGGGTTCAGCCTGGATTACATGACGGACGCCCTGAAGCAGTTTGAAAAGGAGCCGTCAGTGAACATGAAGGTCAGCGCCGGCTCCCTGGGCCCCATCATCATTGAGGCCCAGGGACGCGGCGACCGGGCCCTGGTCATGCCCGTCCGGCTGGGAGAAGCCAGCAGGGCGGCATAGGAGGAAACAATGGATTTCAAGGAATTTAGCAGGCTCTACCGCAAGGATACCATTTCGTTTTTGATCGCCTTGAATCTGTATCTGGGCTACGGGGCCACCGTGCTCAGCGCAGGCTCCAAGGAGGATCTTTCCGGCGCTGCGGCCCTTGAGATATCCGGGCTGTTCGCGGCGGAAAAGCGGGATCACATCATCGAAACAGCGCGGAAGCTGGCCGAGATGGATCCCAACGATTTGATCCCGTACATCTCCCAGTGCGGCATCCGCGCCGGGGCCAGCAGCTCGGACGAACCCGGCGTCTGCCCGGTGTGCGGCGGCAGGATCAAGTACGACCACGAGGGTTCCTCGGAGTGGAACTTCATCCTGACCTGGCACTGTCTGGACTGCGGCGCTACCGGCGAGGAAAACCATCATTTGGTGTTTGACGCCCACTATAACCTGCACGAGAAGAACGGGGATCCCATTCTCCGAAACTATCAGAAATAGGAGGAAGCTGAACATGAAAATTGTGTACATCCCCCGCGGTGAAACCATGTCCTATGATAACCTTACCACCGAGTGCCTGGTGGTAGAGGGGTGCCTGAAGGTGACCTATGACCTCAGGGCAAAAAAAATTATTGGAAGCGGCTCTGTTACGGCCAGCAGTATTTCGGCGGACGACATTCGCGCGGATGAGCTGAGTTCGGTAAGAGTGTCCTGCCGGCGTTTGATTGCCAAGCGCGTAGAGACCTCTGAGCTGTTTGCGTCGGAAAGCGCCGCCGTGTCGTGCCTGTTGTCCGCGGACTATGTGCAGGCAAGCCAGCTGTCGGTAGTGCTCAGCTACGTCCATGACGTGGACGCTGACGAGATCATCAACCTTAAGCAGAAAAAACGGAGCCTGTTCCGCTTTCTGCTGGCGTCCAGCCTGCGTGCCTGGTGGCTGCGCTTCACCGCTCCCGCTGAGGACGTGGTGGACGCGGAGTACGAGGTCAAGAACCCCACGCCGGTTGTCCACCTGGAAACTGAGAAGGAAAACAAGCCCGCCGCTTAACTGCGGGCGAACCGGAGGCAGGAAGCGGCCGTTTCCTGTCCTCTCAATTTTAAGGAGGTCATGAAAATGTCCCACAAATCACAGGAAAAGAATATGCGCAGGCTGGCCAAGCTGTTTTCTCAGGATCTGTCCTACATCTGGGGCGAAAACGAGAGCGGCCCCAACGGCGCGAAGAAGCAATTTTTGAACATGGGCCGGACGTTTCTCCGGGCACTGGGCAAGGACCTGGGTCTGAGGGACGCCGAGGCGCGATCCAACCCCGGCGGCATCGCCGTGTCCGGGGACTGCTCCCTGATCGGGATGTGGCAGACCAATGGGCTGTATGTTCAGCTGTCCCAGCCCTGCTGTGACCGGGAGCGGGTGCTGCTCTACCGCACCGTCCGCCACAGCAAGGATTACACCGGCGGGCGCAACCTGTATCTCACCCGCCGGGATTTGGCGGAGATGAGCTATCCCGACCTGCTGTTCCTGTTGGCGGCGGTGCGGGAGGAGGGTGGCTATGGGCGGGCAGCCTAACGCGCCCCAAACCGAACCGCGCAGCTATGCCCTGGAGGGGCTGCGGGGACTTCAAAGCGAAGTCCCCCGGCTCACCCAGACCATGGTGCTGTGCCGGGCCAGGGTGGAGCGGCACCGAAATACCGATCTTGCCGCTGCGCGGGACGATTACAACGATCTGCAAAATACAAGGCAACGGCTGGCGGAGGCATTGGGCGAGGCCCAGCTCCTGCTGATGGAGACGGAAGAATACCAACTGGCCGCCAACGCGGGCCAGCTGAAGGAGGGCCTGCTGGGGTTTAACCTGCTGAGCAATACCTACCGCCCGGTGTATGACGCGCTGAACGGCTTCGCCGCCCAGCTTCCCGTGGATGGAACCACCAACGCCAGGGTGGTGGGGCGGCTGATGAACAACATCAAGCTGGGGTACTACCCCACCGACCCGGACAACATCGCGCTGATTTTGAAGGGCATTCAGTTCCCGGAGGGGGTCACCACCAATCTGCTGGACCCCTGCTGCGGCTGCGGCAAGGCCCTGCGGCAGATCGCCGACGGGAACAACTGCTACACCTACGGCGTGGAACTGGACAACGCCCGGGCCGATGAGGCCCAGACCCGTTTACATCGGGTGGGCTTCGGCAGCTTCTTTTTCAGCCAGGTCAGCGCCAACGCTTTCCATCTGCTGTTCCTCAACCCGCCCTACCTGTCCGTGCTCAATGAGAGCGGCGGCAGGGCGCGGCATGAGAAGCGGTTCCTCATTGAGAGCCTGGGCGCGCTGGCTATGGGCGGCCTGCTGGTATACGTCGTCCCTTACTACCGGCTCACCCCGGATATCTGCCGGGTGCTGGCGGACAATTTTGAAAACCTGGGCCTGTGGCGGTTTACCGACGCCGAGTTCAAAAAATTCAAGCAGGTGGCCATTTTGGGCACGCGGAAGCAGCGCGACACGGAGCCCCAGGACACCCGCTGGCTGGAATGGTTTGCCGCGCACCCTGACTCGATCCCCTGCCTGACCGAACTGCCCGAGGGGCGCTACCCCCTCCCGGCCAGACTGCTGGAGGTAAAGACCTTCCGGGGGGAGAAGTTCAACGAGAAGGAGCTGGAGCGGCAGTTGAGCCATTCGGACAGCTTCCAGCGGATGATGGCCCGCAGCGAGCTGGACAGCGGGGTGAAGCGCCCGCCGCTGCCCCTGTCCATCAGCCAAATCGGGCTGATCGGCGGCTCCGGGATGATCAACGGCCTGATTGAATGCGACACGCCCCACATCATCAAGGGCCGGATCGTGAAGGTGACCCGCAAGGAGACCGAGGAACAGTTTGACCCCAAGGGCCGGCACACCGGCACCGAACTGCACGAAACCATTACCAACAAAATGATTTTCAACATCTTGACGCCAAACGGCTTCAAGGCGCTGACGTAGGAGGATTCTTTATGAGTGTAATTGCTGTAAACCCCCGGTTCCATCCGGGCAGATTGATGATCACCCGCAACGCGAAGGATGTGCTTCCCCACATGGAGGTAGACGCCGCCATCAAGCGGCACCTGCAGGGCGACTGGGGCGATGTGTGCCAGTCGGACGGGGAGCTCAACGAGGAAGCTCTGCTCAATGGCGACAGGCTGTTCTCTGTCTACCATACCCAGGACAACGTAAAGTTCTGGATCATCACGGAATCCGACCGCTCCGCCACCACCGTCCTGCTCCCCAGCGACTACTGAGGGGGTGGCGGCATGAAGCTGGACTTGGATCTGCTGGTCATGCGGCTGATACTGGAACAGGAGGGGACGGTTTTGCCCCAGGCCAGCTGCAACGAGTATTTGATAAGCCAGGTGCTTCTCCCCCTTTTGCGGGGGGAGCCAGTACCCTTGCGCGCCATCGACTACGGCGCCTTTGACGAAGACGACATTTCGGCGCTGGCTGAATACAACGACGCCGTATATCGGATTGCCCAGGCTTTGGGGCAGACGGCGGAGCGCATCGGCGCCATCGCGCCTGTCGCTCGCTCTGCCCGGCAATTTTGTTGAGGTGCGCCATGGATATATTGGACGACAATGTATTCCAGATTCTGTGCACCGCCAAGCGTCTGGCGGACAATGGTTTTCTGGAACCGTTTCTCGAACGGTGCGGCAGTTACGATCTGGGCCGGGAGGAGTTCTACGATTTTGCGTGGGAAGCGGTCGGCTGTGTTTTTCCTGATTACACGGGATACTGGAATCAGGAAAATGAAATAGACACCATCGTTATCTTTGACCCCCTAATGGATGAATTCTGCCGCCTGCTGGCACAGTACGAGACGGCGTGCGGCGCTGCGCCAGGTGAGAGCGATTTGCGGCATGAGGCCGTCACAGACGTCTTGCGCGCGTTCGACCTGGAGGGCTGTTTGGATGGCTACTACATTTACGACTATGATTTTCGCATTTGTGACACCGGGCATGGCCGCAAGCGGCTGGTGTTCCTGTCCGGGATAGAGTTCTGCGGGATCCAGGGACTGCCCGGAGCCATGGCGGATGTCCGCTGCACGCTGGAATACCAGGTTCGGCGGCTCCGCCGCGCGCTGGGCATGGAACAGGAAACTGAGACAAAGGAGGCGGCTTGAATGGGATGCAATGGCGATATCGTCCTGCGCATTTCGCCCGAGCGGCTGGAGATCGCGCTGGAACAGCAAAAGGAGGGCGGCGTAGTCGCCCGCAAGAACATTTCGCCGGAAGCCCTGGCCGCCTGTATCCTGGGCAGCCGGTATGACGAAAAGGCCCGGGCCACCGGCCTGCTGCCGGAGGGCTGCGTCGCGGCCATTCTGGAGGAGGTAAATACCACCTACTTCATCCGATACCCGGAATTGTACGCCGACATCAGCTATTACGGCACGGAATATCTCCATTTTCCCCTTCCCCGGCTGGTGTTTGCCTTCCAGCATCTGGCCAAAACGGGCAAGGTGGGCAAGTGCCGGCTGTGCGTGGTGAAGGATGAGCTGCTGACCCCGGACACACCCACATATCACTACCCATTTTCCAACGTCAACTGTGAGAACGGGCAGATCTGCACCGGGAACAACGCCCTGCCTGCCTACCCAGACCCGTTCAGGCTCCACACGCTGATGGGGTACATCCTTCGGCTGCCCAACAACAACGACTACTTCATGGCCGCGCATAACCGGCCCCACGCCGGGTACCGGGATCTGCTGGAGCTGATGAAGGACAAATCCCCCGGCTTCTACTACTCTGATATTTTGGTGGAGGACGGCAAAACGCTGAACGCCTTTATGAATGGGAGGTAATGGCATGGAACGGAAAGACCCGAGACAGATTCAGGCCGAGCTGGCCATGCCCTTCGCGCCGGAGGATCTGGAATGGCGGCTGCAAAGGACGTTTGAGTACCAGGGTGAAACCAAGGGCATCGCCGTCCCCTATGTCACCAACCGGGCCATCATGGGCCGGCTGGATGATGTGGTGGGCCCGGAGAACTGGTACAACGACTTCAAGCCCTGGCACGGGGCCAACGGCAAGGAAGCCCAACTGTGCGGTATTTCCATCCGCTACGGGGAAGGCTTCATCACCAAGTGGGACGGCGCCGAGGATTCGGACATCGAGCCCGTGAAGGGCGGCCTGTCCGACAGCATGAAGCGGGCCGCCGTCCAGTGGGGCATCGGCCGGGTGCTGTATAACATGGACGTGGTGTTTGTAGAAGTGGAAAAGCGGGGCAAGACCTGGATCATCAAAAAAGACCAGCAGGAACAGATGGACTGCGCCTACCGAAAAATGCTGGGCAAGCTGGGCCTGACCCCAGCCCCCGCAGGCGGCCTGCGGCCCCAGCCGGAGTCCGCGCCGGACGGCCAAAGGCCGGACGCTGGGCAGGAAAAACCCGGGGATACCTCCTCCGGGAAGGCGGCGGACAAATCCGCCGGCAAGCCGGGAAAGGACAGCATCTCGTATATTGTCCGCAAAGCCAGGATCAACAAAGGCATCAACTCCAGCAGCACCCAGCTGCGGCTGGAATCCTCCAAGGGGGACAGGCTGGACGCCTTTGTCCGGGGAGAGCACCCGGAGCTGGCCGCGGGCATCGTTTTGGTGGATGTGAAGCTGGAAAAGAGGCAGCAGGATACCGTCGTCTACTATATGCTGGAAAAGTTCAAAGTGGCGGACATCCAGCCCCAGGCGGCATAGTGAGGAGCAAATCATGGAAAAAATCAAAAGTTTTCAGATCACCGGCATGACCATCGCCGGGTTCAAGTCCTATGGGGAACCCACAAACCTGGTGTTCGGAAATCCCACCGTCATCACCGGCGGCAACGGCCGGGGCAAGACCAGTATCGCCGACGCCATCGCCTTTGCTGTCACCGGCCTCCCCTTTTTCGGGGAGCGGGGCATTGACCGGCTGCACAACGAGGCCCAGCCCGACGTGTCCATCACCATGAACTTTGTGGATGAGGCGGGCACGGCCCATGTGCTCACCCGTACCCGGCACAAAAGCACCATGTCCATCCTCTATGACGGCTACACGATCCGCCAGATGGATCTCACCGAGCTGTTTGGCGAGAAAGACGTGTTCCTGTCCATCTTCAATCCTCTCTATTTCATTGAGGAGCTGGGGGAGGACGGCAAAAACCTGCTGGAGCGGCACCTGCCCCTGATTTCCCATGAGGCGGTGCTGGCACAGCTCTCCGACGCCACCCGGGCAGCCCTGGAAAACGAACCGCTTCTCTCCCCGGACACCTACCTGAAGAAAAAGCGGGCGGATATCCGGGAGCTGGAGGAAACCATCATCTACTTCCAGGGGCAGAAGGATCTGAGCGAAACCCAGGGGGAAAACCGGGAACAAAGCATTGCCGCCCTGACCGCCCGCCACACGGCCCTTGCCAAGGAGGTGGAGGAGCTGGAGGCCAAGCGGTTCGACGGCCTGGACACAAAGGCCATGGAGCAGCAGCTGGTGGAGCTCAGCGCCCGCTACCATGAGGCGGCTCAGGATGACTCTCCCCTGGACGCTGAGATTTTGGCGCTGGAGCGGAAGCTGGCCGCCCGAAAGGCGGAGCAGTACCAGTCCCCCTACACCCAGGCCATTGCCGAGGCCAACGCCCGGCTGGCGGAGCTTGCCGCGCGGTTCAACCAGGACAAGCAGGCGTTCCATGCCTGTATCCCTGGCGAACCCTGCCCCACCTGCCGCCGCCTCATCACCGCGGAGACGCTGGTGGAGGTGCGCTCGGCACTGGAAACGTCCAGCAAGGCGACCATTGCCGCCGGCCAGGAGCAGCGGGCCCAGCTCAATGAACTGAACGAAAATGACGCGAAGGCCAGGGCGGTCTTTGACCAGTTCCAGGCCGATGATGTGGCCGAGCTGGAAGGGCAGTTGGCCGGCCTCAAGGCAAAAAAGTCCGAGGACAGCCCGGCGAATGATCTGCGGGCCCAGATCCAGCAGCTCACCGCCGACTTGGAGTACGGCAACCTCTCTGAGGTGGAGTACGCCCGGCTGAAGGAGTGCCGGGAGGAACTGCGGGAGTGCGCTGCCGATTTGAAAGCGGCCCAGGCCGCGGCGGATCAGAAGCCGGAGGACTTTGACGGAAAGATCAAAGCCGCCCAGGACAAGATCACGGCGCTGAAAAAGCTGATCGCCGACGTTGCCATCTATGTGAGCGAACGGGCGAAGCTAACCTTCTCCGCGCTGAAGATGAACCGGGTGGAGATTTCCCTCTACGATGTGGTGAAAACTACTGGGGAGCGGAAGGACGTGTTCAAATTCACCTACGGCGGGCGGCGCTATGACCGGCTCTCCCTGTCCGAGAAGATCCGGGCGGGGATGGAGGTGTCCGAGCTGATGAAGCGGCTCACCGGGCGCAATTACCCGGTATTCGTGGACAACATGGAGTCCGTGGACGACCTCAACAACGTGCGGCCCACCGGGCAGGTCATCATGGCAAAGTGCGTCGGCGGTACGCCGCTGGCGGTGCGGCCGGTGCGGCCCATCACCCTGGCGGAGCGGCAGGCTGCATAGGAGGTGATCCCGTCTGGCCGTGAAGCAGTATGACAAAATTCCCATCGTGGACGCGGCCAGACGGTGTGGTGTGGCCCTCGCCTCCCGGACGCTGAAGCACCGGGAGGTGGAGGCCACCTGCCCCTTCTGCCACGACCACGGGCCGGGAAAGTATCACCTCAGCCTGAACACCAGCACGGATCTGTACCGCTGCAACCTGTGCGGCGCCCACGGCAACAGCGTGACGCTGTATGCCCGGCTGATGGGCGTGACCAACCGGGAGGCATACCAGGCGCTGACCCGGGAGGGTAAGGTCTATCCCATGCCCCGGCAGGCAAAGGCCCGGACAGAGACAGAGCGCCAGCCCATGCCCCTGGAGCGGCGGCACGAAGCCTATACCTCTATGCTGGAGCATCTCACGCTGCTGCCCCGGCACCGGGAAAACCTGCTGGAGCGGGGGCTGTCCGAGGAGCGTATCGCGCGGAATCAGTACCGCAGTATGCCGGAGACGGACGCGGGGCGGCGGCTTTTGGCCGCCCTGCTCCGTTCCAGCGGCCATGAGCTGCTGGGGCTGCCGGGGTTCCGCACCTACTACGGCGACTGGACGATTTGTGGGCCGAAGGGCTTCCTGATCCCTGTCCGCAGCAAGGACGGGCTGATCCAGGGCATGAAGATCCGACTGGACGATGCGGATAAGCCCAGCAGGAAATACCGCTGGCTGTCCAGCCGGGATAGGCCCAACGGCACCCGGAGCTATTCCTGGGTTCACGTCACCGGCGACACCACCCAAAAGCGAGCCTTCCTGACGGAGGGCCCGCTGAAGGGGGACGTGGCCAGCTACCTGGCCCATGACACGCTGTTTGTGTGCGTGGGCGGCGTGAACGCCATCCGCGGGCTCAAGGGCACGCTGAAGGATTTGGGCGTCACCCAGGTGGTGGAGGCCATGGACATGGATCAGATGACGAACCCCGATGTCCGCAACGCCGTGCTGGCGATGCGGAGGGAAGTACAGGCCATCAAGGGCCTAAAATACACGAAATACACATGGGATCCGGCGTACAAGGGAGTGGATGACTACCTTCTCAGCCGGGCGGCGGTCATGTAAAAAGATAAGGAGGGCAAAGTAATGGATAACGTATTTGATATGCACGATTTCATCGGAACGTCCCAAGGCGATAAAGCCCATATGTTGGGTAAATTCCTCTATTTCTCCCTGGCAAACCTGCTGGTGGACAAGGTGGAGCTGTCCAAGCTGTGTGAGGACATGGGAATCCCCTACGCCGGCGGCACCCGGCTGTCCGTGGGCGACGCGTTCCGCTCCGCCACCGGAGACATCCGGGAGCGCGTCCCGGTGACGGCGATGGGGGAAACCAACATCTACCTGGCCTACTGCCGGGACAACAAGCGCACCAGCGCCGATATTTTATCCCGGGAGCTGGTGAAGGAGACGCTGAACCAGCGTACCAACAACTACGAAAAGCTGGCGAACATCAGCTATGATAAGAAAGACGGCGTGTTCCGGGCGGAAAACCTGGCGCCGGATGACGCCATCGACGTGCCGGCCTGCTGCCGCAAGGCGGAGGAGCTGTTCGAGCTCTATCAGAAGTGCGCCAACCGGAAACAGATCGAAACCATCTGTGTCAACTATTTGCGGGGGCTGGAGGCCACCAAGCTGAGCATCACGGGGCATATGTACTTCGTGCCCCGCACCCACATGGACAAGGTGGACGTGTTCGAGGAGTTCATCGGGCTGTTGGGCGGGCTCAACCGCAGGGAGACACCGCTGATGGTGAACAGCTTTTACATCATCGACGATGAAAAACAGCGGTCTAAAATGACCGAGGAATTCTATGCGGCGGTGAAAAAGGAGATCGCCACCTACCAGGAGCGGGCGGACTATCTCATTAAGTCCGGCAGTCAGAGCCCGGCGGTGATGGATCGCTGGGTGTTGAAAATCCAGGCGTTGGAGGAGAAAAAGAAGCACTATGAGGATGTGCTCCGCCGGGAGCTGGACGGGCTGGACGATGAATTTTCCACGCTGAAGTTCCTGGGGCAGGAGCTCCAAATGAGGGCACAGAGTATTCGCTTTCAAAAGGCGGCATAAACGGGAATAAGCGTGCGGGGGAAGGTTCAGCCTTCCCCCGCATTGTTTTCTTTATTTGTTGCGATGCCTCTTATGCAATTAAATAGAAAGCCTTTCCCATAGCATGAGCCTGGAGCCTGTCTCTTAACGAGATGTGGTCTGTTAGCTGGCCGTTCCGTCTCCTAATATTGGGTATCGTTCTGCTCCAGCTTCTCTGGCAAGCAGCAGTGGACTGCCAGACTATAATAAAAATAATGGTTTGTATGCAACTGGCAGGCTGTGCTCTGGCACAAGAACGGCTGACAGCTCAATGTGCTTCCTCAGAAGCTGGAAGTGCTGACAGCGTGACCACAAACGTAGTTCCCACGCCCACCTGGCTGGACGCTTCAATTTTTCCGCCATGAAGGTCAACAATTCTTTTTGTGAGTGAAAGGCCCAGCCCATTCCCAGCTGTTTTATGGGATGTATCACCTTGATAAAATTTTTCGTATATTCGTTGGAGTACCGCTTGATCCATGCCAATCCCGTCGTCTTGGATTACAACTTGAATGTCAGTTCCTATCTTCCTGAGCAGTACACGGATTTTTCCGGCTTGCTTGACAAATTTAATTGCGTTTCCAAGCAGGTTTTGCCAAATCTGTAGGAGTAGATCACGGTTGGCATAACAGTCCACTGGATCTAGGTCAATATCCAACTCAAGATGTTTTCCGTTCCACTGCGGTTCCAACATTAGGATAGCCTCCCGCAGTTGCTCATCCAGGGAGAACCACTCCCTCTGAATTTCAATCTCTTGGTGTTCCAGCCGCGACAAAAGTAGAATATTACCGATCAGTGTGGAAAGCCGCCGTGTGTTAAACAGGATGCGCCGAGTATATTCAGTCCGTTTTTCTTCGGAAAGCTCTTTGCGCTGCAGCAGTGTGGCGTATCCCTCAATCGCCGATAAAGGTGTCTTGAATTCATGGGACACGTTTTCAATAAAATCATTTCGGAGAATTTCAGTCCCAGCTAACTCTCGGGTCATTACGTTGAAATTGTGGGCCATCTCCCGGATCTCAGAAGCTGGTATATCCTCATTCAATTCGATATTGAAATTTCCTTTTGCCACCTCTTGAGTGGCTTTGCTGATTTCAAGGATCAGCTCTAGCGGGCGTTTTCCAATCAGCCTAAACAAAATTGTTCCAATGACGATGCTGACCGTTGGGGTAACGAACAGCCCCCGCAGAAGATGCTGAGAATCCAAAAAACCGATACGAAACAGCAACACAGCAAAGGCGGTGGAAAGGGTCATGGTTATGCTCAAAACCAAGAAGAGTAGAATGGAAAACATTGCGGCTGTTTTTATAGTCCGCTGATGCAGTTTCATTTCTTCACCACCTTATAACCCAGTCCTCGGATAGTGATAATATCAAAGTCTGGATTTCCACGGAAACGCTCTCTAAGTCTGCTAATATGTACGTCTAGAGTATGGGGGTCCGTTTCGCTGTCCACTCCCCATATATCGTCCATGAGCTGACGCCTCGTAAATATGTGGTTGGGAGAGGCCGCCAGCTTGAACAGGAGGAGGAACTCCTTCTGAGGGAGCTCTGTTTCCTCGCCGCCAGTATGGACGGTCAACGTGTCGCAGTCAAGAATTGTATCGCCCAGCTTTGTCCTGCGCTGACTGGCGATTTGGGATCGGCGCAGCAGGGCCTCCACTCGCCATACCATCTCATTGACATCAATTGGCTTGACCATATAATCATCTGTGCCGATGCGGAAACCTTCTCGTTTATCCGCCGCACCGGATCTTGCTGTAATCATCAGAACAGGCGTGTTGTAATGTGCTTCCCGCAACGCTTTAATCAGCTCAAACCCGTCCATACGCGGCATCATAATATCCGAAATAATCAAATCGACATACGTCTCGTCCAAAATATCAAAGGCCTCAATTCCGTCTACAGCCGGAACCGCAGTGTATCCATTTTCCGTCAGAACCGCACAGAAAAGATCCCTCAGCTCATTATCGTCCTCTACCACCAGGATTTGAAACATTTCTACCACCTCTTTTTCACAGTATAGCAAAGATATCAATATTGTGGAAGCATTTTAAACCAAAAATCTCAACTGAACCTCAACGACATCAAATTGAGGTTCAGTTGAGATTTGGTTGAGTTTTAGTTGAGAAAAACAGCGTATGATCTCGTTACTAAACGGCAACAGGAGGGAAACCTATGCTGCAAATTCAAAACATAAAGAAGCAATATAAAACAGGCTATCTGATCCAGCAGGCCCTAGACAATGTCAGCTTGAGCTTTCGGGACAGCGAATTTGTTTCAATCCTTGGCCCCAGCGGTTCTGGTAAAACCACGTTGCTGAATATCATCGGCGGACTGGATCAATATGATAGTGGCGAATTAATGATCAACGGCATCTCCACCAAAAAATATAGGGATAAGGACTGGGATTCCTACCGAAACCACACCGTTGGCTTCGTTTTCCAAAGCTACAATTTGATTCCTCACCAGTCCATCCTCGCGAATGTGGAGTTGGCGCTGACTATCTCCGGCATCTCTCGCAGGGAGCGCCGCCAAAGGGCAGAGCAGGTGCTGACTCAGGTGGGGCTGGGGGATCAGCTCCATAAGCGTCCCAATCAAATGTCTGGGGGACAGATGCAGCGAGTGGCCATTGCAAGGGCGTTGGTCAACAATCCAAGCATCCTTCTGGCCGACGAGCCCACCGGAGCACTGGACACCGCCACCAGCCTCCAGATCATGGAGCTGCTGCGGGAGGTTTCTAAAGAACGTCTGGTTGTCATGGTGACTCACAATTCTGAGTTGGCGGAGCGGTATTCCACTCGTATTGTCAAACTGCAGGACGGTAGGATTACGGACGATTCCGCGCCTTATACCCCGGAAGTGGGGGAGCTCCCGACACCAAAGTATCAAAGCATGGGCCGGGTGTAAACAGACAATAAAAGTATACCAAATTCCGCCATGCCTACTGGACCATTTTCCGCCAAACTGAGCCAATTTTCGCCAGTTAAGGGTACCAGTTAAAGAAACCGCAATTTTGCAAGATAGTCAATAAAACCTCGCAAAAGCGGTTGAATATCCCTATATTTGACCGCTTTTGCGAGGTGTCACAGCGCCGCAGCGCTGTGTATTCCCTTACTAGAGGGCTGGTATACTCTGTGGCGGATTTTGGCCCCTTTTGCGTGTCTGCTTACACCGGGCTAAAATGTCGCTCCTCACAGCATTGTCGCTCAGCTTTAATAATTTGCGCACAAAAAAAGGGCGGACGCTGCTAACATCTATTGCTGGCTCCATTGGCATCATCGGCATTGCATTGATCCTGGCCCTTTCCTCCAGTGTAAACCGCTATATCGCAGATATGCAGAAGGACACAATGACCTCTTATCCCATCACAATCAGTGCGGAAACCTTTGATATGTCTGGCATGATGGCTGGCGGGCAGCGGATCGGCGGGCCAAACACGCGATCCGAACTGCGGGATGGCGTACACGCGGATTACCGGGATATTGAACTGAGCGAAACTGTATTCGCCAGTATCATAGAAAATAACCTGACAACGTTCAAGAGCTATTTGGACGACCCAAACAGCGAAATCCATCAGTATCTGGGGGAAAATGGATTTGTCTACACCTATGATGTGTGCTTTGATGTTTATTCTTATGACGCGAACGGAGTGTTGATTAATAGCGGCGCAGATGTTGGGACCTTAATCAGTTCCGGCGGGGGATTCAGTTCCATGCCAGGCGGAATCGGAGATATGTCAATGATGATGGGCGGATCTGCTGGGGCCGAGAATTTCTCCGAGCTGATGGCAAGTCCTGACGGCAATATGGTCAGTCATATCGTCACCGACAGCTATGAAATGCTTTACGGGGCCTGGCCAGAGCATTTTGACGAGGTGGTGTTGGTTCTGGATGAGAACCGATCCCTTTCTGCCGGCACTCTCTATCAACTGGGTCTGCTGACAGCGGAGGACTATGAGGAAGCCTCCGAGCAAATCAAAATGGGAGAAGAAGTGACCGCAAAGGACTGGAGCTATGAGGAAATCAGCGGCCATCGTTTTTATCTTGTTTTGCCCAGCAGTTATTATGCCGAACATGAGAACGGCACGTTTTCCTATATTGGCGATAAGGCTTTGAATGCAGAGCAGCTTTTGGAGGATGCTCTGGAACTGAAAATCTGCGGTATCGTCAAGCCGCGGGAGGATGCTGCAAACGCCGTTATTTCCACTGCTGTGGCCTATACCTCCCAGCTGACAGACTATGTGATCCAACAGACAGATGGAAGCGCTGTGGTCCTTGCCCAAGAAGCAAATCAGGAAACCAATGTCCTCACAGGGATAAAATTTGAGACGCTGGATGATGCTGAAAAAATTGTGGAAGCCTCCACCTATATCTCGGCGATGGGCATATCGGATAAGGCATCCCTTTATTCTATGATTTTGTATTACAGCTCCGCAGATGCACAGGGAACCGCTCCCGTAGAGCAGCAAAGCGAGCTTCAGCCCATGCAGGGGGCAGGCCAGACAGGTACTGCAAATATGGGCAGTGCAAATATGGATGAAGCCGCTATGGCGCAGGCGTTGGACGTCTGGCTGGCGGAAACGCCGGACAATGAGATCTTGCTGTCCGTTTACAACGAGTATATCGACGGGGCCTCATATGCAGACAACATGAAAAAGTTCGGCAAAGTCAGCTATGATGCGCCCGCATCCATCAGCATTTATACCGACAGCTTTGAGGATAAGAACGCGGTTTCCGCCTGCATTGAGCGCTATAATGACAGCGCTGACGAGGCTGGCAAGATTACCTATACCGACTATGTGGCCCTATTGACCAGTTCCATTACATCAATGGTCGACGTGATCTCGTATGTCTTGATTGCCTTTGTGGCGGTGTCCCTGGTTGTCTCCTGTATTATGATCGGCATCATCACGCACATCTCCGTGATGGAGCGGACGAAAGAGATCGGCATCCTCCGGGCGTTGGGAGCATCCAAGCACAATGTTTCCCAGGTATTTAATGCCGAGACATTTATCGTTGGCATCTGTGCAGGCTTGCTGGGTGTAGGGGTGTCCGCGTTGCTGACAATTCCCATTAATGCCGTACTGGAAAGTCTGCTGGGCATTGGAGCGCTTACGGTAGCCCTGCCCGCCGTATATGCAGTAGTTTTGGTCGCGTTGAGCGTGGTCATCACCATGATAGGCGGGCTGCTGCCTGCGAAAAGGGCGGCAAAACAGGACGCTGTCATTGCGCTGCGTACAGAATAGGAGGGATTGTCATGTTGAACTGCTCATTTTGGAAAAATGCTGTATATACGGCAAAGAGGATCGCTGTTCGGGGGATTGCCGGCGCACTGCTGTGTGCGGTGCTGATATTGTTCCTTGCTCCGGCCTATGCCGTAGGCTGCGCAGATCCTCTTGCCACTGAAACGGGAAAAGCGGAAATTCATGCGGGAGATGTGGTGTGCTTTGGCATATGCGATGATGCCTGCGGCTTTGACGGGAAATGGCTGGTTTTGGATACGGAGCATACCAATACCGGCGAGCCGGGCATATTCCTTATGGCGCTGAATCTCATTTCGGATGAAAAGGGAGACAGCCTTCTGTTTCGCGACATTGGTGGGGATGTATCTGTCTCTTTTGCGGACAGAGGAGACACCTTTGCGGCGGAACACCCCGGATCGACTGACTATCGGAACAGCGATATTCAGATCTGGTGTGAAGACTTTGCACAATCCCACCTGACCCAAGCGGAATACGGTGCGCTCCTCCCTACGCTGAAATCAGATGCAGGCGTTGCGATTCCGGGCTTTGGAATCCCAATTCCCGGGGTTTCTACCGGCACGGTGGATTTTGACCCGGTTGATGAAATCCTGAACGGCGACAGGTTATTCCTGCTTTCCGCTGAGGAAATCACGAATCCGCAGTATGGTTTTGTGGATGCCCGTTCCCGTGTTGCCCAGTATAAGGGAACGGAGGAAGGCTACTGGCTCCGTTCCCCCCATATCCCTACATTTCCGTTGGATGTAGGATTTGTATTCAGCTTTGGAGCGGTGATGGATTTCCCCGTGAACGGAAATTTTGCATTTGAAATGAATTCCTATGCCCGTCCGGCCTGCAATCTGGACAGCAGTAAAATCACGGATGCGGAAGTTTTGGCAGTGTGCGGCGAAAAAACGATCTGGCGGCTGAGCTTCCAAGATGGCGAGCACAACGACCGGGAGTATGATACCAGCCTTCCGATTATCGGCGAGGTTATGGATTTGACGGCGCTACTGAAAAAGGCGCTGGTGATTACCGCCTGCGTGTTGATCCTTCTGATCGTTGTCATAGTGGTGGTAATTCGGAAAGTGCTTCGTAAACGGCGAGCGAAACGGATGGCAGAGAAAAAACAGGAGGAAGGATCGATCGGTGGAGAATAACTGGGAATTGTATTGAGAACTGCACAGTCAGGTGGACAGTGAATAATTAAAGAATTTTCAACTACCGGCACCTGTTGGGGTGCCGGTAGTTGCATGAAGAAAAAATCTCCCTATGAAGTAATATGATGAGCTCCCCCCAAAGCACCGAATTTAAGCGATTAAACGAGACAAATGGCTTCATACCATTTGCCTCTTTTGCTGTTGTAGTGTTGTGAAGTTTAATTTGTCCCTATAGAATATTTTGATTCTCCAACACAAAAGGTTATGCCGTAAAATGGCAAGGCTGTGCGGTTGCCCTTTCTTATCATATGACAATATGTATAATTGTTGCAGAATAGGCTGCGAATATTTCTGCAAAATAGCGCAGGCCGGTTTGAGGAGGAGAGTATATGATAAAAAGGGAATGGCTTACACGAGGTACTGCGTTGCTGATCTGCGCTGCCTCTATGTTCTCGTTGCTGGCCGGATGTAACAGTGAGGATAACATTATACCCGCTCCTTCTGCCTCAGTGGAGGTAGAAAACGTTGTCCCGGATCGGGGCATGGCAGACCGTTCGGATCTTATGTATTTGGATAGCATTGAAAGGTATAAAAAGACAGACTGGACCGCCAATTGGATCTGGACTGAGGGCTGCGCAGAGGACAGCTATGTGGCTTTCCGCAAGACCTTCAACCTGGATCAGGCCGTCCCCTCTGCTACCGCGTTTATTTCTGCTGTAGACAAGTACGTGCTGTGGGTCAACGGGGAGCTGGCCGTGCTGGACGGTTCGCTGAAGCGGGGCCCCACTCCTTACGACAGCTACTATGATACAGTGGAGCTCACCAATCTGAAGCAGGGGGAGAACACCATCGCACTGCTGGTGGCTTTCAACGGCCGCTCCGGGGACGGTTCCATTGTCCCCGTCCTTCTGGACGAGGAGGGGGACGAGTACACCCAGGCGGGGCTGATCTTTGAACTGGATGCCGGGGGCGTGGCCGTCTGCTCGGATAGCTCCTGGAAAGCCGCCCGGCATAACGGCTACAAGAACCGGGTCACCGCCGGGGCGGATTACCCAGGCTATACCCAGTCCTCCATGCTGGCGGAACGTAACGTCTACTTTGATGCACGGGACGACCTGGGTGAGTTTATGAGCGAGGGCTATGATGACAGCCAGTGGGAGAACGCCACGCCGATCTCCAAGGCCGGAGACTTGCCCTTCGGCGACCTCTACTCCGCCATGATCGCACCCGTCAAATTTGAAGAAATTACTGACTTTGCCAACTCCACGGACTATGTAGGCAAGGCGTTGGCCCAAGATACAACCCTGGTGCTGGAACTGCCGGGCAACATCCAATTCACTCCCTATTTTGAGTTGGAGGCTCCGGCGGGCAAAAAGTTGACCTTCTACACCGACACCTACACCGACAAGCAGGATATGCCCAACTTCAAGGACACCTATGTCACCGCCGAGGGGATCCAGCACTATGAGAATTATCCCTGGCGTAGCGGTTCCAAGCTCATCATCGAGGCGGAGGCCGGGGTGACCTTTACCCGGCTGGGCTACCGCGCCAGCGGCTTCAACGGGGAGTGGGCGGGGGCCTTCGTCTCCTCGGATGCCGGGCTGGACCAGCTGTGGCAGGAGTCACTCAACACCCTGGCAATCTGTATGCGGGATACATACATGGACTGCCCCGAGCGGGAACGGGGTCCCTACATGGGGGATGCCTCCAACCAAATCGACGCGGCGCTGTACAGCTATGACCAGGCGGGGCTGGACATGACGAAAAAGGCCATCCTGGCCTGCGTGGCCTGGACGCGGACGGACGGGGCCATCCCCAGCCGCGCCCCCAGTGCGAAGCCCCAGGAGATCCCCAACCAGAGCCTTATCTTTATGACCAGCGTGTACCACTACTGGCTCCACTCCGGGGATAGGGAAACGGCGGCGGCCTATTGCACAGCTTTCCTCAACTACCTGAAGATGGTGGAGATGGAAAACGGCCTGCCGGTGTACCGGGACGGCTCCTGGACGTGGAACGACTGGGGGGACTGCATCGACACCAGGCTGCTTCAGGCGGGCATCTACTACTACGCCCTCACCGTCACTAAGTCCATAGCCGACGACCTGGGCATCACCGAGGGGACGGAGTTCCTCACCGAGCGGATGGACTCCATGAAGGAAAACTGGCGGGCCGCCTACTACACGGAGGAGGGCTTCAAGAGTTCGGACAGCAAGTACGTGGATGACCGCGCCAACGCCATGCTGGCTCTGTCCGGTTTGGCGGGGGAGGAAGACTATGCTCTGATCTCTGATGTCATTATGAGTACCTACCAGGCCAGCCCCTTTATCGAGAAGTACGTGCTGGAGGCCCTGTGCGTGATGGGCCGAACCGACTTGGCCCTCCAGCGGATGCGAGACCGCTATGCCCCTATGCTCAGTGATGAGTATGACACTCTGTG
Organism: uncultured bacterium; assembly: GCA_948469375.1. Taxonomy (GTDB): domain Bacteria; phylum Bacillota; class Clostridia; order Oscillospirales; family Oscillospiraceae; genus Enterenecus. The sequence continues at coordinate 44,287 of CAOKLO010000003.1, read as the reverse complement.
GGAGACCTTCGACGGGGAGACCGGCACCGTCAACCACGGCTGGACTGCCGCGCCGCTGTACATCCTGTCCAAGTACGCGGCCGGGATCCGCCCCACCGAGGCGGGGTTTGAGAAATATGAGATTGCTCCCTGCGGTACGCTGGGCAGCTTTGACTGCACCGTCTGGACTCCCAAGGGGGAGATCGGTGTCAAGCTGGAAACTACAGCGGAAGGCCGGACGATCACCGTGAATGCCATCGACGCCGTGGGGACGGTGATTGTGCCAGAGAGTATGGGCATGGACATCACCGTTACTGGCGGGGACTGCTCTGTGGACGGCGGGAGGGTAACCATCGCCCGGGCCGGGGAGTATGTCATCACCATCCGATAGGAGCACAAAAAAGCCGGGACCGCTGAGTGGTTCCGGCTTTCCTATTATGCGGTTTTATCCCTGTTTCGGCCAAGGGGGAAGCGAACCGTGAGGAAGAACATATTGTCCACCACTTTGATATCCATCGCACCGCCGTACTGCGCCGCGATATATTGGATGCTTTTCGTGCCGAAGCCGTGATGGGAGCTGTCTCCCTTGCTGGTGACGGGCAGGCCATGGGCCAGTTCCAAGTCGCCCTGGAAGTAGTTGGACTCCTCAATAACCAGCACGTCCTCCTCCTCGCGGCAGGAGAGGGAGATCACCCGGTCTTCCAAAGGAAGCGGTTTCACGGCCTCGACTGCGTTATCAATGATGTTACCAAACAGGGAGTAGGTCTGCACTGGTGTGAGAAAATCCAGCTTGCCGCCGTCAGCCATGCAGGAAAAGGAAATGCCGTTTTTTTGACAGGTCATTGCCTTTTCGCACAGGACCACATCCAGCACCTCGTTGCCGGTCTTGATGTTGGCGTCGTAGAACTGGATGGCCTCCCGCAGGGAGGCGGCCTCCTCTTCGGTGAGCTTGTCCTCGATCTTGTCCAGAATGTGCTTGAGGTCATGGCACTTCATGTTGATGACATCCATGTTGGCCTTGACGGATTCAAACTGCGCCCGATCCTGCCGCCAAAGCTGGTGGAGGATACCGATCTGCTCCTCCTGCTCACTTTGGGAAAAGATGCCCGCGCAGATCGTCAGGATGGTGAAGCTGAGGCCTACATAGAGGATCTTTGTCACAACATTGAGCATGGGGCTTTCCCCTTCGTACACCCGGGAGACACAAATCAGGATATTTACCATCGTCACCGTGGCAATGGACAGGACAATGACATTGCGTGTGGTGCGCCGGTTGTGAACCAACCGATTTTTTGGCGTAAACAGCGCGGCCAGCAACACAATGGACAGCAGATGGAAGCCAAAAAAGATGGCCCAGTCCAGATTCGATATCTCTGGATCGGAGTGGAGCAATGCCAGCGTCTCCCGGTCGTTGATCCCCCGCAGGTTTTGCAGCAGGGGATAGAGCTTATTGGTAAATTGATAGGCCGCTATGCCGGAGCAGAAGGCCAGCAGCATTTCTTGAATATCGTACTTCCAACAGAACACGAGGGCGGTAAAGTTCAGCACGGTGATGGCAGAGTAGCACAGCACCCGTACCAGGAGGGAACCCGTCTCCGTATACCAGATGGCCAAGAGGTAGCAGACTACCATCCCCTCCAGCAGGGTGAGGGCGATTCGGACGAAGAAAAAATCCCGCCGTTCAAACCTGCGGGCAAACAGGGCAATGCAGATATAACACTCCCAGTAGGTCAGCATCAGGTTGACGCTCTGCATGGTGTAGGGCGTGGTAAAGGCCGCAATCAATTCATTCATAGCGTTGTGTCTCCATAAAACGGACAAAAGCGTCGGTAAATGCTTTCCGTTTTGGATGGCTGATCTGGAGCGGTTGCCCGCCCACGATCACATTCATGCCGTCGATGCGGTCCACATGGGCCAGGTTGACCAGCAGGAAGCTGTTGCAGCGGACAAAGCCCTGCTCTATCAGGGCGGACTCGGCGCTTTTCATGGTCTGGTACTGGCGGTATTCCCCGCTGGTGGTGTGATAGACGCAGTGGTGTCCCTTGACCTCCACATAGCGGATATCACGGGGCGAGAGACGCACAAAGCTGGTGTCGGTGCGGATGAGCACGTCGGGGGGCATCACGTGCTCCAGCCTGGCCAGCACCTTGGTGAATTTCAGCGCGAACTCCGGATAGGCCACCGGCTTGACAATGAAATCGGAGGCGGCCACCTCATAGCCCTGGATGGCGTACTGGCGCATGGTGGTGACGAAAATGAGGATCACCTTTTCGTCCTTCTCCCGCAGAAGCTTGGCCGCGTCCATGCCGTTGAGCATGGGCATCATGATGTCCATATACACGATGTGGAACGGGGAGTATTTCTCCAAAAACGTGATAGGTTCATAGAAGATCGAGACGGAGACAGACAATTTGTGCTCGGAGGCGTAGGTTTTGATATGGTTTTCCAGCGCCGCGGCCTGCTCCCGGTTGTCCTCTACGATAGCGATGTTAATCATGTCTGCCCGCCTCCTTTCGCCTATTTAATATAGCAATTTTAACAAGGAAAGTCAAGGTTGGGCCGCCGGCATTTGTAAGGTTATGCGGCCAGAGACAAAGGTTACGCGGTTCCCATTGAAAACTTTGGGCACATCGAATAAATTGGGGGTGCGAAAAGGGGGAAGGCCCCTGACAAATATAAGAGGAGGATATCTCAATGAAAAAGCACATGAAACTGGTTACCCTGTTCCTGGCCGGGGCGATGGCCCTGTCTCTGGCCGCCTGCAACGGCGGAGGTGGCGGCGGGAGCAGCGCCAGCGGTAAGGTCACCGGCGTCTACCTCAGCCCCGCCAACCTGAGCTATCAGAATATGCGCCCCCAGTACAACTATTACCTCACCACCTTCACCCAGCAGGAGATCACCCTGATGGATAACAACACCTACTGCCTGGTGCTCTCCTCCTCCACCTTCTCCGCCCTGGAGCTGGCCGAGAGCACCAACGACGCCAAGGGCAACGAGCGGGAGAACTCCATCACCAAGTTCTACGGCACCTACACCTCCCAGGTGAACGATCTGGACGAGGATCTGCTGGACGTGACCCTGGCTGCCCCCACCCGCGTGGTGCGCAGCTTCGACCAGCTCTACTGGGTGGACACCGACAACTGGAGCGACGCCATGGGCAAGGCCGTGATCCCCGCCCAGACTGACCCCAACACAGGCGCCCCCATCGTGGATGAGAACGCCGAGCCCTGGACCGCCCAGCAGTTCCTGGAGAGCGTGGCGTTCCCCGAGACCTCCGTGCAGGTCAACGTCAAGACCAGCTCCTTCGACTATACCGCTGACTTCGCCGGCTAAATCCCCTTTCCCACAGACCAAAACCTGATTGGGAGGAACGCTTATGAAGAAAACATACATATGGCGGGGACTGTGCACCCTTCTGGTGCTGGTGTTCTCCCTGACCATGTTTGGCCAGAGCTTGGCCTTCACCCGGGAAGGGGACGTGAACCTGTTCCTGGGAACCCTTCCCCCTGCCGTCCAGGTCACCGGCGACACCAATTACTACCCCTCCAGCTATGCCTCCATGGACGAGATGCGCGCCGCCCTGAAGGATCACCTCATCGAGAGCCAGGAGGAGGGCAGCGTGCTGCTGCGTAATGAGAACGGGGCGCTGCCCCTGGCCCCCAACGCCAGCGTGACACTGTTCGGCTTTGCCGCCGCCACCCCGGTGTATCACGGCGGATCCGGCGGCCCCCCCAACGAGGGCATCAACCTCTATGACGCCATGAAGGAGGAGGGATTCCAGGTCAACGAGACGGTGTACAACGCCATCGTGGCCGCCAACGGCGCCCGCACCAAGACCGGTCTCATCGGCGAGATCCCCGCCAGCGCCTACGCCGGGACGGAGGGCTCCTACGCGTCCGGCTACAACGACGCCGCCATCTACGTCATGAGCCGCTTCGGCGGCGAGGAGGGCGACCTGAACCACGGCCTCCAGGGCGACTGGCAGGAGGGCCCCGCGGGCGTGCCCGAGCTGTCCCTCCACCAGGAGGAGATCGACACCCTCAACATGATAAAAAACTCCGGCAAGTTCGGCAAGATCATCGTGGTGCTCAACTCCGGCTACGCCATGGATCTGGGCTGGCTGGCGGACTACGGCGTGGACGCCTGTTTGTGGATCGGCTACCCCGGCAACTACGGCATGACCGGCGTGGCCCGGGTGCTGGGCGGCCAGGCCGACCCCTCCGGCCGCAACGTCATCACCTACGCCGCCGACTCCCTCAGCTCCGCCGCCATGCAGAACGCCGGCGACTTCACCTTCGACAACCTCACCGGCCAGTATAAGAACAAGTACCTGGTGTACGCCGAGGGTATCTATGTGGGCTACAAGTACTATGAGACCCGCTACCAGGACCAGGTGCTGGGCGTCAACAACGCCAACGGCCCCAAAGGCGTATACGCCAGCAAGGGCGGCGCGTGGAACTATGCCGACGAGATGGTGTTCACCTTCGGCGCGGGGCAGTCCTACGCCGGTTTCACCCAGGAGCTGCTGAGCGTGGACTGGGACAAGTCCACCCACACCGTCACCGCCCAGGTGAAGGTGACCAACAACGGCGCGGACAATTACTCCGGCAAGAGCAAGGACGTGGTGCAGCTCTACGTCCAGCTCCCCTACGAGGCGGGGCAGGCGGAAAAGAGCGCCATCCAGCTGGCCGACTTCGCCAAGACCTCCGCCCTGGCGGCGGGGGAGAGCGAGACCGTGACCCTGGAGTTCTCTGACTACATCTTCGCCACCTATGACAGCAATGCCGCCAACGGGGCGGACAGCTCCAAGACAGGCTGCTACGTGTTCGACCCCGGCGAGTACTTCTTTGCCATCGGCAGCGACGCCCACGACGCGCTGAACAACGTGCTGGCCGCCCGGGGCGTCACTGGGATGTTCGACGCCGAGGGCAATCCTGTGGAGGGCGATGCCGCCAAGGCCCACAAGGACGAGCTGGCCAGCCTGGACAACACGACCTACGCCGTCTCCCCCTATACCGGCGAGGTGGTGTCCAACCACTTCGAGGACCGGGATATCAACTACTTCATCCCCGGATCCGTGACCTACCTGACCCGTTCCGACTGGAACACCTTCCCCGACACGGTGGCAAGCCTCACCGCCACCCCGGAGATCCAGGACCTGATGGAGAACTTCCAGTACGAAAAGCCCTCCGACGCCCCGGACATCTCCACCTACCAGTACAAGCAGGACAACGGCATCTCCTTCATTGAGATGAAGGACACGGCCTTCGACGACCCCAAGTGGGAGGAGTTCATCGACCAGCTCACCCCCACCGAGCTGGCCCAGATCACCGGCGACAAGATGGGCCTGGATATGATCGAAAGCATTGACCTCCCCGCCTATGCCGGCGGCGACGGCCCGGACGGGCACCAGGGCGGCGTGCTGTTCAACGCGGAGATGGCGGCCGCCTCTACCTTCAGCAAGGAGATGCTGGAGCAGCGCGGCCAGTTCTTCGCGGAGGAGAGCTACTGGATCGGCTTCCGCCAGATCTACTCCCCCGGCGGCAACATCCACCGCACCCCCTATTCCGGCCGTAACTTTGAGTACTACTCCGAGGATGCCAACCTGAGCTACATCTGCAGCGAGGTTCAGACCAAGGCTATGGCGGAGGGCGGCTGTGTGGGCACCTTTAAGCACTTCTGCGGCAACGACCAGGAGACCAACCGACACGGCGTAGCCACCTTCATGACCGAGCAGACCTACCGCGAGGGCCCCCTGCGGGGCTTCGAGGGCGGGCTCCAGGCCGGGCACAGCATGGCCACCATGACCGCCTACAACCGCATCGGCTGCGTGCCCACCGCCAGCGACTACGAGACCATGACCACCGTGCTGCGGGATGAGTGGGGCTTCACCGGCATCAACATGACCGACAGCTCCAAGGACTCCGCCAGCTACATGGGCACCGCCGACGCCATCCGGGCGGGCACCTGCCAGTTCAACAACGACCCCGGCCGCGTGCCTGAGGCATCCAACCTGCTGGTGAAGGACAAGGACGGCTTCATCTGCGGCAAGCTCCGGGAGGTGGCCAAGTACTACCTGTATACCATGAGCCGCTCCAACCTGGTAAACGGTTTGAGCAAGACGGAGACCGTCCAGAACTACACCCCCTGGTGGAAGCCCGCCCTCACCGGGCTGAACGTCGCCATCGGCGTGCTGACCGCAGGCACCGCGGCGCTGTATGTCCTGTCCGAGATCAAGTCCAGGAAGGGGGGCAAATAAGATGAAGCGCTTGTTCCAAGACGCGAAACCGGGCTTTTGGTTGAGCGCGGCTGCCGCAGTTATTGCCCTGGTAGGGGCTGCAGCTTATGTGATCATCTACATGGCCACCGCCGCCGAAACGGTGGACCGGGTGTTCTCCTGGCTTACCTTTGGACTGGCGCTGGGCGGTGCGGTCATTACCCTGGCGGGTGAGACGTTGCGGCTCCCCTTCACCCCCATCCTGGGCGGGGCCTGCTTCTCTGTGGCCCTGGCCAACCATCTGGTGGAAACCGCTTACCCCCTGGCCGATGTACTCACCGGCGTGCCCTTCTTCGGGGGCAACCCCACCTTGGCCATTGCCTTTTCCGTGGTGTTCGGCGCGGCCGCGGTTCTCAATGTAATCGCCGCCTTTATGGCCCACCGCAACTAACTCAGGTTTCTGCGTATCCCTGGGCAGGTTGCCTGGGGATACGGGAAATACACAAAGACTATTGGAGGAAAACGTTATGAAAATGAAGAAACTCTTGGCCGCCGTCCTGTCGGCGCTGATGCTGGTCTCCCTGCTGGCCGCCTGCGGCGGCAGCCCCAGCAGCAATTCCCAGGCCCCCTCCGAGGAGCCCTCCCAGCCCACCGAGGGCGGCAGCAAAACCTACCAGTTCTGGGGCACCTATGAGGAGTCCGGCGAGAACGCTTCCATGCTGAACGCCGCCTTCCTGCTGAACCTGAACGAGGACGGCACCGCCGTTGCGGACAAGTATATGTTCGCCAACTTCGACGCCTCCGACGCCGCCACCAACCCCACCTTCACCGCCAGCTATATGTCCGGCACCTGGAAGGAAGTTGAAAAGGACGGCGTGGCCTGCCTGCAGATCAAGCTGGCCTATGTGGACGAGGCGGGCACTGAGTCCAACGCCCAGACCGCTTACGCCTATGACGTGGCCGGTGTGTACTCCTTCGATCTGACCTTCCCCGTGGTGCCCGGTATGTCCTACACCCGCGTGGCCCCCATGGAGGGCAAGGAGGGCCAGACCTACGCCGACGCCAACGCCTTTATCCAGGCCTATAAGCAGGACTTCACCGCCCCCGAGCACGTGGGCGCCTTCACCGACGCGGACAACAACGGCACCGCCTACCTCCAGGCCGACGGCACCCTGCTGGTTTACGCCGGCTACGACAAGTTTGCCGACGGCACCTGGACCCTGGCCGACGGGGCCATCGCCATCACCCTGGGCGGCGAGGCCGTGGATGTGACCATGGACGGCAATAAGGCCACTTTCACCGCCGAGCGCAATCTGGGCGACGGCAACGCGGTTACCTACACCTTCGTCTGCGAGGACATCTCCGCCCTGTCCGCCCCCGAGGCTCCCGCCAACGGCGGCGAGGAACCCGCTGAGGAGGGTATCGCCTCCTACGAGGCCGGCGGCCTGGTGCTGGTGCTGCTGGACGACACCAACATGAAGGTCAAGTACCCCGAGTACGGCATGGAGCGGGACGGCTTCACCTACGTGCTGGACGGCGACACTCTGACCGTTACCGCCCCCGGAGAGGACGTGCTGGGCGCGTTTGGCCAGATCTGGACCGCCATGGGCGGCGAAACCTGGACCATCGACGGCAGCACCGCCACCAAGGCCGGGTAAGCGGCGCATAGAAGAAAGCCGAAACCCAACGCAAAAAAGGCTCCAGGCCAGCTCGCTCGCCTGGGGCCTTTTTTAGAAAAGGAGCGTTATTGATGAAGAAAAAAGGCAGCCTGCTGTGGACCATCCTCACAGTAATCACCGCCCTGCTACTGGTGGTGTGCATCGTGGCCATCCCTGTCACCAACGCATTTGCCACTGCCATCAACGTGGCCCTGGGGGCTAAGACCCAGGAAGTCATCCCTGACCCCGATGCCAAGATCTATTTCTGGAGCGATTACGAGAACGAAGACGACCTTGTGGCCTTTGAAAAGCAGCTGTGCCATGACATCGAGGCGGAGGGCGCGGCCCTGCTGGTCAACCGGGACAACACCCTGCCCCTGGCCGCGGGCACCAAGTTTACCCCCTTCTCCCAGTCCAGCTTCAACCTGCTGTACGGCGGTACCGGCTCCGGCCAGGTGTCCGCGGACGATGCCATCTCCCTCAAGGCGGCGCTGGATGGGGCATTCGGTGAAAACTCCGTCAACCCGGAACAGTGGAAATTCTACGCCGGGGCGGGGTACAAGCGGGTGAACGCCGACACCACCGGCGGCAACCAGGGCCAGTACCGCATCAACGAGGTGCCCTGGAGCGAGTATTCCGATGCCCTGAAGGGCACCTGGTCCCAGTACGGTGACGTGGCCCTGGTGGTGCTGGCCCGCTCCGGCGGCGAGGGCGCCGACCTGCCCAGTGGCCTGCCCGAGCTGGAAGCCTATATGACCGACGGCGATTACCTGCGCCTGTGCAAAGAGGAGATTGAGATGCTGGAGAACCTGGAGCAGCTCAAGGAGCAGGGTACCTTCAAGAAGATCGTGGTGCTGCTCAACTCCTCCAACACCCTCCAGCTGGACTTTGTGGACGACTACGGCATTGACGCGGTGCTGTGGATCGGCGATGTGGGCATGACCGGCATCACCGCCGTGGCCGATATCCTGGCTGGTACGGTGAACCCCTCCGGCCGCATCGTGGACACCTTCCTCAAGGACAACCACTCCTCCCCCGCCATGCAGAACTTTGGCGCGTACCCCTATACTAACGGCGCGGATTACGACGTGGCTACCGCCCAGAACAACACCGACCCTGGCATCGGCAAGTGCAACCGGGACTACGTGGTGTACCAGGAGGGCATCTACGTGGGTTACCGCTACTATGAGACCCGGTATGAGGACTATGTGCTGGGCCAGGGCAACGCCGGGGAGTATGACTACAGCGCCGACGTGGCCTTCCCCTTCGGCTACGGCCTGAGCTACACAACCTTCGAGTACTCCAACTTCTCCGTTCAGGAGCAGGGCAATACCTTCCAGGTGGAGGTGGACGTGAAGAACACCGGCGCGGTGGACGGCAAGCACACCGTGCAGATCTACTTCCAGTCCCCCTATACCCAGTATGATATCGACAACCAGGTGGAGAAGGCCGCGGTGGAGCTGTGCGGCTTCGACAAGAAGTTCATCGCCGCCGGGGACACCGAGCACTTCACCATTACCGTGGAGAAGGAGGATCTGACCTCCTACGACCACATGAACGCCAAGACCTACATCCTGGAGGACGGCGACTACTACTTCACCGTGGGCAAGGACGCCCATGACGCCGTCAACAACATCCTGGCCGCCAAGGGCGCGGATCAGGGCCGCATGACCGCCGCCGGGGACGCCGGGCTGGCGTCCAAGTGGAACAACCCCACCTTTGACAAGACCACCTACGCCGTGTCCTCCGTCACCGGCAAGCCCATCACCAACCTGTTTGAGGATGCCGACCTGAACAAGTACGAGGGCGACGACGGCCAGGATATCACCTACCTGAGCCGAAGCGACTGGACGGGCACCTGGCCCTCCACCGTCTCGCTGAAGATCACCGACCAGATGTGGAAGGACGGCCTGTCCCACAACGAGGCGGACCGCGCGGCCATGGTGGAAACCGCCAAGAATCGCTATTGGTCTGATGCCACGATGCCCAAGATAGGTGTGTCCGGTACACTCAGCGCCAGTATGTTTGCCGAGACCGAGGCGGACGACCCCTCCTGGAACGACCTGGTCAGCCAGATCCCCTACAGCGAGATGACCAACCTGATCTACAACGGCTTCCACCTCACCCAGCCGGTGCCCTCCATCAGCCTGCCCGGCACCAACGATGAGAACGGCCCCCAGGGCTTTACCAAGAGCCTGATGGGCGGCTCCTCCGCCATGGCCTACACCTCTGAGGATGTGATGGCCGCCACCTTCAACCTGGAGCTCATTGAGAACATGGGCAAGTGCATCGGCGAGGACTTCCTCCACGCCACCGACGAATCCGGCACCGTGTTCTCCGGCATCTACGGCCCCGGGGCCAATATCCACCGCACCCCATACTGCGGGCGCAATTTCGAGTACTACTCCGAGGACGGCTGGCTGTCTGGCCGGGTAGCCGCCGTGGAGGTGGCCGCCATCCAGGATCGGGGTGTGTACGTGTTCACCAAGCACTTTGCCCTCAACGACCAGGAGGAGGGGCGCTACGGCATCTCCACCTGGTCCAACGAGCAGGCCATCCGCGAGCTGTACCTGGAGGGCTTTGAGGGCAGCGTGGCCCGGGGCGGCGGCATGGGCGTGATGAGCTCCTTCAACCGCCTGGGCGTTACCTGGAGCGGGGCCCACCACGGCCTGATGACCGGCGTCCTCCGGGACGAGTGGGGCATGAAGGGCGCTGCCATCACCGACTGCTCCGTCATGGCGGCCTACATGGACTACCGCCTGGGCGTGCTGGCGGGCCAGGATCTGTGGGACGGCTACAGCATGGGCATGGAGACCCTGGACGGGCTGGATAAGGACCCCGCCATCGTCTCCGCCGTGCAGACCGCCGTCAAGCACATCGCCTACTCCATCACCCACAGCCACGCCATGAACGTGGGCAACGCCACCGTGCGGGCCATCACCCCCTGGTGGCAGGTGGCCATCTATGCCGCCACCGGCGTGATGGCAGTGCTCACCGCGGGCAGTGTGTTCATGCTGATCCGCAGCAAAAAGAAAGCAAAGAACGGCTGATCTACCGCAATCCGGCGGGCCGAGGGCTGAGACCTGTGCCCGCGGCCCGCCTATTTCTTTTATTCAGGAGGGCAGCTATGAAAAAGAGGAACTTTTGGAAGATCCCCATGGCGGTTTTCGCCGTGTTCACGGCGATCTGCGTGGCCGCGATCCCCATCACCAACTATTTCGCGCCCATGATCAACGTGGCGCTGAACGCCGAGACCCAGCGCATCATCCCCGACCCGGACGCCCAGATCTTCTACTGGACCCGTTACGACTCCGAGGAGGAGCTGGTGGCCAACGACTGGAACGTGTGCCGCCAGGTGATGGCGGAGGGGGCCTCGGTGCTGCTCAACCGGGACAATACCCTCCCCCTGGCCGCCGACACCAGGTTCTCCTGCTTCTCCCAGTCCTCTGTGGACCCGGTGAAGGTGGGAACCGGCTCTGCCTTTGTCTCCACCGGCGAGGGCGCCAGCCTGTACTCCGCGCTGGAGGACAGCTTCCAGCCGGGGTGTGTAAACACCGATCTGTGGAAGTTCTATGTCACCAGCGGCTATAAGCGGGAAAACGCGGCCCTGTCCGGCGGCGACCCCTCCCAATACCGCATCAACGAGGTGCCCTGGGAGAAGTACACCGACGCGCTGAAATCCACCTTTGCCGACTATGGCGACGCCGCCCTGGTCACCCTGTCCCGTTCCTCCGGCGAGGGCGCCGACCTGCCCAGCGGGCTGGAGGCGCTGGAGCCCTACATGACCGGCGGCGACTATCTCCGGCTGTGCAAGGAGGAGATGGAGCTGCTCCAAAACCTGAAAGATTTGAAGGATCAGGGTGTGTTCAAAAAGATCATCGTCCTGCTCAACTCCTCCAGCACCCTTCAGCTGGACTTCATCGACGAGTATGACATCGACGCCGTGGTGTGGACGGGCAACCTGGGCATCAATGGCCTGCCCGCCGTGACGGACATCCTGGCGGGCAAGGTGAACCCCTCCGGGCGGATCGTGGACACCTTCCTGAAGGACAACCACTCCTCCCCCGCCATGGTGAACTACGACGCGTTCCCCTATACCAACGCCGCCCAGCTGGACCTGGCCTTTGCCCAGAACAACACCGCCCCCGGCATTGAAAAGTGCAATATGAACTACGTGGTGTACCAGGAGGGCATCTACGTGGGCTACCGCTACTACGAGACCCGGTATGAGGACTACGTGCTGGGACAGGGCAGCGCCGGGGAGTACGACTACAACGCCGATGTGGCCTTCCCCTTCGGCTCCGGCCTGAGCTACACCACCTTCGAGTACTCCAACTTCACCGTGGAGGACCAGGGCGAAGCTTTCCAGGTGGGGGTGGATGTGGCCAACACCGGCAGTATGGACGGCAAGCACACCGTGCAGATTTACTTCCAGTCCCCCTATACCGACTATGACCGGGAGAACGGGATCGAGAAGGCCGCCGTGGAGCTGTGCGGCTTTGACAAAAAGGAGATCAAGGCCGGCGAGACCGAGCACTTTGATATCCGCGTCCTGAAAGAGGATCTGACCAGCTATGACGCCAACGCCGCCAAGACCTACATCCTGGACGCCGGGGACTACTACTTCACCGTGGGCACTGACGCCCACAACGCCGTCAACAACATCCTGATGGCCAAGGGGGCGGACGCCTCCCGCATGATCGGTACCGGCGACGCGGCCCTCACGGCCAAATGGAACAACCCCGCCCTGGATACCACCACCTATGCGGTCTCCTCCGCCACAGGGAAGCCCATCACCAACCTGTTCGACAACGCCGATCTGAACAAGTACGAGGGCGCGGAGGATCAGCAGGTGGTCTACCTCACCCGCAGCAACTGGACCGGAACCTTCCCCCAGGCCGCTGTGAGCCTGCGGGCTACAGACGCCATGTGGGACGACGGCCTGACCCATGAGGACGCCGGCAGGGACGCCCTGGTGGAGCAGTACAAGCAGCTCTATTGGTCCGACGTGAGCCAGGCTCTCGCCGCCGGGACGGGCGGCTCCCTCAACGCCATCGACTTTGTGGACAAGGGCTATGACGATCCCGCCTGGGATGAGCTGATCGGCCAGCTCTCCTACGAAGATATGCTGAACCTGATCTATAACGGCTCCTACCAGACCCAGGTGCTCCCGGCCATCAATCTGCCCGCCACCCAGGAATTTGACGGCCCCACCGGCTTCACCAAGAGCATCGTGGGCGGGGCCAACGGCATGGCCTTTACCTCCGAGGATGTGATGGCGGCCACCTATAACCGAGAGCTGATCCAGGAGGTGGGCAAGTGCATGGGCGAGGATATGCTCCACGCCCAGTCCGGGGACAACGCCGCCGCCGTAGCCGGTATTTATGCCCCCGGCGTGAATATCCACCGGAGCCCCTATCTGGGCCGGCACAATGAGTATTACTCCGAGGACGGCTGGCTGTCCGGCGAGATTGCCGCCGCCCAGGTCCAGGGCCTCCACGACCGGGGGATGCTGGCCTTTGTGAAGCATTTCGCCCTCAACGACCAGGAGCAGGGCCGGTATGGGATCTCCGTTTGGGCCAACGAGCAGTCCATCCGGGAACTGTATCTGGAGAGCTTTGAGGGTGCGATCCGGGGTGGCGCTTCCAACGTCATGAGCTCTTTCAACCGCATTGGCGTGGTGTGGTCCGGTGCCCACCACGGCCTGATGACCGGCATCCTCCGAAACGAGTGGGGCATGGAGGGCTCCGCCATCACCGACATGGCCATCAACGCCAAGTGGATGGACTATCGTCTGGGCGTGCTGGCTGGCCAGGACTATTGGTGTGGACAGAAGGGCGGCATGGGTACCCTGGACGGGACCGACAACGATCCGGCCATCGCTGCGGCGGTCCACAACGCGGCCAAGAACGTGGTGTTCAGCATCACCCGGACTAACGCTATGAACATGGGCAACGCTACCGTTGTCAGTGTGACTCCCTTGTGGCGGATTGCGCTGTACGCCGCCACCGGCGTGTGCGCCCTGCTGGCTGTGGGAAGTGCGTTCATAGTGGTGCGGACGAAGAAAAAGCAGAAGCAGGAAAAGTGACCACCTGTGCACAAAACGCAAAAAGCTGTCGGTGAGCCGACTTTTGATCGGTTTGTCCGGTAGCTCAAAACAGGAGGGTAGATCTCAGATGAACAAGAAAACGATGCGGCTTGGAACACTGCTACTGATGGCGGCACTCTTTTTGAGTGCCTGTGGAGCAGGGGCCGGTAAAAGCTCAGACGCGCCTGCTGGCGGGAGCGAGGCGAGTGTCGCTCAGGTCTGGAAGCTCACCATCGTGCAACCGCCGGAGAAGCTGGAGTATGAGGAGGGCGAGACCTTTGATCCGGCCGGGGTTGTCATCAACGCCAAGTTGAAAGACGGCTCAATGCTGGAAAACGTGGCCTATGAGGGGATCATCGTAGACCAACCGCTGACGCGGACGTCCCTGTTTGCTAAATTTGTCTATGGAGGGGAAACCGTGGAGCAGAACATCAAGGTCACGCTGAAGGGAAACCGGGAGGAATACTCTGTCGCAGGCACACGGGAAACCGCCGGTAGCCCCCTGGCGGGAAAGGTCATCTTCTGGCTGGGCTCCTCTGTCACAGAAGGGGCCAGTTCCGGTCAGGAATCTATGGCCGACTTCCTGGCAAAAAAGCATGGAGCCCAGTGTATCAAGGAGGCTGTGTCCGGCACCACGCTGGCGGACCGGGCCAACAGCAGCTACGTAAGCCGTCTGGATCAGTATCTGGCCTCTGATGAAAGGGCAGGCCATGTGGACGCGTTCATCTGCCAGCTGTCCACAAACGATAAGGGTTTCCCTGATGGTTTTGGCGCTGTGACGCCGGCGGATGTGCGCGATGCCGCCGCCTTTGACACCGCCACCACCTTTGGGGCAATGGAGTACATCATCGCCACGGCCAAAGGCACATGGGACTGCCCCGTGTATTTCTACACCAACCCGCCCATGGATGACGAAAACTATGAAACGATGGTGCAGGCGCTGGAGGAGCTCGCGGAAAAATGGGGCGTGACCATCATTGACCTATATCGTGACCAGGCGTTCAACGACATCAGCGAGGAAGAACGGGCGCTCTATATGGCAGACAACATCCATCCGACAAAGGCCGGCTATCGGGAGTGGTGGCTGCCAAAATTTGAAGAAGCGCTGTCGGGGATTTAAAAATGTAAAAAGGGAGGGAAACATCCATGCCGATCAAAGCAGTCCAGCAGTTCATGCTGGGCACGGTGCTGAATAATGAGGCCCAGGCCCGGGATACGCTGCAAAAAATGAAGGATGCCGGGTACGATGGGATCGAGCTGTGCAGCTTTATGATCCACCCCAGTGGCCTTTTAGTCCGCCTCATCACTAAAGCTGCCGGTATGCCCGTGGGCGGGGGCGGCAGGCTGGACTGGCCCCGACTGGTAAAGGGATCCGGGCTCCGGGTGGTCAGCCTGCACACCGACTTGGACAGCGTGGAAAAGGACATCCCCGCCACCGCCGCCGAGGTCAAGGCACTGGGGGCGAAGTACGCGGTGATCACAGGGATGTACCGCTTCCCCTACGGCGACGAAAGGGCGGTCAGGGAGCTGGCCGCCCGCCTGAACCGGGCCGGGGAAGCGCTGGCCCGGGAGGGCGTCAGCCTGCTGTATCATAACCACAACTGCGAATTGCAGTGGGTGAACCGGGGACAACGGGCCTATGACATCCTGCTGTCCGAGACAGATCCGGCGACGGTAGGTTTTGAATTCGACAGCTACTGGTTCACGGAAGGGGGTGCCAACGCCCTGTTCTGGATGAAGCAACTGGGGGGACGCATGAAGCTATGGCACATTAACGACCGAGGGACGCGGCTGTCCGGGCCAGCCATGACCCCTATCCTGAAAAGCGACAGCATGGAGCTGGGCTATGGAAATATGGATTTGCTGCCCCTGGTAGAGCAGGCCAAGTCTGTGCCTGTGGAGGCTGTGATTCTGGAGAGCCACCGCAACTGGGTGGACAAATCGCCGGTCAAAAGCTTTCAGCGCAGCGCTGGCTTTTTGGAGAAATACATTTGAGTAGGTGAGGCAAATGAAACTGCGAACACGGATCAATATCAATGAAGGCTGGAGCTTCACCGGGCCAAGCGGCGGGACACAGCGTGTGAATCTGCCCCATACCTGGAACAGCATCGACGGCCAGGATGGCGGGAACGACTATTGGCGAGGAACGTGCATCTATTGCAGAACCTTTTCCAAGCCGGAGTTCACCGCGGAGCAGCGGGTATACCTGGAATTCCAGGGGGTAAACGCGTCGGCCAAGGTAGAACTGAACGGGACGTTTGTTGGGATACACAACGGCGGTTATTCTACCTTTCGATGGGATGTCACAGAATTGATCTCAGACAGCAATGTCCTGATGGTCCACGTGGATAACGGCATCAACGATCGGGTGTACCCCCAGAAAGCGGATTTCACCTTCTACGGCGGCATTTACCGGGATGTCTCGTTAATTGTGGCCAACAAATGTCACTTCGACTTGGATTACCTGGGTGGGCTGGGCATCATGGTCACGGCCAAGCCCGTCGAAAACTACAGCAAGGGCGAGGTGCAGGTAAAAACCTGGAGGAACTGCGAAGACGGCCAGGTGCATATCTCCATTCTGGATGGGGCGGGAAAAGAGGCCGCTGCTATTGATGCGGACAGCGGCAAGCTGGATTTGCCTGATGTACATCTATGGGATGGGATAAGGGATCCTTATCTTTACACTGCAGTGGCAACCCTCACCATAGGGGATAAAACGGTAGATCAGGTCAGCGCCCGTTTTGGTGTGCGGGACTTTCGGGTAGATCCCAGAGAGGGGTTCTTCCTCAACGGGCGCAGCTATCCCCTGCGGGGCGTCAGCCGCCACCAGGACTGGAGGGGAATCGGCAACGCCATCACAAAGCAGCACCATGATGCCGACATGGCGCTGATCCGGGAGATGGGGGCCAACACCATCCGCCTGGCCCACTACCAGCATGACCAGTATTTTTACGACCTGTGCGACCGGTATGGCATGGTGGTGTGGGCGGAGATCCCCTATATCTCGGAGCATATGGCCAGCGGCCGGGACAATACCATCAGCCAAGCCAAAGAATTGGTCATCCAGAACTACAACCACCCGTCTATCGTCGTCTGGGGGGTGTCCAACGAGATCACCATTTCCACCAAGGATAAGGTGGATATGCTGGATAACCACCGGGTGCTCAACGACCTGTACCACCAGCTGGATCCCACCCGGCTCACCACCCTGGCCTGCTACGCCATGTGCGGGCCGTTCAACAAGACCGCCCACATCACCGATGTGGTGAGCTGGAACCTGTACCTGGGGTGGTATGTACCGGGGCTGTTCCTCAACGACCTGTGGATCGACTTCTTCCACAAATGCTACCCGGACAGGCCGCTGGGCTACTCCGAGTACGGCTGTGAGGCAATGCCCAACCTGCATTCCTCCAAGCCCCGCCGGGGCGACCATACTGAGGAATACCAGTGCGTCTACCACGAGTATATGCTGCGCTGCTTTGAGCACCGTCCCTTCCTCTGGGCAACCCACGTCTGGAATATGTTCGACTTTGCCGCCGACGCCCGGGACCAGGGAGGCGAGCCGGGGATGAACCACAAGGGCCTGGTGACCTTTGACCGCAAGACGAAAAAAGACAGCTTCTACCTCTACAAAGCCTGGTGGAGCGATGAACCCTTCGTCCACATCTGCGGCAGCCGGTATGTCGACCGGCCCGAGGCAGTCGCCAAGGTCAAAGTGTATTCCAATCAGAGCAAAGTGGCGCTGTACGTCAACGGCAAGCTGGTGGAGGAAAAGACCGGGAAAAGGGTGTTTGAATTCAAAGTCCCCCTGGAGGGCAATGCGGAGCTAAAGGCCGTGGCCGGCAACTGCACCGACCAGTGCGCCATCCGCCGGGTCAGCGCACCCAACCCGGACTATCAGCTCCACGGGAAAAGTTCCAACAGCGCCAACTGGGTGTGAGAAAAAGGAGGTTGGGATTTTATTGAAGCATGAGGATTTGATCCGGCAAATGACCTTAGAAGAGAAGTGTTACCTGCTTTCCGGCAAGGACTTCTGGCAGACGCGGAGCGTGGAGCGGCTGGGGGTGCCCAGCATGACCCTGTCCGACGGCCCTCACGGCATCCGCAAGCAGGAGGGCGAGGGCGACCAGCTGGGCCTGAACGGTTCGCTCCCGGCCACCTGTTACCCTACCGCCGCGACGATTGCCAACAGCTGGGACCCGGCGCTGGGCGAGGAGATTGGTGAGTATTTAGGAATTGAAGCCGCATCCCAAGGCGTATGCGTCCTGCTGGGGCCGGGGCTGAACATCAAGCGCTCCCCCCTCTGCGGGCGGAACTTCGAGTATTTCTCCGAAGATCCGTATCTGGCGGGCAAGATGGCGGCCAGCTATATCCGGGGCATCCAGAAAAATGGCGTGGCCGCCTGCCCCAAGCACTTCGCCGCCAACTCCCAGGAGCTGCGCCGCATGGCCTCCGATTCCGTCATGGACGAGCGGACGCTGCGGGAGATCTATCTCACCGGGTTTGAGATCGCGGTGAAGGAGGGTGGCGCCAAGTCCATCATGTCCTCCTACAACCGGGTCAACGGCGTGTATGCTAACGAGAATCCGCATCTGCTCCAGGAGATCCTCCGGGATCAGTGGGGCTTCGAGGGCTTCGTGGTGTCCGACTGGGGCGGCTCCAATGACCACACGGCGGGGGTGGCGGCGGGCTCCCACCTGGAGATGCCCACCACCGGCGGCGACTCCGATTTGGAGCTGGTGGAAGCCGTAAAGTCCGGCAAGCTCAGTGAGGAACTGCTGGATCAGCGAGTTGATGAGTTGCTGGACGTTGTTTTATCTACACGAAAAGCTGTAGATCAGTGGAAGGGCAAAGAGTTTTTCAAGGATGCTCACCACGCTATAGCAGCGAGAGCGTCGGAGCAGTCCATTGTCCTGCTGAAAAACGAGGAAGGCATCCTGCCGCTGAAAAAGGGCACGAAGGTGGCCGTTATCGGCGAGTTTGCCCAGAAAGCCCGGTATCAGGGTGCGGGTTCTTCGGTAGTCAACCCCACTAAGTTGGATCACACCATGGACGTGATCAAGAACTTCGATTTGGACGTGGCAGGCTTTGAGGCGGGCTACCCCCGCTCCGGCAAGGGCGACCCGGCCATGCAGGCCAGGGCCGTGGAGCTGGCGAAGAAGGCAGACATCGTTCTGCTGTATGTCGGCTTGGACGAGATCAGCGAAAGCGAAGGGTTAGACCGCTCCCACATGAAGCTGCCCCAGAGCCAGATCGACCTGTTGGAAGCGGTGGCGGCGGCCAACCCCAACGTGGTGGCCGTCATGTCGGCGGGCTCCGCCGTGGAGATGCCCTGGCTGGACAAGTGCAAGGCGCTGGTCCACGGCTACTTGTGCGGCCAGGCGGGGGCGTCCTCCGTCCTCAAGGTGATTATGGGCCAGGTGAACCCCTCCGGCAAGCTGGCGGAGAGCTACCCTATCAAATACGAGGACGTGTCCTCCGCCCCCTACTTCCCCGCCAAGGAGCGCACTGCCGAGTACCGGGAGGGCCTGTACGTGAGCTACCGCTATTTCGAGACCGCCAAGGTGCCCGTGCTGTTCCCCTTCGGCTTCGGGCTGAGCTACACCACCTTTGAGTACTCCGACCTGTCCGTCACCGGCAAGGAGGCCACCTTCACCCTCAAAAACACGGGCGGCATGGACGGTGCGGAGGTAGTCCAGCTATACGTCTCCAAGACGGACGGCGAGGTGTTCCGCCCGGCCAAGGAGCTGAAGGGCTTCGCCAAGGTGTTTCTGAAAGCGGGGGAGAGCAAAAAAGTGACCATCCCCCTGGACGACAAGGCGTTCCGTTACTTCAACGTGGACTCCAACCGGTTCGAGGTGGAGGGCGGCCAGTGGACTATCTTGATCGGCGCGTCCTGCGCGGACATCAAGCTGTCCGGCACGGTGGAGGTGCAGGGCACCAACGCCGCCAGCCCCTATGACAGGCAGAAATTCGCCAAGTATTTCTCCGGGGATATCAAGAATATCTCCGATGGGGAGTTCGAGGCGCTATTGGGCCGCCCCATCCCCGACGGCCACTGGAGCGGGATGCTGGACATGAACGACGCGTTGTGCCAGATGTACTACGCCAAAGGCGCCGCGGGGCGGCTGGCCTACAAGATCCTCACCCACTTCATCAACAAGAGCATCGAGAAGGGCCAGCCCAACCTGAACCTGCTGTTCAACTACAATATGCCCTTCCGGGCCATCGCCAAGATGACCGGCGGCATCTGCACCATGGAGATGGCCCAGGGCATCCTCACCATCGTCAACGGCCACTTCTTCAAGGGCCTGGGGGCCGTCATCGGCGGGTTCTTCCGCGCCGGCAAGAAGCGCAAGGCGGCAAACGCCATTCATTAAGGAGGAATCTTTATGAGCCAAGAGCCCAATACTACGCTGAACCGTGCAAAGCCGTATCAGTTAATGCTGTTCCCACTGAACAACGGCGCAACCAACGTCTATTTTGTCCTGATCCTGTCCTATGTGGCCCAGTTCGGCTCTAGCATTTTGAAGCTGGGTATGTTTGCCTCCATCATGGTCACCGTGATGCGGGTGTGCGACGCCGTCACCGACCCCATCATCGGCGCCATGATGGACCGCACCAGCACCAGGATCGGCAAATTCCGCCCCTTCATGATCCTGGGCAGCGCCGTCATGGCGGTGAGCGTTATCGCGCTTTATGTGCTGCTGCCGTTCATTCCTGAGAGCATGATGTGGCTGCGCTACGTGGCTTTCGTGGTAGTGTATTTCGTCTGGGTCATCGGCTACACCTTCCAGACCTCCTGTACCCGGGCGGGCCAGACCGTGCTCACCAACGACCCCAACCAGCGGCCCATGTTCACCATCTTCAATACGGTGGGCTCCCTGCTGGGCATGGGGGTCATGCAATTCATGATCCCGCTGGTGAAGGGGATGTACGACGTGAAGGACGCGGCGGGCAACGTCATCACCTCCGGCTACGCTGATCCCATGGTGTACCGCATCATCACCCCCATCGGCATCGCCATTTCCGTGTTCCTGACTATCCTGGCCATCATCGGCATTGCCGAGAAGGATAACCCCAAGTACTATGGTATCGGCGGCGAAAAGCAGGAGAAGGTGAAGCTCTCCGAGTACGTGGAAATCATCAAGAACAACAAGCCCATGCAGCGGCTGATGGTGGCGGGCGCGGGGTGCAAGCTGGCCCTGGCCATCGCTACCAACACCACTGTCCTGCTGGCGCTGTACGGCATCCTGATGGGCAACTACAACTCCCTCTACCTGCCCATGATGGTGCTGGGCTACGTGTGCGCGGTGCCCTTCTTCCTGCTCAGTATGCGCACCTCTCAGAAGCTGGGACAGCGGGCGTCCCTGGTGCGCTACGTCTCCGTAGCCCTGGGCTGCTACGTGGGCGTGCTGGCGCTGCTGCTGTTCAGCGACCACGGCACTCCGGCCCGTATGCTGTCCTTCCCCTTCCAGGGCGGCGGTGCCATCAACCTGTACACCATCCTGTTTATCATTTTCTTCGGTATCGGCTACGGCGCGTACTACGCCACAGCGGATATGCCCATTCCCATGGTGGCGGACTGCTCCGACTACGAGACCTACCGCTCCGGCAAGTACATACCGGGCATCATGGGTACCCTGTTCTCCCTGGTGGACAAGCTGGTGTCCTCCCTGGCCCAGACGCTGGTGGCGTTTATTTTCCTCATCTGCGCGGGCCTGCACGAACTGCCGGACGACGGTACGCCTTACTCCGGCGGCATCAAGGTGGCGGTGATCGTGATGTTCTGTATCATCCCCATGCTGGCCTGGGCGGCCACCCTGCTGGCCATGAAGGGCTACTCCCTGACTGGCGAGAAGATGAAGACCATCCAGGCGGTGAATGCCGCCCGGAAGGAGGCTGTTGCAGGCGGCATGAGCCTGGGGCAGGCCATGGAATCTATCACAGACGAAACAGTGGGCAAAAAATGATGAGATCACTTGGATAAATCAACAGCTCCACATTTTTTGAGGTGCTTACGCGCAATGCTGTAACAAAATATTTCTCAATCATTCGCCTCTGAAAACACGAAATAAAATGATACAGTATGT
Source organism: uncultured bacterium (assembly GCA_948469375.1). Lineage (GTDB taxonomy): Bacteria > Bacillota > Clostridia > Oscillospirales > Oscillospiraceae > Enterenecus. Next base: position 22,252 of record CAOKLO010000003.1, on the reverse strand, counting down.
TGAAAAAGGGTGGCTTTTTGTCATTGTGGAACACACCCGAATCCCCTATTATTTATTGTAGGATTTGTACAAATCCAGGCTCTGATTGATTGTGACCGTCAAGTAAAATGACAGAGGGAGAGATTGTTATGGTAAAACGCACCAGAGTTAAAAACCCGGATGCCGTTACGCTGCGAGACTGTTTCGGCACCACCGCGCTGTCCACTGTAAATGGGCTTTGCACCGTGTTCATGTCCAGTCTATTCATGCAGTATATGACCGACTATGCGGGGCTGGGCGCCATGGGAGCCACGCTGGCCACATCGCTGCTCCTGTTCGCCCGCATCTTTGATGCGGTGGACGATCCGATTCAGGGATTTGTGATGGATCGCGGGAAGCGGACCAAGATCGGAAAATACAAGCCCTTCTTCCTCCTCAGCATCCTGCTGACCGGCATTGGCTGCATCCTCCTCTACTCGCTCCCGTCTGCCTTTGCGACAAAGCCGGTGCTGATTGTCGTGTGGGTCATCTTCTTCTACCTCATGTTCGACGTTGGCACGTCTTTCTACAAGGATAACCTCCTGTTTCGGACGATGACCAATGACCCCAATGAACGCTCCAAGCTGGTCATCGGCCCCCGGGTGTGGACCATGATGCTGGGTGTTGTTACCTCCGCCTTTACGGCCGTGCTGGTTACGGTGAACGAAACGGTTGGGAACTATCACGACTCGTTTGCCATCCTGATCACCGTTATTGTTGGCGCGGCGATGGTGATTGCCCTGATCGGCTGGTTCTTGGTCAAGGAAAAGCACAGCGCGCAGGGAAATGAGGCAGAACCGGTAAAATTTAAGGACTTCTTCCTTCTGTTCAAAGAGAACAAGCCCATGGTGATCTATTATTTAAAGGGCATCTTTGCCGGCTTTATCTGGTCCCTCATTTTCGCCACCCCTGCGTACTACATCAAATGGGGCTTCTGTACTGACCTTGCCACCGGCGTCACCAACATGGAGCAGTATGGTGTCCTCAACGGCATTTCCTCCATGATGATGCTCATCCCGCTGCTGTTTGGCGCGGTCATTGGCCGCCCGATCCTGAAGCTCTTTAAGAATAACCCGATCAAAATGACCTGCTCCCTGCTGGTCATGCAGTCGGTGGGCGGCCTGATCCTGTTCATTGCCCAAATGACGGGGCTTCTGGCGAAAACTCCCGCGCTGTTCTTCATCACCATGTTCATCATGGCGGTGGGTGTGGGAACCGACTTTGTCCCCCAGTCCATGGTGGAGATGGAAATCATGGACTACAACATTTACAAAACCGGCAAGGATCGCTCCGCCCTGACCATGGTGGCCGGCGGCTTCATCGTCAAGGCACAGGCGGCGCTTTCTGCGGCGATTATCGGCTCTGTGCTTATGGCAATCGGTTACAACGTGGATCCTGTCACCTCCGATTACCTGGGCGAGCTGTCGCAGATCCCCACCATGCTCAACTGGTTCATCGTTATCATGGGCCTGGTCCCCGCGATCCTCGGCGTGATATCCACCCTGATCCTGCGTAAATACCCCATTAAGGAAGACGAGCGCAGGAAAATCCGCGAATGTCTCGATCAGCGCAACGCAGGATAAGGCTCAGTCCTCCGAAGCGTGCCTGCGGTACTCCAACGGTGTGAGATGATATTCCCGCTGAAACACTTTGTAAAACTGTGTCCTGTTTTCATAACCCAGCGACGCCGCGATTTGGCTGACCGGGAGTTCCGTGCTTCTCAGCAGCCGCGCCGCCTCAGCCAGCTGAACCTTCTGACAATACGCTTTGAGGGTGTACCCGGTGTGCCTCTTGATGATGCGGGAGATATGCTCACAGGAGTAGTTGAGCGTCTCCGCAAGCTCAGTCCGGCGGATGACCCCGTGTTGTGCCTCAATCAGTCTCTTGGCCTGCTCCACGGCCATCAGTTCCCGGCTGTGCCCCAGCGAAACGTGGGTCGCCTTATAGGTGTCAGGGCTTTCCAGCGCCGCAAACAGCCGGAGTAAAGAGGAATAGATGTCGAACTGATAGCCGATCCGCTTCACGGAAAATGCGCGGATCAGCTCCTGGGTCAGCTGCGGGATCGTGTCCGTCCCCAGAAGGGTAAAGTCCAGGTAGTCCTTTTTATAGGCGGCGCGCTCCGAGAGGTTATCACTGAAAAACTGATTGAGGATGCTTTTGTACTGGAACGGCGGCGGAAATGATTTGGGCCACTGCGTCAGCAGCGCGGGGTCGATGCCGATGTAAACGATATCCGCGTTTGACATATCTGTTTCCCGGTGCATGGTATTTCGGTTGAGGAGGCAGAGGTTCCCCTGAGTGTAGGCGGTCTCTGCCTCCTCGATCATGACCCGGACATCGCCCCGCTGCACATACATCAGCTCGAAGAAGTTATGCTTGTGCATATAGGTTTCGTGAAAAAACTCGCTTCTTGCCGGAGTGTGGACGCAAAAGGACCACATATCCATATAGTTGGAAAACAGATACTCTTGGGGCGTACGGATGCTGGTCACCACCGACAACGGAGAAAAATAGTCCCGCTCGGCTGTATGGTTGCGAAGATAGTTCGGGCCATGGCTGTCGGTTTGATCCCGCATCTCATCAATGCTGTCAAAATACAGATGTGTCATGTTTTCCATGTGAACGCCCCCCTGAGGGCAGTATACCATAAAAACGCGCGTTTTTGAAGGAGGAATCACCATTGAAACGGCAATGCTACAATCCCTATCTCCCCAGCTGGGAATACATCCCCGACGCTGAACCGAGGGTGTTCGGCGAGCGGCTGTACATCTATGGGAGCCATGACCTGTTTGGAGCCAAGGAATACTGCGAGGGCAATTACGTCTCCTGGTCGGCCCCGGTGGGCGACCTTTCCGACTGGCGGTACGAGGGCGTGATCTTCAAAAAAGAGGATACCCCGTGGAATCAGGAAAAGCTGTCCTACTATGCCCCGGATGTGGTGCGCGGCACGGATGGGCGGTATTATCTCTACTACTCCGTGGCCAATACGTCCATCACCTCCGTTGCCGTGTGCGACACCCCCGCGGGGAAATATCAGTATTTGGGCGACGTCCATTTCCCGGACGGGCGGGTTTATGGCTCAAAGCCGGAAGACTGGTTCGTGTTTGACCCCGCCGTACTGGTGGACGACGATGGACGTGTTTTCCTCTATGTGGGGAGCGGTCAGGCGTCAAACGGGAACTTTGGACACGAGATCAAAGGCCTGTTTGTGATGGAACTCGCGCCTGATATGCTGACCATCATCAGCGAGCCGACGATTATCATGCCGGCGGATTTTGACCCCAAGAAGCCAAACTATTGGGAGGGCCCCTCCATCCGCCACATCGGTGAGTGGTATTATCTGGTCTATCCGGCCACTAATATCACCGGCCTCAATTACGCCATGAGCCTGTTTCCCGACAAGGGTTTTGTCCACAAGGGGCCGATCCACTCCTCCAGCGATATCGGTTTGAACGGCAGAAAGCTCATGAACGCCGCCTATCCCATGGGCAACAGCCACGGCGGCATGGTGTGCGTCAACGGCCAATGGTACATATTTGACCACCGCACCACCAACGGAGTGAAAAAGAACCGGCAGGCCGTGGCCGAGCCCATTGAGATCCAGGAGGACGGCACGATTCAAATGGTGGAGGCCACAAGCTGTGGATTGAACGGCGGCCCCCTGAAGGGGATCGGGACCTATCCGGCCTACATTGCCTGCGTCCTTCATCACGCCGGGGTGTTTGGCATCCGCAACCCTATGGGCGGACCTGAGATCACCCAGGACGGCCCGGACTATGAACCGCCGGAGCCAGAGGACGGCGAAGTGACGATGGACACGGAGCTTACCGCGCCAACGGCCTATATTTCCAAAATGAAGAATGGCAGCGTCGCCGGGTTCCGATATTTTGACCTGGAAGAAACCACGCGCATCGACGTGACGGTTCGCGGCGGAGGCGGCGTACTGGAGCTTTTGCCCGGGGAAAAGGGTGTCGTCATAGCTTCCATTTCCATTGCCGCCGCGGACAAATGGACGGCTGCCGGCACGAAATTCAACGCCAAGCGGCTGGCGCTGGAGAGCCGCCGGCCCATCGGCTCCTGCCCCCTGTATTTTCGGTATAAGGGCAAAGGCGCCCTTGATATTTTGAACTTTACGCTCGCATAACGAAGGAGGATAACCATGGACTGGACACCAATTTGGCATCAAGCCGCCGCCCCCGCATTCGCTATGGGCCTGTTGGCAGGGAAAAGGAAAACGGTGGTGTTTCATGTAACGCCCCAGGTTTCCGGTGAGAAGCTTCGGGTTCGTTTCTCAAATCACTATGGGAAGAAACCCTATGCCATCGGCGGACTGACGATATGGGCGCAGGGGAAGATGCACCCCGTTACGAGCAGCGGCAATGGCTCTTTCTCTGTTCCCGTGGGAGAAAGCTGCTATTCTGACGAGATTTCGTTCCCGGCGGCCCAGGGTGAGGAGCTGGAGATCAGGCTCTATTACGCGTCAAAGGTTATGGACAGCAATATGACCGAGGAGGCCGCCGTGGTCTACCCGGGCGATCACACCGGGGACAAGGAGCTTCCCCCGGTTCGCAGGGAGGGCTATAAGGAGCAGTACAACCTCTATGAAGCCATTCCTGGGATGGATCAGATTGATGTGCTCACCGGCCAGCCGTCGAAGATCATCGCAGCCTTCGGGGACAGCATAACGGCCATGAACCGCTGGGTGAAGCCGCTGCAAAAGCGCCTGTCCGACGCCTACGGCGGCAGGTACGCGCTGATGAACGCAGGTATCAGCGGGAACTGCCTGCTCTATGATATTCCGGGGCTGATGGGGGCTTCCTACGGGGAAAAGGGGGTATCCCGTTTTGAACGCGATGTGCTCCGCTTTGACGGCCTCCACGGGGTGATCCTCGCGCTGGGCGTCAATGACGCGGCTTATTACTCCAAAAAGACAGAGGCGCTTATCTCCCTGGAAAAATACGCGTCTGCCGTAACAGACATCGTGGAGCGGCTCCACAAGATGGGCGTCCGGGTGATTGCCCAGACCCTCCCGCCCCGCATCGGGTTTGTGAAAAAGGGCTATACCCCGGAGATGGAGGCCCTGCGGGTCAGTATCAACGGATGGATCAGGGAAAGCACGATGTTCGACTACATATTTGACGCGGATGCCCTGCTGCGGGACCAGAACAATCCCTCGGTCACCGACGAGCGCTACCATCAGGGCGATCACCTGCACCCGAACCAGGCCGGCGGTATGCTGCTGGCACAGGCATACGATTTGAAACAGCTGACCGGGGAGGCGTAGGCATGGGCAAGAAGTATTTTACACTCAGCTTCGATGATGGGCTGGAGCAGGACAAGCGGGTCATCCGGCTGATGAAGCAATACGGGCTTAAAGGAACCTTCAACCTCAATGCCGGCCTGTTCGGCGTCCGCGGCGAGGTGAAGGGGATCGGAACCTTCTCCTTCCAGGACTGCCCCGAGGGGGTAAAGCACAAGTGGCCCTTCTCCTATGTGCGGCACAACCGAATCCCGCAGGACGAGGTGCTCCAGGTCTATGAGGGGATGGAAATTGCCACCCATGGCTTCCGGCATGAATCCCTGGGCGCTGTCAGCGAGGACGAAATGCGCGCGTCGGTGGACGCGGACAAGGCCGCCCTGGAGGGGCTCTTTGGCGTCCCCATCGTGGGCCATGCTTATGCGCAGGGCTCCACCTCACCGGCGGTGCAGGCGTATTTGAAGGAACGGGGCTACCGGTATGCCAGGGCAGTGTTCCCCTCCGGCGGCTATGAGTTCCCCGAAAACCCGCTGAACTTTCGCCCCTCCACCTCCATCATTTTGAAGGACGCCATGAAGCTGGTGGAGCGCTTCAAGCGCGAGGAGGCCCAGGATCGGGACTTGCTGCTATACCTCTGGGCGCACAGCTATGAAATGGACTACGGAAAGGGCAATGCCAGCTGGGATGCCCTGGAACGGCTTTTTGAGGCCATCGCGGGGCGCAGCGATATCGTATACTGCACCAACAGCGAGGCATTCTCACATATTTGAGGGGGCGCAGATAGATGAAAAAACAAAACTTTAACACGGGCTGGCTGTTCAGTGCCGTGGGCGGGGAGCAGGCTATGAAGCCCGTTACGCTTCCCCATGACGCAATGCTGTACGAGAAACGCTCGAAGAATGCCGCTACAGCGGGGGCCTGCGGATATTTTCCCGGCGGCGCCTATGTCTATATCAAACGGTTTCCCGTGCCCGAGGAGTGGCGGGAGCAGTCCGCTGTCCTGGAATTTGAGGCGGTCTATCAAAACGCCCAGGTGTTCGTGAACGGCACCCTCGCCGCCGAGCAGCGGTACGGCTATACCAACTTCTTTGTGGCGCTGGATCGGTATCTGAAATACGGCGAGGAAAATGAGATCAAGGTGATCGCCGACAACTCAGCGGTGCCCAATTCCCGCTGGTATTCCGGGAGCGGGATCTATCGGAACGTAAACCTTTTCCTTGGGGATCGGAGCCATATCATCCCCGACGGCCTGTTGATCTCCACCTCTGGGAACGACACGGCCCATGTGAAGGCGTCGGTCACCGGCGGCGACACGGTTCGGGTTTCCATCCTGGACGGCGGAAGCGTCGCGGCGCAGGCCGAGGCGCCGGTAAAGGACGGGGCAGCTTCCGTGGACATCCCCGTTTCCCAGCCCCGGCTTTGGGACGCAGACCACCCCGAGCTGTATCTGTGCCGGACGGAGCTGCTGAAGGACGGCGAGGTGGTGGACACGGCGAAGGAGCGGTTTGGTTTCCGCACCCTCAGCTGGAACGTCAAGGGCTTCTTCGTGAATGGGCAGGAGACGCTGCTTCGCGGCGCCTGCATCCACCACGACAACGGTATTTTGGGCGCGTGCTCCTTTGAAGCTGCTGAACTCCGCCGCGTCCGGCTGCTCAAGGAGGCCGGCTTCAACGCGATACGTTCCTCCCATAACCCGGCGTCCAAAGCCTTGCTGGATGCCTGTGACCAGCTGGGTATGTATGTCATGGATGAATTCTGCGACAACTGGCTGGTGCATAAAAACCCCTACGACTATGCGGACAAGGATTTCCGTGCGTGGTGGGAACAGGATCTCACTGCCATGGTGATCAAAAACTACAACCACCCCAGCGTAGTCATGAATTCCATCGGGAACGAGATCTCCGAGCTGGCCATCCCCGAGGGACAGGAGTACTGCAAAAAGCTGGCCGTCCTGGCCCGGAAGCTGGATCCGGGGAAGGCCGTGACCCTGGGCGTCAACCTGATGCTGTGCAGTATGTCGGCCAAGGGCGGCGGCATATACGGCGACAAAAAGGACGGGAAGGAGAACAAAAACGGCAGCCAGACCATGGATAATGTCCCTACCAGCGCGTTTTTCAATATGCTGATGAACATGGCTGGGGGGATGATTGAAAAAATGGCCGCCAAGCCCGCCGCGGATAATGCCACAAAGGTGTGCTTCTCCTACCTGGATATCGGCGGATATAACTACGCCGCCTCCCGGTATGAGAAGGACGGCACACTTCATCCGGACCGGGTTATCGTCGGCTCCGAGACCTTGCCCAAAAACCTCTATCACAACTGGCAGCTGGTGAAAAAGCTCCCCTATGTCATCGGCGATTTCATGTGGACCGGCTGGGACTACCTGGGGGAGTCCGGCATTGGCACCGTCCGCTACAAAAGCTTCAAGAATCCCGGCCAGGACGCGCCTATCATTTCCGGCGGCTGCGGCGTGATCGACATCTGCGGAAAGCTCCGCCCCGAGGTGCAGTGGAACCGGCTGACTTGGGGACTGGATCACACCCCCGGTATCGGTGTGGAACCGTATACCCACGCCGGGGAGACGGGCTCTGTATCCATGTGGCGTGACACAGACGCGGTGGCAAGCTGGTCTTGGGCCGGCTGCGAGGGGAAGCGGAACAAGATCACCGTGTATTCCGACGGTGACACGGCGGAACTCATCATAAATGGGCGTTCCTATGGGAAGAAAAAGACAAAGGAGTATAAGGCCGTCTTCAAACACATTGCCTATGAGCCCGGAACGATCACCGCGATCAGCTATGACAGTGCCGGGAAAGAGCTGTCCCGCACCTCCATGAAGACTGCCGAGGGCGCCAGCGAACTGCGCGTGGCTGCTGATCGGAGCGCCTTGAAGGCGGGGACGCAGGATCTGGCTTATTTGAGCATCGACCTGACCGGCGCGGACGGGATCACAAAGTCTTCCGAGGACACCGCAGTTACGGTGGAGGTCAGCGGCGCCGGCGAGCTGCTGGCCCTTGGCTCTGCAAAGCCCAATATGGGGGAGAACTTCTTCTCCAATACCCATACCACCTATTATGGGAAAGCGCTGGCCGTTGTCCGCGCCGGAGACGCCCCCGGCGGGATCACGGTGACTGTGCGGGCAGATGGGATGCAGGCCAGGACGGTCGAACTGAACGCGATCTAAGCGGAGCAAAGAAGGGACGTTATGGACAAAAAAGAAACTGGCTTCTGGAACACCCCCCTCACCAGCTCGCTGGTGGGATCCCAGAGCGTAAAGCTGCCGGAAATGCTGCTGGGCTACTTCATCGGCCCCTTCGGGGCGCTGCTGTCCTCCGGCATCTTCACCAGCATCCTGCAAAACTACTTCACCGATGTGCTCAAGCTGGATTTGAGCTTCCTCACCGGGTTACAGCTGTTTTCCACCATCCTGATCGTGGCGGCCAACCTTGTGGTGGGCCAGCTTATTGAGCGCACAAAGGCCCTGGCGGGCAAGGCCCGGCCCTGGGTGCTGCTGTCTGCGCTGACGCTGAGCGCGGCCAGCGTGCTCATGTTCATCGTCCCCTTCCAGAGCCCCACGGCAAAAATGGTGTGGATCGCCATCGCCTATAATCTCTACTACGCGGTGGCCTATCCCATCTACAACACCGCCAACTCCACCCTGATCCCTGTGTCCACCCGGGACAGCAAACAGCGGGCCACCCTGGCTTCCTTCACCAACGTGGCGGGCCTGGGGGTCATGGGTGTGGGCTCCATGGTGTTCCCCATGCTGGTGTCCTTTGCCCTGAAGGAGAACCAGGGGCTTTGGTTCATGACCATGCTGGCTGTGGCAATATTCACCGCCCTGACCATCTTCCTCCAGTTCAAGTTCACCCGAGAGCGGGTCACGGAGGAGAGCATGGGCACAGCCGGCAGCGACGCCCAGGACAAAACGGCCACCCTGGGGGAACAGCTCAAGGCTGTGGCCAGCGAGAAGTGGTGGTGGATCACCATGATCTTTTACATGGGCTTCCAGTGGAGCGGGGCCATGAAGAACGGCTCCATGGCTTTCTTCTGCAAATGGGTGCTGGACAACACCTTCTTTGGCTCCGCCGACGCCTGGGGCGCGTCCCAATCCCTGCTGGCGGTGCTGGGGGCCATCCCCATGGCGGTGGCGGCGGCGCTGGTGGTGCCGTTGGCCAACAAATTCGGCAAGCGCACCGTCACCATCATCGGCATGGTGGTCGGCGTCATCGGCGGCGTTATTGCCGGGCTGGGGCAGGGCCAGATCGTCCCGGTGGCCGCAGGCGTGGCGATCAAGTGCCTGGGCTCCGCCCCGGCGTGCTACCTGATTTTGGCCATGCTGGCGGACGTGATCGACCACATCGAATTTAAGAGCGGCATCCGCACAGACGGGCTTACCATGTCCATCTACAGCTCCATCATGGTGGCCGCCACCCCCATCTGCAACGCGATTTTCAGCGCCATCCTGAACGGTAGCGGCTATGCCCAGGGGGCCGACGTGGCCCTGGGCACCGCGGGGCAGACCGCCGCGGCCCAGGGGGCCATCACGGTGAGCTATATCTGGATCGAGACCATCGCCTACGCCCTGTGCGCGGTGCTGATGCTGCTGTGGACGGTGGAGAAAAACCTCCCCGAGGAGCAAAAGGCCATCGCGGAGCGCAAAAAGTGAGGGGGCGCGGCGTGAAAACAAAGCAGGCGCTCAACCCCTATCTCCCCAGCTGGGAGTATATCCCGGACGGCGAGCCCCATGTGTTTGAAAACCGGGTCTACGTCTACGGTTCCCACGACAGGTTCAACGCGCCCATCTTCTGCGTCAACGACTACGTGTGCTGGTCCGCCCCGGTGGACGACCTGTCCGACTGGCGGTATGAGGGCGTGATCTACCGCAAGAACCAGGATCCGAAAAATAAGCTGGGCCTGCGGCTGCTGTTCGCCCCTGACGTGTGCCGGGGGGCGGACGGGCGGTATTATCTCTACTACGCCTTCGATTTTATGGGGATCATGGGGGTGGCCGTCTGCGACACTCCGGCGGGGCATTATCAATTCCTGGGCCATGTCCGCTACCCAGACGGCACGGTATGGGGCCGGAAAAAAGGCGACCAGTTCCCCTTCGACCCCGGCGTGCTGGCGGACGACGACGGGCGGATCTGGCTGTACTCCGGGTTTTACACCCCCACCCCCGCCGCCGTCACCGGCTTCAAAAAGCTGAAAAACGACGGTGGCACGGTGGTGGAGCTGGAGCGGGATATGCTCACCATCAAGGGGGAGCCCCAGGTGATTTTTCCCAAGGAGGGCCCCGGCTCCTTCCCCAACCACGAGTTTTTCGAGGCCAGCTCCATCCGCAAGGACGGGGACAAGTACATCTTCGTCTACTCCTCCCGGCACAACCACGAGCTGTGCTATGCTGTCAGCGATCGGCCCGACGGCGGTTTCTCTTTCGGCGGCACACTGGTGAGCCAGGGTGACCTGTTCCTGGACGGCAACGAGGACGAGCGAAAGGGCCTGAACTACCTGGGCAATACCCACGGCGGGCTGCTGAACATCGGGGAGGACTGGTATATCTTCTACCACCGGCAGACCAACCGCCACTCCTATTCCCGTCAGGCCTGCGCGGAAAAGCTGGTTCGCAGCCCCGACGGCTCCTTCCGGCAGGCGGAGGTGACCTCCTGCGGGCTGAACGGCGGGCCGCTGCGAGGCATTGGGCGCTACCCGGCCTATATTGCCTGCAACCTGTGGAGCAGGGACGGGGTGGGGCGGTACGACTGCCCCACCCCCCGGAGGGCATTTGCCACCCACCCCTTTTTCACCCAGACCGAAAAAGACCGGGAGGGGGATGGCGGCCAGTACATCGCCAATATGCGGGACGGCGCTGTGGCAGGCTTCAAGTATTTTGACATCCGGGAGATCAAAACTGTATCGGTGGAATTGAGCGGCGCGGCGGAAGGGGAATTCCTGCTTTCCGGCAGGCCGGACTTTCAAACGGTATCAGCGCGTATCCAGCTAAAGCTGACCGGCGGACGGGCGGAGTTCCGCGCTCCCTGCGCCATGGCTGACGGGGAGCGGGCGCTGTATTTCAAATTCTGTGGAGTGGGATGTGTTGACTTCCACTTCTTTTCCTTGAAGGGAGCAAAAGATGAAAGCAAATCAATTTAATGACCACTGGCAGGTAAAGCACTTGGGGGAGCGGGCGCCTGGCGTTCCCATCAGTCTCCCTCACGACGCCATGCTGTCTGAGCCCCGGACGGAGTTGTCCGCCGGCGGCGTCAACACCGGCTGGTATGAGGGACGGGACTATCTCTACACCAAGGCTTTTACGCCGGACAGAGCGCTGACGGATCAATGCGCTGTGTTGGAGTTTGAGGGCGTGTACCACAACGCCGAGGTGTGGCTCAACGGGGAGAAGCTGGCCTTCCGGCCCTACGGCTACACCAACTTTTATGTGGAGCTGACGGGGAAGCTGCGGGTGGAGGCGGAAAATACCTTGGAGGTCATCGCCCGCAACGCCGACCAGCCCAATTCCCGCTGGTACTCCGGCGCGGGCATTTACCGGCCTGTTGTCTTGTGGACGGCGGATCGGGAGCACATCAAGCTCAACGGGGTGAAGATCCGCACGCTATCCCTGGATCCGGCCCAGATCGAGGTGCGGGTGGAGACGGAGGGTGCGGGGCCGGTGTCCGTGGCCGTCCTGGACAACGGACGGGAGCTGGCCGCCGCCTCCGGGGAGACCAAGGGGCAGGTTACATTTACCATGACCCTGGAAGGGGCTAAGCCCTGGAGCTTGGACAATCCTCAGCTCTATGCGTGCCGGGTAAGGTTTGGGACGGATGAGGTGGTGGAAACCTTCGGTCTGCGCACCCTGGAGTGGGGCCGCCGCGGTCTGCTGCTCAACGGGGAGCGGGTCATTGTCCAGGGGTCCTGCATCCACCACGACAACGGTGTGCTGGGAGCCTGCTGCTACGAGGACGCGGAGTGGCGCAAGATCCGCATTTTGAAGGAAAACGGCTACAACGCCATCCGCTCTGCCCACAACCCCTGTTCCAAGTTTCTGCTGGATGCCTGTGACCACCTGGGTGTGCTGGTGATGGACGAGTACATCGACCATTGGTACATCCATAAGACGGAACATGATTATGTGGATTACTTCATGGAGTGGTGGAAGCAGGATTTGAAGGACATGGTGGACAAGGACTACAACCACCCGTCGGTGATCCTCTATTCCACCGGCAACGAGGTATCCGAGACCGCCCAGAAAAAGGGCATCAAGCTCACCGCCGACTTGACCAATTATCTTCACCAGCTGGACGATACCAGGCCCGTCACCTGCGGCGTGAACATCTTTTTCAATTTCCTGTCCTCTGTCGGCTTTGGCGTCTACAGCGACGAGAAGGCAAAAAAAGAGGCCGAAAAGGCGGAAAAGCTGAAAGCCGCCGGGGCGGCGCCCAAGAAAAAGAAGGCGGTGGGCAGCGAGTTTTTCAACAACATGGCGGGGCTGTTTGGGGACAACTTCATGAAGCTGGGGGCCACCCTCCCCCCCTGTGACTGGCGAACCCGGGACGCCTTCGCCAATATGGACGTGGCGGGATACAACTATGGCATCTTCCGCTATGAGGGCGACCTGAAAAAGTACCCGAACCGGCTGATCCTGGGCAGCGAGACCTTCTGTTCCGATGCCTACCGGTTCCGGGAACTGGCAAAAAAAGAGCCCCGCATCGTGGGCGACTTTGTGTGGGCAGGTATGGACTACCTGGGCGAGGTGGGCATCGGCTCCTGGGAGTACCAGGACTACGCGCCGGACTTTGGCCACGGCGTGGGCTGGGTGTCCGCAGGCTCGGGTCGGATCGACCTGACGGGCCTGCCCTTGGGTGAGGCGCTGTACACCCGGGTGGCCCTGGAGCGGGACAAGGGCCCATACATCGCCGTGTGCCCGGTGAACCACACCGATGACAAGCACTCCCCCTCCGCCTGGAAAATGTCCAACGCCATCCCCTCCTGGAGCTGGCGGGGCTGCGCGGGCAAGCGCGCCAACGTGGAGGTCTACGCCCGTGCCCACAGCGTGGAGCTGCTGGTGAACGGCAAACGCGTGGGCAAAAAGGAGCTGAAAAATGACTGTATGGCCAAATTCCGCTGCATCTATGAGGACGGCACGGTGGAAGCGGTAAGCTATGACAGCCATGGGCACGAGTTGGGGCGCTGCTCCCTGCGCACCGCATCTCCGGAAACACAGCTGCGGGCCGTACCCGAGGAGGGCGACGTGGAGCCGGGCCGCCTGTGCCATATCAGACTGCAATACACCGACGAAAGCGGTGTCGTCAAGCCGCTGGAGCGGGGTATCCTCAGCGTGAAGGTGACAGGCGGCAGGCTGCTGGGCCTGGGCAGCGCGTGCCCTTACAATGAGACCGGCTACATCACAGACCGTACCGACACCTATTACGGTGAGGCTCTGGCTGTCGTACAAGCGGGAGAAGGTGCGGAACTCACCCTGGCTGTTACAGACGGCAGATACGCAGGGAGTGTTACCATCCCTGTGATCCGCTGAAGGAGGATGACAATATGCTCTATATTGGCATTGATCTTGGCACCTCCGCCTGCAAGCTGCTGCTGGTGGACGGGAGCGGCGCGGTGCTCAGCGAGGTCACAAAGGAATACCCCCTGTCCTTCCCCCACCCCGGCTGGTCGGAGCAGAACCCGGACGACTGGTGGCGGGCGGTGACCGAGGGCATACCCGAGCTGCTGCGCGGCTTCGATGCCACCCAAGTCGCTGGCATTGGCGCTGGCGGCCAGATGCACGGTCTGGTGGCGTTGGATGAGAACAATGAGGTCATCCGCCCCGCCATCCTGTGGAATGACGGGCGGACGGCCAAAGAGGTGGACTATCTCAACAACGAGATTGGCAAGGGCAAGCTGAGCCGTTATACCGCCAACATCGCCTTCGCGGGCTTCACCGCGCCAAAACTGCTGTGGATGCGGGAGAACGAGCGGTCAAACTTCGCCAAGATTCGCAAGATCATGCTTCCAAAGGACTACATCAATTACAAGCTGACAGGTATCCACTGCACCGATTATTCCGACGCCTCGGGTATGCTCCTGCTGGACGTGGAGGACAAACGGTGGAGTTGGGAAATATGTCAAATTTGCGGCGTCACCGAGGAACAGCTCCCCAAGCTGTACGAGAGCTGGGAGACGGTGGGAACCCTGAAAGCCGATGTGGCGAAAGAACTGGGGTTACCCGAGAGAGTCAAGGTCTGCGCCGGGGCGGGGGACAACGCCGCCGCCGCTGTTGGAACGGGCGTCGTGGGCGCGGGCGGGTGCAATATTTCGCTGGGCACGTCCGGCACCATCTTCATCAGCTCGGACAAGTTTGGGGTTGACCCAAACAACGCCCTCCATGCCTTCGCCCACGCGGACGGCGGCTGGCACCTGATGGGCTGTATGCTGTCCGCTGCCTCCTGCAACAAGTGGTGGTGCGGGGACATTTTGGGTATCAGCGATTACCAAACCGAGCAAAAGCCCATCGGCAAGGATAAGTTGGGCCGAAACCGGGTGTTCTTCCTGCCCTACCTCATGGGCGAGCGCTCCCCCATCAACGATACCAATGCCCGGGGCACGTTCATCGGCATGAGCATGGACACCACCCGCGCCGACCTCACCCAGGCGGTGCTGGAGGGTGTGGCTTTTGCCATCCGGGACAGCTTCGAGGTGGCCAAGTCCCTGGGCGTGTCCATCCCCAAGAGCATGATCTGCGGCGGCGGAGCCAAATCGCCCCTGTGGCGGACCATCTTCGCCAACGTGCTGGGCATTCCGCTGACCCTGCCACAGACCGAGCAGGGCCCCGGCTACGGCGGCGCGGTGCTGGCCATGGTGGGCTGCGGGGCGTTTGAAAGCGTCCAGGCCGCCTGTGACACGCTGATCCACGTGGCCCAGACCGTGGAGCCGGACGCAGAACTCACCGCCCGGTACGAGGAGCGATATCGAAAGTTCCAACAAATCTACCCGGCCCTAAAAAATGTGTTTCCAGCGTTGAAATGAGGAGGTCAAGCATGGAGATCAAAAGCATATTTGACGCAGAATTTTCCCCCTATGGGCAGGTGCATAAGGGCTATAAGCTGGATGGCCTGCTGGCGGCCATGAAAGCCATCCCCTTGCCGGAAAGTGGCACCACCTACCAGCCCGCCATTCCTGAGCTGGAGGCCCTGCCCATCTTTGAACTGTTTGGCGCCAACGCCTACGGCGGGATGCCCGTCCAGCTGGGGATGTGCTGGGGCCGCAACACCAAATTGAACTGCCTGGAGTACCACCGGGACAGCGAGTTTAACGTGGGCACCCATGACTTCATCCTCCTGCTGGCCAAGCAGGACGAAATCGTGGACGGTATGCTGGACACCGCAAAAGTCCGGACGTTTCGCGTCCCCGCCGGGGTGTTGGTGGAGGTGTACGCCACCACTTTGCACTATGCCCCCTGCCACACCGACGAGACCGAGGGCTTCCGGGTGGCGGTGGCGCTGCCCCGGGGCACCAACGAGGCAAAACCCGCCATCAAGGCCATAACAGAGGAGGATCAACTGCTCTGGGCCCGGAACAAGTGGCTGCTGGCCCATGAGGACAGCGCCGAGGCCGGACAAGGCGCCGCCGTCCGGCTGTCCGGCGACAACAACGACATTGCCAACGATATTTGATATAGGAGGAAAACATCATGAAAAACATCCCTGACGTAAAACTTGGCCTCATCGCTGTCTCCCGGGACTGCTTCCCCATCGCCCTGAGCGAGAAGCGCCGCGCCGCCATCAAAGCCGCCTATGCGGGCGACCTCTACGAGTGCCCTGTCACCGTTGAGAACGAGCTGGATATGCTGAAAGCCTTGGCCGATGTGAACGAGCACGGCTGCAACGCCCTGGTGGTGTTCCTGGGCAATTTCGGCCCCGAGACCCCCGAGACCCTCATTGCCAAAAACTTTGACGGCCCCTGTATGTTCGTGGCCGCCGCCGAGGGGGACGGCGACCTCATCAATGGGCGCGGCGACGCCTACTGCGGTATGCTCAACTGCTCCTACAACCTGGGGATGCGCCATCTGAAGGGCTACATCCCGGAGTACCCCGTGGGCACGGCGGAGGACATCACCAAAATGATTGCGGACTTCGTGCCCATCGCAAGGGCGGTCATCGGTGTGAAAAACCTGAAGATCATCACCTTCGGCCCCCGTCCCCAGGATTTTTTCGCCTGCAACGCCCCCATCAAGGGCCTGTACGAGATCGGCGTGGAGATCGAGGAGAACTCCGAGTTGGATCTGCTGGTGAGCTACAAGGAGCACGCAGGCGACCCCCGGATCCCTGCCATCTGTGCGGAAATGGCCGAGGAAATGGGCGAGGGCCGCTACTATCCCGATTTGGGCGAGCGCATGGCCCAGTTCGAGCTGACCCTCCTCGATTGGGCGGAGAACCACAAGGGCAGCCGCAAGTACGTGGCCTTCGCCGACAAGTGCTGGCCCGCATTCCCCAGCCAGTTCGGGTTTGAGCCCTGCTACGTCAACTCCCGGCTGGCGGCCCGTGGCATTCCCGTGGCCTGCGAGGTTGACATCTACGGCGCACTCAGCGAGTACATCGGGGCTTGTGTGTCCGGCGACGCCGTGACCCTGCTGGACATCAACAACTCCGTCCCGGCCCAGATGTGGGAGGAGCAGATCAAGGGCAGATACGACTACCAGCTCACCGACACCTTCATGGGCTTCCACTGCGGCAACACCCCCGCCTGCAAGCTGTGCGCAGACCGGGCGGTGAAGTACCAGCTCATCCAGCACCGCCTGCTGGAGCCCCAGGACAGCGACCCCGACTTCACCCGTGGTACCCTGGAGGCGGACATTGCGCCCTCTGACATCACCTTCTACCGCCTCCAGTGCGACAGCGAGGGAAATCTCCGCTCCTACATCGCCCAGGGCGAGGTGCTGCCCGTCAAGACCGGCAGCTTCGGCGGAATCGGCGTGTTTGCCATCCACGAGATGGGCCGGTTTTACCGCCATGTGCTGATCCAGAAGCGCTACCCCCACCACGGGGCGGTGGCCTTTGGCCACTACGGCAAGGCGCTGTTCGAGGTGTTCAAGTTCCTGGGGGTGCAGGATATCGCCTATAATCAGCCCAAATCCCTGCCCTATCCCACCGAGAACCCCTGGGGTTGAGCGCCATGGAAAAACTTTGTCTTGGCATCGAATTGGGTTCCACCCGCATCAAGGCAGTGGCCGTCGATGGACAGCATACCCCTGTGTCCTCCGGGGACTACATCTGGGCGTCCAGCTACGAAAATGGCGTGTGGACCTACTCCCTGGACGAGGTGTGGAAGGGCCTGAAGGCCACCCTGTCCGGGGTAGAGCACCGGGAGACCGTCTGCGCCATGGGCATATCCGGCATGATGCACGGCTATCTGGCTTTTGACGTGGACTGGAACCTGCTGACGCCCTTCCGCACCTGGCAGAACACCATCACGGGGCAAGCGGCGGCGGAATTGACGGCCCTGTTCGGCTTCAACATTCCCCAGAGGTGGTCCATCGCCCACCTCTACCAGGCCATTCTGAACGAGGAACCCCACGTTCCCCAGATTGCCCACATCACCACCCTGGCGGGGTACGTCCATTATATGCTCACCGGCGTCAACGCCGTGGGTGTGGGCGAAGCCAGCGGTATGTTCCCCATCAACAGCAAGGCCCTGGACTACGACGGGGAAATGATGGAGAAGTTTAACGGGTTGGTGAAGTCCCGCGATTTGCCCTGGACGCTGGCAAATGTACTGCCCCGGGTTCTCTCTGCCGGCGCGGACGCGGGCGCGCTCACCGAACGGGGCGCGGCCCTGCTGGACAACCTGCTTACTCCTGGCATCCCCTTTGCCCCCGCCGAGGGCGACGCGGGCACCGGCATGGCCGCCACCAACGCCGTGGCCCCCCGGACGGGCAACGTGTCGGCGGGCACCTCCATCTTCTCCATGGTGGTGCTGGAACGGCCGCTGTCCAAGGTCTATGAGGAGATCGACCTGGTCACCACCCCCACCGGGGCTCCGGTGGCCATGGTGCACTGCAACAACTGTACCAACGATACCAATGCCTGGGCTGGGGTGCTGCGGGAGACGGCGGAGCTGTTCGGGGCCGCGCCCCCCGCCGGCGAGCTGTTCACCCGGCTGTACCAAAAGAGCCTGGACGGCGATCCGGACTGCGGCGGCGTTACCGTCTGCAACTATCTGGCGGGGGAGGGCGTCACCCACATGGATGCGGGGCGGCCCCTGGTAGTGCGGATGCCGGAGAGCAGATTCACCCTGGCCAACTTCTTCCGCGCCCAGCTCTACTCCACCCTGGCCACGCTGAAAATCGGTATGGACATCCTGGCGGCGGAGGGGGTTGCTATCGACTCGCTGACCGGCCACGGTGGGCTGTTCAAAACCCCGCTGGTGGGCCAGAAGTATCTGGCCGCCGCCTGCAGCGCCCCGGTGACCTGCATGGACACCGCCGGGGAGGGCGGCCCCTACGGTATGGCGCTGCTGGCCGCCTATCGGGTGTGGAAATCGGACGGCGAGACGTTGGAGGACTACTTGAACAAGCACGTATTCGCGGGCGTGTCCGGCTCCACCGTCGAGCCGGACGGAGAGACGGTGGACGGCTTCAACGCCTACATGGAGCGGTATCAGGCTTTGCTCCACGTGGAGTGTAAAGCGGTGGAGGTGCTGTAAATGCAGGAAGAACTGAAAAAAGCGGTCTGTGAGGCCAATTTATTGCTTCCCAAACACGGTCTCGTCACCTTCACCTGGGGCAATGTGTCCGGAGTGGATCGCGAAAAGGGCCTGATGGTCATCAAGCCCTCAGGGGTGGAGTACGGCGGCATGACCGCCGACGACATGGTGGTGGTAAGCCTGGAGACCGGGGAACGGGTGGAGGGCAGATGGAAGCCCTCCAGCGACACCAAGACCCACATCGAACTTTACAAGGCGTTCCCCGGCATCGGCGGCATTGTCCACACCCACAGCCCCCACGCGGTGGCCTGGGCCCAGGCGGGGGAGGACATCCCCTGCTTCGGCACCACCCACGCTGACTACTTCTACGGCTCCATCCCCTGCGCCCGCCACCTGACCCAGGGGGAGCTGGAGGAGGATTACGAGAAAAACACGGGCGTAGTTATCATCGAGACTTTCCAGGAGCGGTGCATCGAGCCCACCGCCGTCCCCGGCGTGATCTGTGCCAGCCACGGGCCCTTCACCTGGGGCAAAGACCCGGCCCAAGCGGTGTACCATGCGGTGGTGCTGGAGGAGGTGGCGAAGATGGCCCTGCTCACCCGGCAGGTGCGGCCCTCCGCCGCCCCCGCCCCCCAACGCATCCAGGATAAACACTACTTCCGAAAGCATGGCCCAGGAGCTTACTATGGTCAAGGCTGAAAAGGAGATCCTAACTATGACAAAGAATGAGGAAAAACGGCTGCAAATCGCCGCCTGCAAAGTGCGCATGGGCGTGCTCACCGCTACCCATGGGGCCAAGGCGGGGCACCCCGGCGGCAGCCTGTCCGCCTCCGACGTGTTCACCTACCTGTACTTCAAGGAATTGAACATCGATCCCAAGCAGCCAAAAATACCCGAGCGTGACCGTTTTGTGCTGTCCAAGGGCCACACCGCGCCGGGGCTGTATTCAGCACTGGCCAACCGGGGGTTTTTCCCGGTGGACGACCTGCCCACCCTGCGCCATATCGGCAGCTACTTGCAGGGCCACCCCAACATGAACACCGTCCCCGGCGTGGATATGTCTACCGGGTCGCTGGGGCAGGGCGTGTCCTGCGCCTGCGGCATGGCCTTGGGGCTGAAAAAGCAGGGCAGCCCCGCCCGGGTGTACACCCTGCTGGGCGACGGCGAGATGCAGGAGGGCCAAGTCTGGGAGGCGCTGATGTTCGCGGCCCACTACAAGCTGGATAACCTGGGAGTCATTATCGACCACAACGGCCTCCAAATCGACGGCCCCAACGAGAAAGTGATGGGGCTGGGCTCCATCCCGGATAAACTGCGGGCCTTTGGGCTGAATGTGTTCCAGATCGACGGACACGACTTCCAGGCTATGGAAAAGGCCTTTGACGCTGCCCGGCAGATCAAGGGCAAGCCCTCCGCCATCGTGCTGGAGACGACCAAGGGCAAGGGCGTGAGCTACATGGAGGGTCAGGTGGGCTGGCACGGCAAGGCCCCCAACGACGAGGAGTATGCCCGGGGCATGGCGGAGCTGAGCGCTCAGCTGGCGGAACTGGAGGCGGTTTGAAATGGCAGATGTGAAAAAAGTCGCCACCCGGCAGAGCTACGGCGAGACGCTGAAGGAATTGGGGGCAGCCCATCCCGATGTGGTGGTGCTGGACGCCGACCTGGCCAACGCCACCAAGACGGAGATCTTCAAAAAGGCGTTCCCAGACCGCCACTTTGACTGCGGCATCGCGGAGAGCGACATGATGTGCGTGGCGGCGGGGCTGTCTACCACGGGGTATGTGCCCTTTGCCAGCAGCTTTGCCATGTTCGCGGCGGGGCGGGCCTTTGAGCAGGTGCGCAACTCCATCGGTTACCCCCACCTGAACGTGAAGATCGGCGCCACCCATGGCGGCATCTCCGTAGGCGAGGACGGGGCCAGCCACCAGTGCTGTGAGGACTTTGCGCTGATGCGCTCCATCCCCGGCATGGTGGTGATGTCACCGGCAGACGACGTGGAGACCAAAGCCATGGTGTGGGCCGCCTATGAGCACCAAGGCCCCGTCTATATGCGGTTCAGCCGGTACGGCGCGCCGGTCATCCACGACGCAGACCGTTTCACTTTTGAGATTGGGAAAGGTGAAGTCCTGCGGGAGGGTTCCGATGTGGCCCTCATTGCCAACGGCCTGCTGGTGGCGGAGGCGCTGGAAGCTGCCGAGCTGCTGGCCCAGCAGGGTATCAGCGCCCGTGTCATCGACATGGCCACCATCAAGCCGCTGGACGAGGGTCTGGTACTGAAAGCGGCAAAGGAGTGCGGCAGGCTCGTCACCTGTGAGGAGCACTCCATCATCGGCGGACTGGGCGAGGCGGTGTGCGCCGTCATCGCAAAGCACGGCTTGCCCTGCCCTGTGGAGCGCATCGGCGTCAACGACGAGTTCGGACACTCCGGCCCTGCCGGGGCACTGTTGGAGCAGTTCGGGTTGTGTGCGGGGCATATTGCGGAAGCGGCGCATGGCTGATTTGGCTAACTACATAAGACCTTATTGGAGGAGAAAATCGCATGAAAATGACCTGGCGCTGGTACGGCGAGGGCAACGATCAGATCAAGCTGTCCGACATCAAGCAGATCCCGGGGGTGGAGGGCATCGTCTGGGCGCTCCACGACAAGATGCCGGGGGAGGTGTGGCAGCCCGACGAGATCGCCGCCGTCAAGAAGCAGCTGGACGAGTACGGCTTCAACATGGACGTGGTGGAGTCGGTGAACGTCCACGACGACATCAAGATCGGCCTTCCCACCCGGGACCAGTATATCGAGAACTACAAGCAGACTATCCGCAACCTGGCGCCCTTCGGGGTGAAGGTGATCTGCTACAACTTCATGCCGGTGTTCGACTGGACCCGCACCGACCTGTTCCACCCCGTGGGGGACGGCTCCACCGCCCTCTATTACGAGGCGGCAAAAATCAAGCAGGATCCCCGGGAGATGGCAGACTACGTCATGTCCTTCACGGAAAAGTACCACATGACGTTCCCGGGCTGGGAGCGGTCGCGGATGGCGAAGCTGGACGAGCTGTTTGAGAAGTACCGCCCCGTCACTAAGGAGAAGCTGTGGGACAACTTCAAGTACTTCCTGGAGGCCATCATGCCCACCTGCCATGAGTGCGACATCAAGATGGCGGTGCACATGGACGATCCCCCCTGGGACATCTTCGGCCTGCCCCGGCTGCTGGTGGACGGGCCATCCATCGACCGCTTCCTGTCCATGGTGGACGACCCCTATAACTGCCTGACCCTGTG